>JBGSVZ010000086.1:0-2671 GCA_041752695.1 Terrimicrobiaceae bacterium
ATACAACTCCACGCCATACATCCTTCCGCCCCCAGACCACCATCGTGATCCAGGAACTTGCCACTGGCGTAATTTTACGCCGCCCCAACCCGGATGATCCGGGCGGTTCCGTGGCTGGTTATGCGGGCGCCGTTCTCAGCCCAGACCCGGTCGAGGTCAAGGACCTTGTCCCTCTTTTTGGCATCATGGACCAGCTTGGAAATCCCGTAGGTGACGATGTTTGCCCGATAGCCACCGGGATACCATTCCTGTCTCGGGATGGCCTTCTCAAGTGCCCGGAAAATGATCAGCTTGGCAATCAGCCGCTTGAACCACGTCTCGTCGTAGCGGGTTTCGCTTGTTGACCATGCCGCGCCGATCTCTGCGGCGAACGCGGCGAAATTCTTCTGCGCCCCTTTGCTGACAATATCCGGTTTCTGGCGGAACGAAAGCTCAACCTTGGCGAGGTCGGTCTTCAGGAAAAGCTGGGACTTCGGATGTTCGGTGTCAAAGCGGCGGCGGTCTGCGGTCCCCAGTTTCGTGCGCTCGACCAAATACTGGCCACGGGCGCGCTCGTAAAACCACCGCGTCTGCCGGTTACCGCCCGGTCCTGGAGGCGCAAGGACACGACGTGAATAGCCTTCGATCCGAAGATGGAACGGATGGTTCGAGAAAAAGTCCGCCGCGCTTACCTTGTTCTGGCTGTTCGCGAATTTCGAGATGTTCGGGACCACCCCTTCGGAACGGTCAGGCGGAACCACGGTTACCTTGATCTGGACATGGACCTGATCAAGGGTGTCCGGGCTCTGCCGGAGTGCAGCATGCAACGAGGCGGTGGTCTGGCCACCGTTCACGATCTGCAGGTTGCGAGCGGAGAGGATCCTTATACCAGCACCGTCCGCCTGCGTCTCTACGCTGTCGGCCGTCGCCGACAGGCCGTTGTTGTAGCTGAAAAACATGCGTGGGTTTTCACGGATCGTTTCCCGGATGCCTTCATTCACGGACCTTCTGCTCGCTTGGATGAAGCTGCGGATGTTTGACTCGAGAAGGCGGGCCCCCCACCGGTCGTAAATGTCGGCCAGCTGCCTGCCGCGGATCACCGCAAGGAACGAGGGGAACTCGGTATCCCGGCCGGAGGCCGCCAATGCGGGCAGGGCACCACCGAACTCCTGCGCGAAGTTGACGACGATCTTTTCCTTCGATCCCGTGGTCTCCACGCGGTGAAGGCGGGTCAAGTCCCAGATATTGTATGTGACAGGTATCTCGCCAATCGTGCCGGCAAGCTTCGCGTCGGTGCGTGCGCGGTAGATGCCGTTTGTCACAAAGATCAGCTTGACCTTTGTCACCGACCGCCATGCCTCCGCGATCATCGTGGCTGTGCCAAATTCCGGGGTTTCAAGATGGAGGGAGTCCCGAAACTCGCGCCTCCTCGAAGCGGCGACAAAGTTGATCAGGTGCCCGAAGACTTTTCTCGCATCAGCGGCGTTCAACGTTACCGGTTCATCGCTGTCATACAGATCGCAAGCTATCACGCTAAGAACCCCTTCGGTCTCCTTGGGATCGCCACCGTGCCCGTCTATCCGGAGGAATTTTCCGCCGGAGCTCCCGCGCCAATCGCACCTGTCCGATGTCTCAAGCTCACCTTCGGCCTCAAGCGTCGAGCAGAGCCGTTCGAACGCAACGTCGCCCAAGGGCAAATCGGCGGCCGCGCTTTCCTCTCGCATGTCGGTCAGTAATTCGAGATTGTATTCAGTGAATGGTTCCATGGGCCTACTGCAAGAGTGGATGCTTGATCGTCGTTTCCCGATGCATTTCCTTAGTCGTGTTCTTTATCGCCGGCCATCAAAACGACAGGTTAAAGTTACAAGCCTACATAGCGGGGTAAGCTACTCGAGCCCTACGAAAACACAGCTCCCCCCGGTGGCGCCAGCGCGAAAGCTGGGATGCCCCGCACAATGTTAACCAACGCCCGAGCTGACAGGCTTCGCATTGGTCGGCAGTGTGGACTTTGGCGCTGCCGGTAGCGAAGTAACTTTCTCTGACGATCTGGTCGAAATGAGGAGCCGGCGGCCAAGGCAACACGAGACCTTCACTTGCCAGCGTGCACTAGCGAACGTTCGATTTCTGTTCCTTCTGCCCAAATGGAACTGACGTCGAAGTGCTTAGCCAATCCGCTGAAAAGCGGATAAATTACATATACTTAAAAAAAATTCACCAAAACGGCGAAGGCAACAGGTCCGGAGACTAACGGCCCCAGAGAACGCTTCCGGGTCACCTGGCGCAGCGCTCGGTTCACAGCCAGACCCGCATAACCCTCGAAAACAACGGAAAAATCCGGCCGCAGCCGGATCGGGAGAACGCTTTCGCGAGGGCAAGTGGCGGAGGGAGCGTCCGCCTCCGCCATATTCCATCATGTTTTGTTCCGTTCCATCGCGACGCATAACTTTCTGCATCGCATCGGAAATCCGTTCATTCCTGTTGCATCGCGTTTCAGGCAATCGTAAATCTTTAGGCGGGTAGGTAGGCGGGTTGATCGCCGCGCCCCGGCTGGAGAGTTGCAACATGCCCCGTGTCGCCCGCGAACTGACCGCGATCGAGGTGAAGCGCCTCGCCCATCCCGGCGGCGCGCTCCCCGCCACCTTCGCTGTCGGTGGCGTCGCGGGGCTGCTGCTGCAGATCACCCCGGCCGGTT
>JBGSVZ010000087.1:0-14719 GCA_041752695.1 Terrimicrobiaceae bacterium
CGCGCTGCTCTGCGCCACGGGCTCGACCGGCAGCCGCCGCGTGCGGGTGCGGGGATTGTACCGGCTGATGCGCGCCAGCCCCGTATCCACCACGGCGCGGATGCGCGGAATGGTCAGGGAGGTCTCCGCGATATTGGTCGCCACAATCACCCGACGTTTCCGTCCCGGAGCAAAAATCCGCTGCTGCTCCGCCGCGGGCATGCGCCCGAACAAACCCACAATGTCAAACCCCGTGCCCAGCCTCTCTTCCAGCAGGTCGCGCGTCTCGCGAATGTCGCGTTCCGTGGGCATGAAGACCAGCACGTCGCCGTCATCCGTCTCAATCAGCAGCTCCTCCGTGGCATTCACCGCCTCCTTGATCACGTCTTCCTCGTCCTCGCCCGCCGCCCGGTAGCGGACCTCGACCGGATGTAACCGCCCCGAGACCTCCACAATCGGTGCGCCCCCAAAGGCCTGGGAAAACACTTCCGTGTCAATCGTGGCCGAGGTGATCACCACCTTCAAGTCGGGCCGCCTGGGCAGGAGCTGCTGCAAATACCCCAAGAGAAAATCAATGTTCAACGAGCGCTCATGCGCCTCGTCCAGAATGATCGTCGAGTAGCGCCGGAGGAGCGGATCCGAGGGAATCTCCGCCAGCAAAATGCCATCGGTCATGAACTTGATCCGCGTGTCGCGCGCCGTGTCATCTTTAAACCGGATCTTGCACCCCACCTCGCGTCCCCAAACCACTCCCAATTCCTCAGCCACCCGCCGCGACACGCTCAACGCCGCCACCCGCCGCGGCTGGGTGCAGCCGATCTGTCCACGTTCCTCCGGCCGCGCCTCCAGGCACATCTTCGGCAACTGCGTCGTTTTCCCCGACCCCGTTTCCCCCGCCACGATCACCACCGGATGAGCGCGCAAAACCGCCAGGATATCCTCGCGCCGCGCGCTGACGGGCAGATCTTCGGGATAGCGGAAGGTGAACATGGCGGGCACGGAATAAACCACGCCCCACCCGCAATCTCCAACCGGAAACATCAGCCGCTAACTCCCAACCGAGCGAGACGGACAATCTCTCTGCGCGGAAATCGAGTGGACGTCGCGGGACGGAGCGGGGGTTCCCGACTACTCCGTGCTCTTGGCCGCGAGCGTCTGCACCAACCCACTTTGGTCCCAGCAATCCCATCCTTCGATGATCTTGCCATTCTGAAACACAAGATACGTCATTCCCGTGAACGCCACGAGTTCCCGGGTGGCGGGCAGTGGACCGAACGCCCCCATCTGTGTCCCTCGCACCTCCCAATGCACACACGCCTCAGACTCACCGCCCACCGCATGCAGGATGCGCAGGGAGAGGTCCGGGAAAGCCGTCATAAACTGTTCGTGCATGCGCGCAAAATCCGCCGACCCGGACATGATCTGGCCGCCCTCGGGATGGCCGACCGCCGTTTCGCTCATTAACTCGAAGATCGCCTCCCTCGAGCGCTGCTGCCAGACACGTTCAAACCACTGGACGGCCAGATCCTGCGCGGGTGCGTTCATGACCAGGGTTCTGACAGAAATCCGCCGGATTGTCAGCATCGACCTCACAGGGGAAGGATTGACCTCGCCGGGCACAAACCCTACGTTTTTCCGCCTACCCCCAACAGTCCCCCAACCGCCCATTGGCGGACTTAAATACCCGGGCAATCCATCAATATCCCAAGAAAAAAACCATGGCGAAAGTCACTCTTAAAAACGTTTTCAAAATTTACCCCGGCGACAAAGGCAAGGACGTCACCGCCGTCACCGACTTCACGCTCGACATCGACGACCGCGAGTTTGTGGTGTTCGTCGGTCCCTCGGGCTGCGGCAAATCCACCACCCTGCGCATGATCGCGGGCCTCGAAGAAATCTCCAAGGGCGATGTGTTTATCGGCGATAAGCGGGTGAACGACGTGCCACCGAAGGATCGCGACATTGCGATGGTTTTCCAGAACTACGCCCTCTATCCGCACATGAGCGTCTACGACAACATGGCGTTCGGCCTCAAGCTGCGGAAATATCCAAAAGCCGAAATCAACAAACGCGTGATGGAAGCCGCCGCGATTCTTGGCATCGAAGAATATCTCGAACGCAAACCCAAAGCGCTCTCCGGCGGCCAGCGTCAGCGTGTGGCGGTGGGCCGCGCCATTGTGCGTCAGCCCAAGGTGTTTCTCTTCGACGAACCCCTCTCCAACCTCGACGCCAAGATGCGGGTCCAGATGCGCACGGAGATCACCAAACTTCACCAGCGCCTCCAGGCCACGATGATTTACGTGACGCACGACCAGATCGAGGCCATGACGATGGGCACACGTATTGTGGTGATGAAAGATGGATTTATTCAGCAGGTGGATACGCCTCTGAAGGTTTACGGGGAGCCGGTGAATCTTTTCGTGGCCGGATTCCTGGGCAGCCCTCCGATGAACATGGTCAAGGGCACTCTCACGGGCAAGGAAGGCTCGATCCTCTTTAAGGAAATGGGCAGCGGGGTTGTCCAGTTGAACCTTGGGAACCGCAAGGCCGCCGCGCCCTTCATCGGGAAGGAAGTGACCCTGGGCGTGCGTCCGGAAGATTGCGACATGGTGCCTCCCGGCAAGGCACCCTCGGATAATTCGTTCCAGGCCGTGGTCGATATCGTCGAACCCATGGGGGCGGAAACGTATTTTTACCTCCAGACCGGCGAACACACCATGATCAGCCGGAGCCACGCCACGGTGGATCAACGCGAGGCCGGGCACCGCCTGCAATTCGAAATCAAGGTCGACAAGGCCCACCTCTTCGATCCGGTGACAACACATCGCATCGTGTGAGAAAGCTCCCGGCTGTCGTGATCGCCTGGACCCGCGCCATCGCGGGCAGCCAGGCTTCCCGTCGCCGGGCCCTCTTCCACCTCACCCTTGTCGCCTGCGCCGCGGTGTTCTGCGGCGCGGCGATTTTCGGGCGTTTCCTGGAAAACCATCCCTGGCTCTTTGTGGTTTACTGGCTGGGAGTCGCCTGGCTCACCCTGACCATCGTTCTTCTCGCGGTCTACGACGCCCTGGCTGTCCTCGCCGAAGGACGCCGCGCCCGACGCGAACTCGAACGCCGGATGGCGGAAGAGACACGGGAGTAGCGGAAGGCCGAAGCCGGGCACACGGGAGAGGACAGCGAGATCTCCGCGAGAAAAATCGAAATTCCTCCGACTTGCCGGAGCGGAAAAACCCTGTTTTTCTTGAAGGATCCCATGAGCAGCAGTCCCGATCTTAATGTCCGCCACGTCGCCCGCCTGGCGCGCCTCGCCCTCACCGACGAGGAAATCACCACTTTTGAGGGCCAGCTTGGCCGCGTGCTCGAACACATCGAGCATTTGAAAAAACTCGACGTCACCGGAGTCGAGCCCACCGCACACACGTCGGCGGTCTTTAATGTGACGCGGGAGGATGTTCCCGGCACCAGCCTGACCCGCGCCGCCGCGCTCGGCATAGCTCCCCGATCCGCCAACAATCTCGTCATCGTTCCCAAAGTCGTCGAATAGCCATTTCACCACGGATCTCACCGATGAACACGGCTCAGAAGGTCGGAAATACTCCCGGCTTTTTGCGTGATTTGTAAAAGATCCCATCTCCTTTTTTCATGGACCTCGCCAAACTCACCATCTCCCAAATCCAAGACGGCTTCCGCGCCAAGACGTTCACGCCCTCCGACCTCCTGCGCACCCTGGAGCTGCGCATCAACGCGGCCGAACCGACGGTGCAGGCCTTCCTCTCGCGGGATTTCCCGGAGGCGCTCAAGCTCGCCGAGCGCGCCGATGTCTCCCTTCCCTTGGGCGGCATTCCCATCGGCATCAAGGACGTCATTAATGTGAAAGGCCAGCCCTGCACGGCGGCGTCCCAGATTCTTCGCGGCTACACAGCGCCCTACGACGCCACCGTCATCACCAAACTTCTGGCCGCGGGGGCTATCCCGTATGGACGCCTGAACATGGACGAATTTGCCATGGGATCCTCGACGGAAAATTCCTCGTATCAGGTGACCAAAAACCCCTGGGACGCCACGCGCATCCCGGGTGGATCCAGTGGCGGTTCAGCCGCCGCAGTGGCAGCCTGCGAGGTGCCGGCGTCGCTGGGTTCGGACACCGGCGGTTCCATTCGTCAGCCGGCGGCACTCTGCGGCTGCGTCGGCCTCAAGCCCAGCTACGGACGGGTCTCGCGGTATGGTCTCGTGGCTTTTGCCTCGTCGCTTGACCAGATCGGACCGTTCGCCCGCACGACCCGCGATTGCGCGCTGCTCCTCAACGCCATCTCCGGCCGGGACGCGATGGACTCCACGTCTCTTGATCTGCCCGCGGAGGATTTTACGGCGGGCCTGGGCCGTGACCTCAAGGGGGTGCGACTGGGCATCCCGAAGGAATATTTTGTCGATGGCATGAACCCCAAGGTCCGTGCCACGGTGGAAACAGCCATCAAACAGTGCGAAGCAGCTGGCGCGGAGTTGGTGGAAATTTCCCTGCCTCACACCGAGTATGCGGTTTCGGTCTATTACATCATCGCTACTGCCGAAGCCTCGGCGAACCTCGCCCGTTTCGACGGCGTGCGCTACGGCAAACGCGCCGAGGCTCCCAAGGACCTGATGGACCTTTACCTGCGCACCCGTGAAGAAGGATTCGGCAGTGAGGTGAAACGCCGCATCATTCTCGGCACCTACGTGCTGTCCAGCGGCTACTACGACGCCTACTACCTCCGCGCACAGAAAGTCCGCACGCTCATCCGTCGCGACTTCGAAGCCGCTTACGAAAAAGTGGACGCCATCGTTTGCCCGACCTCGCCCGATGTTGCCTTCCCCATCGGGGAACGGACCAATGATCCCCTGAAAATGTACCTCGCCGACATCTTCACCATCGCGGCAAATCTCGCGGGCATCTGCGGGCTCAGCGTGCCGTGTGGTTTTGTGGAGGAGGGAGGCGTCAAACTTCCTGTTGGCCTGCAATTCCTCGGGAAGGCGTTCGACGAAACCCGCCTTTTGGGGATCGCGGACGCCTACGAAACGGTCTCCGGCTGGACCAAAGAAACCGCCCCTCTTTAGAGAGCGGGCGGGAACGCCTTAAGCGGCGAGTTATTTTTTCCCCGGCGGGGGGAGTTTCGCCTTGCGGGGATCGGGGAGCGGTTTCCCGAAACGAATCCAGGCAAACACGCGCCGAAGGAAACCCTTGACCGTCGCTTCCTCGGCCTGGGCCTCGCGCAACCGGACGATGGTGGGGTCCTCGTATCCAGCGAGTTTAAACATCTCGCTCCGGTGCGTCTCGGCCAGTTTGTACAACTCGCCCTTGGTGGAAAGCAGCCCGTCGGCCAGCCGCAGGATCCGCCGGTTCGGCAACATCTCGGGGCAAACCTTTTGTACGATGGAAAAAGCCGTTTCCGGTTCGTATCCGGAGGCCGTCAGAATGGTGATGGCTGCGGCCGTCGAGCGGCTGATGCCAGCTTCACAGTTGGCCAGAAGGCCCCAATCGTCCAGTTCACTGAGCGTGCGACCGAAGCTGATGAGTTCGTGGATGTCGCGCTCCTCAGGCGCGACGTAACGCACAAAACGCGGCAGGTGAATTTCAATGTCGTCAAGATCGCTGAAAGTCAGCTGGAGACGGTGTTTGGCCTGACGCGGCTGCTGCGCCGGCTCTTTCTCACCAGGGTCAATCAAGGTCACGAAATGCGTGACGGGAGCGTCAAGATAGTTCTTCACCGAGGTTCGCCCACAGACCATCAAGCGCATTGCTATTTTTTAGCCTTTTTCCCTGAATTCTGACAATGGAAATCTTATGGCCCGGCAAGGTTTCTCCCGATCAGGGAAGAGGTGGGGCCTGAGAGGGGGAAACCGGCATTTTTCCGCGACGGACGGACTCCTTCCGCCCCCGAAGCGAACCGGGAGAGAGCTCTTCGCGTGGCCCTACTGCGGGGCCCGTTCGGTAAACGGTTTTTCCCGCTCGCCCATCACGAACATGACCAGCTTCACCGGCTCCGTTCCGAGGTTTTTGCCGTTGTGCATCACATTCACGCTCTCAGCCATGGCCTGGCCGGCCGTCAGTTCGTGAACTTTGCCACCTTCCATTTCCACCGTAAGGAAGCCGGAAAGGACGTACGCGAAGCAGGGATAAGGGTGTTTGTGCCATCCGGTCTGCGCACCGGGCGGGATCTCCACCAGCACTGCCGTGACCTGGGGTTGCTCGGTTTTGGGATAGGCCAGGGGCTGGCCCGCCGCATCCATCGTCGTCCGCAGGAGCGGCGCGATCTGGATCTCCTGGCGATATCCCTCGGACGCGCTCGGTTCCTTGGCAAAAACCGGGACGAGGGTGATGCTGAAAAACAGTGCGAACCCGATGAAGAGTTTATTCATAATTTTTAAGGCGCCGGTCGATAAGGAACGGACCGAAGGGAATCAGGGCCGCCAGGAAAACCATCCCCGCCCGCACGAGGGGCCAGCCTTTTTCCAGGGTCACCCGGAGCAGCACGTAACACAGTGCCACGAACAGAATTCCATGCGCCCACCCGAGAACCTTCACGGCCATCGGCAGGCCAGCCAAATATTTCAGCGGCATGGCAATGCCCAGCAGAAGCAGAAAGGAAACGCCTTCCGTCAGCGCCAGCAATCGGAGGGTGTGGACGGAGACAAGACTCATTCGCGCATCTCCCGTGCCGCCTAGGCTTCGAGGGTCACCTGCTCGAAATCCAGTCCGCTCTTCTCGGCAAACGTCCGAAATTCCTCCTGGTGGTTGGCCAGCACCGACCGCAACACCATCGAATCATCCGTGAGTCCCTTGCCGGGCACGCTGTCGGGAATGATATCCACATCTTTCAGCAAGTACCCCAGAGCGAACACCGTTTCCGCGATTGCGGTGAGGTCGGAGCAGGCATAGACACCCTCCAAAACGTCCTCGGCATAACGGACCAGAAAAAGCGTCTGTTCCCTGAAGTGTGGCAATCCCGTGGTGTCGGATGTCTCCGCCTTCACCTTGAGAAGGGGAAGCTCCCGCTTGCAGGCGTCCATCTGACCCGCCGTAACCGTCTGTCCGCCCCGCATAACAAATTCGTGAATACTGTTCATCGCGGGTCCGTTGTTAGTTCGTGAATTCCTGCAAGACAAGCCCCACCGTTCCCGCTGGCAACTTAGCCCGCCCCGTGCCATGCTTCCTTTTATGAAGACGTTCGCGCGCTTGCTACCCTTGCTCGTCCTCGCGGCCGGCCTCACCGACCTCTCCGCCGCACCCATCGTGCGCGACCCCGGTGCCATTTATCTCTCAGATTTCGGACAGAAACCCCTGCCATTAAAGGTCCTGCGACCGGCTCCCTGTTTTTTCGACATCGCGATGACCCGATACGCCGGCACGCTGAGGTTTCCCCAGGTGGTAAAAGTCGAGGCCATGGCGGACCAGGGCTGTCGCATCCGTGGGAATGCCCAGCAGGGAGGCGTGGCGGCCTGGGTTCCCTACAGCGAACTGGAACCCCTTCCGGACGGACTCCTGGCCAATCTGAAAAAGAGCGAGGAACGCCGTCAGATCGTCGAAGCGCTGATTGTCAAAAATGAAGTCGCCATTGGCATGACCGTGGACGAAGTGGGTCGCAGCCTCGGCAAGCCCCAGAAAAAAACCAAACGCGCCGACAAGGACGGCACGCAGCAGGTGTGGGAATTCATCAAATACGCCCTGGTTCCCCAGACCTCCTACGCCCCGGGCTTCAGCCAGACCATCATCAAGGACCCGGGCGGAAAAAAACATCCCGGCAGCGTCGTCGTGCAGGGTCAGAGCGGCTATTACGCGAACACAATCTACGTCAAGGTCCCCGTGGGCACGCTCACCGTGACATTCAAGGACGAAATCGTGGAGGCGCTTGATCAGTCCGAAGGAACATTGGTGGGAGCGGGACAAGTTTCGATTGTCACGCCGCCCATCAATGTATATTGGTAGCCGTTCCTTTGAACGGCGGGGTAGCCAAGTGGTAAGGCCGGGCTCTGCAAAAGCCCCATGCGACGGTTCGATTCCGTCCCCCGCCTCTTTTCCTAACCGCATGTGCGACAATGGTTTACGAGGCAGGCGGCCGAATACGGACACCGCGTTGGACACCAAAAATCCGACTCGTTCAGAACCCTGCGACTAAAAGGCGGTAACTCGCCCACTGCTCGCTAACAGTTCGGAAGAGGGCTCTCTATCTTCCCGGTTGCGCCAACCGTATGAAAAAACGCTACCGTTTAATCCGTCGTGGGCTCCGCGGCGGAACCTTTTACTGCGTCGATTCCAAAACCAAAAAACGCATCAGTCTCGGCAAGGCTTCCGAGGACGAGGCCCAGCAAATCATTGACGCGAAAAACCAAGCCGAACGCCAGCCGATGCTCAATTTGCAGATCGCCAAGGCGTACCTTTCCGGCACGGACGCGGAAACCAGTTCGAGAACATGGGCCAAAGCCCTGGAATTTCACACCCTGTCCAAAAAGGACGGGAACAAAAAACGCTGGCTCACGGTCGCCAAGGATCAGGCCCTTGCCGACCTTCTGCCCAAGGTCATCATCGAAACACATGGGGACGATCTGCTGAAAGCCCTCCAAAAGGGAACGGTATCCACCAACATTTTTCTGAGGAGGCTCCACAACTTTTGCGTGGACATGAATTGGCTGGCTTGGCCGCTCTTGCCGAAACGCCAGTGGCCGGCGGTGCGTTTCCGCGAAAAGCGGGCCGTCACATGGGAGGAACACTGCCGGATCGTCGAGCGGGAGCGGAATCCCGAGAGGAAAGCCTTTTATCGATTGGCCTGGCACCTCGGCGCTTCTCAATCGGATTTGGCCCTCCTCCAGGCCGAGGACGTGGACTGGCCCGCTCGGGTCATCAGTTTCTTTCGGATGAAGACCCGGTGGAGAAATCAGATGCCGCCGCAGATCCGGTTTGGCAAGGAAGTCGAAGCTATCCTTCAGACCCTGCCCAAAGTCGGCCAACTGTTTCCGGGCCTCGCGAAGGTTCGGTGCGGCGACCGTGCCACGGAATTCAAACAGCGGTGCGATGGACTCGGTATAATTGGAATTTCCCTGCACTCCTACCGTTACGCGTGGGCGGAACGAGCCAAGACTGCCGGGTATCCAGAACGTTTTGCGCAAATGGCATTGGGCCACAACAGCAAGGCAGTTCACCGCGCCTACGCTCGAATGGCCCAAGTGACCCTGCCTCCGCTGGAAGAATACGAGCAGAAGATTGTGCCCTTCCAACCCAATCAGCCGATACCGGCAGAAACTCAAAATGCAGCAATGGGGGCTTGAACGATGATACAAAGTAACATACATTCATCTTTGGAGTTCATCGAACATCCTCGTTTTACGGCCATCGTCACGGCGCTGGTTCACGACGAGGACTATCGGCGGTTCCAGAACGAACTGATTGAAAACCCGGAGAGAGGCGATGTCATCCAAGGAACAGGCGGATTTCGGAAGGCGCGAATGCGTCTGGCGGGAGGTGGAAAAAGCGGCGGAGCCCGCGTGATCTACCTCCACCTGCCCGAGCACGACGTGATCTTCCTGGGCACTCTCTACAAAAAATCGAAACGAGAAACTTTAACTGACAATGAAAAGCAAAACCTCAAACAAATCGCCCAAAGCATCAAAACCCATTTCAAGCTGGGATGATGTCGCTTTTGATCCTGCCGAATTCGTGCAGGACATGAAAGGCCTCGCCGAGCACTACGAGGGTGGCAAAAAATTGACGCTCCGAACTTTTACCGTGTCGAGGGTCGCTCCGAAATTCGCGCCCGAGGAAATCGTCGCGCTGCGCGAGAGCAGCAAATTGAGCCGGCCGCTTTTCGCGCAAATCCTCAATGTGCCACCTGTCACGGTTCGAAAATGGGAGTCCGGCGAACGCAAGCCATCGGGGGCCGCCCTGCGCCTTCTGGAAATCATGCAATTGCAACCGGAGACGCTTTTGCGGCTGGTGGGGATATAATTACAAAGCGGCGCGCTTTCTTCTGGACGAGAAGAAAGCACGCCGCCGCGTGGGCTCAAGCCGCTGCTACAAATGTCGCCAAACGATTCCCGTCGGATTTTTTGCGAGCATTTTTCCCCTGCCAGTATCTGGCCAAAGCCCGCGTCGCCTGGGAAAGCCATTCTCTATCTTGGGCGGCAGCCTGAATATCGACTGAGGCAAAATATTTCGGCGCGTTGGGAGCCGGTTTTCCCAACGGATTGAGCAGTTTTGCCGCGATGAGAGGAGCAATGTCATGTTCTTGAAATCCCAAAATCACTGAGGCCTCCCCCGTGCTGAGCCGAGCCGGAAGGCGGCGGCAATTCATCAAGGAGAGAATGTCCTGGCTGCCGTTGAGTTTTTTCGTCGAAAACATGGTCTTATGTTGGATTGGAGATTTCGGATGGAGGATCTGATCGGGGTCGGACCAACCAGATTCCTCGTCGGTGGTGCAGTTTAGCCGAGTTTGATTCCCTGATTGCGGATGAGGTTTTTCGCCTGGGTGACGAGAGCTTGCTCCTGCCGCTCGGGGTTCATGTTGGGGCTGATGGTGGCTTTGATGCTTTTTACGAGGTCAGCCTGTTCCGGCTTCTCCAACCAGGTTTTAACTTTGGCGGAATAGGTCTCTTTTTGTTCCTGGTCCTTCATTTTGCGGAGCAGAAACTTGCGTTCGAGTTGGTCCCGGGGCAGGTCCTTGACGTATTGCAGCAAGTCGGGTTCGGCCTTCATGAAGGCGTCCAGCTTGGCGTTGACTTCGGGGTTGATTTTGAACTGTTTGGCCAGTTCTTCTTTTTTCTTCGGTGATGCGATAGCCATAATTTTATGGTGGTTGTGCCCGGCGCTTTGGTTTCCGTAGCCGGGCGGGGACGGAGTTTTTTTCGGTGAAGGAGTTTAGGCTTTGCCGACGGCGGGTTTGAGAGCAGGGATTTTTTCGTCGTCCTCCTCTGCCAGGGCACTACCCCGGAATCCGCCGATCTGCTCCATGATGGATTTCAGAAACCGTTGGGCGATTTTGCGCGGGCTCAGTCGCTGGCTTTCGGCATTGAGCATGGTTTGCACGAGCTGGCTGGTCGGAACGCGGATCCCGGCATTTGCGACGATTTCGGAGGCCTCCTTGAAGATCGCAAAGGTATCTTCATCGAGGGTGACGGTGACTGGTTTAGTTGTGTTCATGGTGTGTGTTTGTTGAGAAAGGCGATTTCCCTGCGGCGGAGGAACGGGGCGTTGAGGGCGGAGGCCAGGTTGTGCTGCTCGGCTTTTGCCATGGCGGCAGCAAACTCATCGTTGAAACGCATCCGCGAGATGAGGAGCGCCTGGCTCTGGTCGTCGGAATCGGCAGAGAGAGGAATATCACCCGATTCGGAAACGCCCTCTTCCCAAGCTGGGAGTTCGGGTTCGACGCTAGAAAACACATCCTCCTCTCGTTTCTCCGGCTCCGGTGCCTCAGGGGTTAGAGAAGGCCGCGGCGCCGGGATTTCATCGAGCTGCTTTTTCAAACGGTCAATTTCCTGTTCGAGGTTCGGAACCTTGTTTGCGTCCCGCTGCAAGGCTTCGATGCGGCTTTTCATCGCTCGATTCTGCTCCTGCAGGGCTTCCGCATACGCCTGCTGCCGGGCGCTTCCCCCACCCTCTGTTTTTGCGTGATAGGACGGCGAAGGATTGGAAGTCGGCGCGACGGGAGGATCGGGCAAATAGTTCCAGTCGGGCGATTGTTCCCGGCGATACACGGTGTGGCGTTCATGCATCTCCTCCGGGAAATTGGGATCGGTGTAGCGGCCTACCGAATATGCTTTGACCGTTTCCGGCGTACGCAAGGTGCGCATGGTTTTGCTCGGGATGGTCGTTCCGGGAACAATGGATGCAGATTCGGTTTTGATGGGCTTGCGGGTCGCGCAACCGGCACACAGGGCCAGAGCGAGGATGGGAATGAGGTGTTTCATGGGTTTGTTTGGGTGGTGGCAACGCCGCTGGTGGCTTTGGCGATATCGACGGTTTGGGTGACGTAGAGGTAGAAGAGCGTTCCGGCCGGAACGCGGACGTAAAACGGGTCTTTTTCCAGGCCCTCCAAGAGGCGCTGGGAGTAAATTTGCCCTCCGGCCTCAATGCCGGCGGCGATAGCATCTTGATATCCGCCGCCCTGAACCTGGGTAACTCCGCCTGTCAGCGGCGAAATGATGTTTGTCATCTGCGGAAAAGCTCCGGCTCCCGCCGAAATCATGGCGGCGAGAACGGCCTTGGCTTCGGCGTATTTGTCGGAGGCGATCAAATAACCACGCAGCCCGGCGGACCCGTCCGTTTCGCTCCAAGCGTCTGGCTTGGCACCTTCCGGCGCGTAATCCAGCACCGTGCCGGAAAGAGGCAGTTCACGCCCGTCCTGAAAAACGAGCATCCATTTTCGTTCAGACCCAATGCGTTCGCGGGAGGCGCTCTTTTGGGCGATTCCGTGAACTTCCGTTCCAGCGGTCACAATCAAGCGACCATCGTGCCAGACATCCTCGGTGATGAGTCCAATGATGGGCGTCTCGATGTTGGTGGAATCCACCGTGTTGACCAGTTCACACCGGAGAAGCCGACCAAAGGGCAGATAGTTTTCACTGCGCGAAACCTCTTTGGTCGCGAAGATCGCCTGCGGAATTGGTGGAGGAGGTTTGGGCGTTGATGTGGGGCGCGCGGGAGCGTTTTCCGCCAAAGCCGGGGGGTTAGGCTGCGAACGCGCTGGCGGCGTATCTGGAATATCCTCGGTGAAGGTGTATCCCTTCGCGGTGGTCGCCTGTGCGGGAATGTCGGGATTGACCGGTTCGGTCGGACGCCGCCCTTTTCCAGAAAAGACGAACGCGAGAAGAAGTCCGCCTGCCAGCAGGAAAAGAATGAGCCGGCCGGTTGGTTTTTGAAAAAGTTCGGTCCAGATTTTGCGAAGGTTCATTTGAAGTCAGGAGTCAGGGTTGCGTGTTGGGAGTTGGCCCGGATCACGAGCACGTTCCACTTGTTGTCGGGGGCGAGATTGTTGCGGCCCCCCTGTCCATTGCCGGTGACGGCAAAAAATGCGGGAGTGATGGATTTCGGCGGCATGACGCCAGAGGTGTCGGCCAACGATTGCGTGTAGATTCGGTCCTCCAGTCGCACGGCCAAATCCTGCGGGTTGAAGTAAATAGGCCGGTCAGTCGTGTTCTCTAATTTCACGCGAAAAATCAACGTGTCCTCCTGCTCGAACCGCCAGACATCCCGAATGCGGACCGTGAACCCGTCGTAATAATTTGTGATGCCGGGAGAGGCATGAAGCACACCGGCCAGAGCATCGGGGTGATGGGCGGCAAAGAGCGGATACGCCTTGGCTTTGTCCATCAAGGAAAGCAGCCGTTCCGGCACGATGGCGGGACGCCCGCCGTCCTTTCCCTTCCGTTCGTCTTGATAGAACGTGACGTTGTAAAAAGGCTTTTCCGATGCGGTCAAACGCAGGACGTAAGCTTTGCGATCGAAAATCACTGTCAGGTGATCTTCCGCATCTTTTTTCAGCGCCCGGATGCTGAAATAGAAATTCCCGGGCGTGAACGAAATCAGAAACCCAGCGTTTTCCTGTTCCTGGGCCGCGACGGATTTTGCATAAAGGCCGGAGATTTCCGCCGGGAACATAATTGTGGTTGTTCCCGACTTCGACGCGACAGGGATGTCGTAAATGACGAATTCGTCGAGGGGCTTTTGTGTGATCGGACCGGCGTAAGCCGTGGCCGCGATGAGCAATGAGAAGGTGAGGTATTTCATAGAGGTTTTTCGGTGTAGGTAAAATCCTGGACGACGAGTGGGAGGCGCCCATTGCCAAGGAGGTCGGGGTTACGGATGAAAAGGAATTCGATCTGGAATTTGACCGGTTCGCGGAATTCGAGGTTCTTCAGAGTGCCGGTGCGGATGAGATTTCCTTCTGCCCGGACGCTGACCGCTTCGTAGGATTTACCGGCGCCGTCATTGATTTTGCGGGTGTCGAGGATGTCGATTTTGGTTACTTCGACTTTTTGATGGATCTGCTTTTCCTTGAACTCGGCATTCTGCGCCTTGTAGAGCCCGGCGGCTTTTTTGCGGGCGGGATCCTCCAGGTAAACGCGCTTGAGTAAGTCCGACAGATCCGGGCCGATGGGATTGCGTTGGAGCAACGCCAGGCAGGCAAGCCGGACGTGGTAGGCATGAAGATTTCCGGCCTCCTCGAAACCAAGGAGGGGCGCATAGATGAGCGTACCGCCCGGATCGAGAATAACGACTTTCTCGTTCTGCTTCATGGCGCTGATGGTCAGATAGGGGGCGGCAACGGCGAAGCCGATGGAAAGGGCTGAAAGCCCCATCCAGAATCTGGCGGCAATCAGGTTATTGGTGATGGAAGTGACAGCGGATAGTTTCATGGGAAATGATCAAATGGTGCGGGTGGCGAGAGGAGAATTCGGGGGAAGAGGTTGCGCCTTGGAGGCGTGAGAATGGAACGCGGCTTCGGCCGCGTGGGGCGTGCTGATGCTGCCTTTGTGATGGGAAACCGTGCCGCGGTCATGATCCACGACGGCAAAAGCGTTGGGTGCGGTTTGGTGCGCCACCATGGCCGGGTTTTCGCTATTGGTGGCGGAATCGCCTCCTTGCGACGGTGCGGGGACAGGCGGCGGCGGAGGCACGTCGGAGGAACCGCCTGCCATCGAACCCGAAACATCGCTGGCAATCCGGCCCGCCGCACCAGCTCCTCCGGCGGCCGCCTGCGCCCCAGCAAGCGCACCTTGC
>JBGSVZ010000088.1:0-2246 GCA_041752695.1 Terrimicrobiaceae bacterium
GTGGGCCGGGCCATCATCCGGGGAACCGCCGCGCTCGGGGCGGGTGATGCGGCCGCGGCGGCGGAGTGGTTTGATCCGGTGATGGATCGCATGACGCGGATCGGCGGGAGCGATGCGCAGGTAGGTGTAATAGTTTTTCCGCGCCGCTTCGCTGAGCACCTCGGGATGGCAAAATTCCGGGTGACGAAACATATACAAGGCCGCTTCGAGCAAGGGCGCGTTGCCCTGTCGCGCGCGCTCCAGCACGGCGGCTTGGACACCCGGAGCCTGGCCATGATGTTTCCCGGCCACCGCTTCCCAACCGTGAAAGACATGGTCTTCACCCCCCACCGGAAGGGGACCCAGCCAGTCCAGTTTGGCCGTGGCGAACTGCTCCACCACGTTGACGGCGCGTTCGACGGCCGGCCGGTTTCCCGAGAGGTGGTCGCGGGGAAAAACCGCCAGCCCGTGACCGCAGATGAGGCGGTCCGCGATGACTAATTTTTCCAGCAACTGACGCGACCGGCCCTCCTCATCCTGTCCGGAATTATGCTCGCCCCACGCCGCCTGGGTGAAAATTTCCCGCTTCGCATTGAACCACACCGCGCCCTCCGGAGTGTGGAAAAACACGGTGTAGTGCAGCGGCGAACCCACAAAAATCATGTCCTCCCAACCGCAAACTCCCGCCGCGATGGCCAGAGACGCGGCCAGCACACATTCGTCGAGGCAGGAGGTCACCCCCAGCATGCGTTTCCCGACGCGCCGGCCATGGGTCCGCAGGACATCAGCGGTCCCGTAAACGTAGAGCGGAAACAACCCGTCCTGCAGCAAAGGGATGAGCGGAAGCGTCCAGGGATGTTGCTGGCTTACGGTGCTCAGACTGCGCGCCATCAACTGCATCGCGTAGTCGCTGGCGGCGCGTTCGTCGGCGTCGGTGATGTGCCGGTTTTCCTGCAAGCCCCAGATCGCGGCAAATTCCTCGCCGGTGGCATGGTGGAAGCGCTTGTTGAGGAACCGGTGGATGGCAGGGAGCCCGGCGAGGGGATTCGAGACGTCCACGCCTTGCACGCTGGCGGCCGCCCAGTCCCACAGGCAGGGGGTCATGAGGTTGGCCATGACCAAGGCGGGAATAAACTCCGGGTGGAGGGTGCAGGTGAACAAATTGGGCGACACCGCCCGGCGCAGGAACGCTCGTTTCCGCTCGTCTTCGGCTTTCATGGTTTTCCCAATCTCCAGAATCCCACCCAAGATACGGCGAGTGCAGTGATCACGACAAGAAACGCCTGCGCGTAGTCCGGGGCCGGAAGGTTGCCCGCATGCCACTCACGCGCTTCGGCGGCGGCAATCACGCCTGCCACCGAACCCAGATTGATGCCGAGGGGGAGCAGGGCAGCCCCCAATCCGCGATGGGTTTCGGGCAGCCGCGCGACACATCCGGCATTCACCGCCGGGAAAACCAACCCGAACCCGCTCCCGATGAGAGCGCAGCCGAGAGCCACTCCGGCCGGACCCGCGGCTTGGGCTCCGCCGACGGCGAAGATAAGCGTTCCGCCCAGGGCCAGGGTGACCCCGGTCCGAGCCTGATTTTCGGCGGTGAGCACCTTTTGCAACCGGCCCGCGCTCATGGCCGCCAGGCTGTAGCCAGTCACTTGAACGACCATCCACCCCGCGGCAACCGAGGCGCTGAGCCCCAGCACATCGTGCAGATAAAAGGGCAGCAAAAAAAATGTGCCGCCCATCGCGGCGGCGCAGGCAAAGAGCAGCCCCCAGCAACGCCAGAAGGCGCGCGCCCTCCACACCGCGAAGGGAAACAGCGGGGTCTCCGTCCGGTGTTCACTCACCCCGAAAGCGGCAAAGCTCAGCAGGGCCATGCCCTGCAGGCCAAGAATCTCCGGGGAAAGCCAGCCCTGTTCGTGACCCAGGCTGCCTGCCAGGCTCGCGCAGGCGGCGCCGAAGCCGAGGAGGACGCTGCGGCTCACGCCCAACGGGCCGGCCGCCGCGTTCCGGTGTCCAAAATTTCCGCGCAGCATCACTGCCGCCACCCCGACGAGGAGCGGAACCTGCAGGCCGAACATCACGCGCCATCCAAACCACTCCGCGACGAAGCCTCCCAGCGGCGTGCCCGCCACCATGCCTGCCCCCGCGCCCAGGCTCACCCAGCCCAGAACTCCGCGGCGTTCGTCGGCCGGAACGCAGGCCGCCACCATTCCATACGCCACCGAGGCCATCGCCCCGCCCCCCAAACCCTGCACCAACCGGCCCGCAAT
>JBGSVZ010000089.1:0-33082 GCA_041752695.1 Terrimicrobiaceae bacterium
ATGAGTGACAAAATTTTGAGCATTTACGGACATTTTTGGCCTTCTAGATTTTGACACGAAAAAACCCACAGAGCTTGTGTTTATGAGGCTTAGCGGGCGAAAAGAGAGTTCTAAAAAATGGTGCGCGATACAGGGTTCGAACCTGTGACCCCTGCCGTGTCAAGGCAGTGCTCTACCACTGAGCTAACCGCGCGTGGGGAGGGGCAAAAATACACAGCCGCCCGCGTCAGGCAACAGAATTTCGCGCGCGATTTCTGTTTCCCGAGATCGGAACCCAGTGAAAACATCGGGACCTCACGATCCGGGGCATCGCCGACCCTCTGCGCCGAGCCGAGAACGCGGACAACTTCCGGAACACCAGGTTCTCGGGCCTCCTTCTTCGCCACCTCTCTAACGACCACGGCGCGGTGAGAAGGGAAACCCGACTTTTTTGCAGGCATTGCGTTCTTTAACGGCCACGATTTTGCTTAAACACGTCCATAAATCCATGCGACCCGTCATCACCACCATTCTCCTGCTGACCCTCTCGAATATTTTTATGATATTTGCCTGGTATGGGCATCTGAAAAACATGAAGTCCCAGCCGTGGATCTTCGCGGCGCTGGTGAGTTGGGGGATCGCGCTTTTTGAATATCTGCTCCAGGTGCCGGCCAATCGCATCGGGGCGACAACCCTCACCCTGCCTCAGTTGAAAATCCTCCAGGAGGTCATCACACTCTCGGTCTTTGTGCCCTTCGCGGTGCTTTACATGGGGCAACCGGTCAAGCTGGATTTCCTGTGGGCCGGGCTTTGCCTGATGGGCGCGGTTTATTTTGTTTTCCGTTCCTGAAGCGAGCGGGCGTGCCGCGCGCAGGCGGCGAGGAATTCCGCCGCGGCACGATGGAGGGGGCGCCGCCGATGCCAGAACGCCACAACCGCCCGGCGCGGCCTGGGTGCGGTCAGTGAACGGTAGCTGACCGCAGCAACGGACCGCCGACGCGCCATGGCAGGAATAAGGGAAACTCCCTGGCCGGCTTCCACCAAGGCGAGAATGGTTTCAATCTGGGCACTGCGCGAGCGGACGCGGGGTTCGAACTGATTGCGTTCGCAAAAGCGTAACACCTGGTCGCCGAGACAATGACCGTCCCGCATCAAAACGAAAGGCAACTGCGCCAGGTCGTCCGCGGTGATGGACTTGCGGGCCTCCAGTTTGTGTCCGGAGGGAAGCGCCAGGACCAACTCTTCCTCCAGCAGGGTCTGCACTTCCATCTGTCCGTCCGGAACGGGCAGGCTCGCGAGCGCGAAATCAATCTCATGACGACTCATCATCCCCACCAGAGAGGCCGTGGTTTCCTCGATCATGGTAATGGTCACTCCCGGGTATTTCCGCCCAAACGCCGCGACGACGGGCGGGAGAAAATACGGGGCGATGGTCGGCAGCACTCCCACGATCACCTCCCCCTGCACCATGGCGTGAAGGTCCTCCGCCTCCCGGCGCGCCTCCTCGATTTCCTGCAAAATGCGCTCGGCCCGGGGGAGAAACCGCTCGCCGCATGCCGTCAGGCGGGTCCGTGTTCGGTGCCGCTCAAACAGCCGTTCGCCGAGTTCCGTCTCGAGCTTTTGAATCTGTTGGCTCAAGGAAGGCTGGGCAACATGACACAACTTGGCCGCGCGGGAAAAGTTCCCCGCCCGGGCCACGGCCGCCACATACCGAAGCTGGTGAATTTCCATAGGTATTGCCTATGGTAGTTACAGGAAACAAATATTTCAACAATGCGGGAAGACCTGATTAGATCCTGCCGCAACCCATTATTCACCATGTCCACCGAAGCCAAATGCCCCTTTCCTCACGGTTCCACTGCTCCCCAACAAACAGCCGGAGGCGGCACAACGAACCGCGATTGGTGGCCGAACCGTCTGAGGGTCGATCTCCTGCGCCAGCATTCCGCGAAATCCGATCCGATGGGGACCGACTTCAACTACGCCGAGGAATTTAAGAGCCTCGACTTGGCGGCATTGAAAAAAGACCTCGCCGCGCTGATGACCGATTCGCAGGACTGGTGGCCGGCGGATTTTGGACACTACGGCCCGCTGTTTGTTCGCATGGCCTGGCACAGCGCCGGGACTTACCGCACGGGAGATGGGCGTGGGGGCGGTGGACGCGGTCAGCAACGTTTTGCGCCGCTCAACAGTTGGCCGGACAACGTGAGCCTCGACAAGGCCCGGCGCCTCCTCTGGCCGATCAAACAAAAATATGGGCGGAAAATCTCCTGGGCAGACCTGATGATCCTGACCGGAAACGTTGCGCTGGAAACGATGGGGTTCCAGACTTTTGGATTTGCCGGCGGGCGCGAGGACACCTGGGAGCCGGATCAGGATGTTTATTGGGGACGGGAAACCACTTGGCTGGGAGGCGACAAACGCTACGCCCACGGCTCGGAAGGCGTCGAGGGCGAGGGAGTGCTTGTCTCTGACGACACCGCGGATGGCGACATTCACAGCCGCAACCTCGAAAACCCGCTGGCGGCAGTGCAGATGGGCCTGATTTACGTGAATCCCGAGGGCCCGGACGGCAATCCGGATCCGCTCAAATCCGCTTTCGACATTCGTGACACATTCGCCCGCATGGCGATGAACGACGAGGAAACCGTCGCGCTGATCGCCGGTGGACACACCTTCGGCAAAACCCACGGTGCCGGTCCGGCGGACAACGTCGGGCCCGACGTCGAAGCGGCGCCAATCGAGCAACAAAGTTTCGGTTGGAAAAACAGATTCGGCACCGGCAAGGGTGCCGACACGATAACCAGCGGCCTTGAGGTCACCTGGACCTCTACGCCCACGATGTGGAGTCATGACTATTTCCACAACCTCTTTGCTTTTGAGTGGGAACTGACCAAGAGCCCCGCGGGGGCGCAGCAGTGGACGCCAAAAAACGGGGCGGGCGCGGGAACCGTGCCGCATGCACACGATCCGTCCCAGCGCATTTCGCCTTCCATGCTCACGACCGATCTCGCGCTGCGGTTCGACCCAGCCTACGAAAAGGTCTCACGGCGTTTCCTGGAAAATCCCGCTGAATTTGCCGAGGCGTTCGCCCGGGCGTGGTTTAAACTCACTCATCGCGACATGGGTCCGCGTACCCGGTACCTCGGGGCGGAAGTCCCCGCCGAAGAACTGATCTGGCAGGACCCCATCCCCGCCCTGGATCACCCCTTGATCGACGCGCAGGATACCACCTCGCTGAAAGAAAAAATTCTCGCATCCGGTCTCACTGTTTCTCAACTCGCCTCCACCGCCTGGGCGTCAGCCTCGACGTTCCGCGGGTCGGACAAACGCGGCGGAGCGAACGGCGCCCGGATTCGCCTTGCCCCCCAAAAAGACTGGCCCGTCAATCAACCCGCCCAACTGGCTGGCGTGCTCCAGACACTGGAAGGCATCCAGAGTGCCTTCCACAGCGCGAGCGGAAAGAAAGTCTCCCTGGCCGACCTCATCGTCCTGGCTGGCAACGTCGGCGTCGAGCAGGCAGCAAAAAACGCCGGACATTCCATCACCGTACCCTTTGCACCGGGACGGATGGACGCGACGGCGGAGCAAACGGACGTCGAATCCATGGCCGTGTTGGAACCGATCGCCGACGGTTTCCGAAATTACCTCAAGGGTCGCTACACCGTCCCGGCCGAGGCGCTCCTCATTGACAAGGCGCAATTGCTCACCCTCACCGCCCCGGAAATGACCGTCCTCGTCGGAGGCCTCCGCGTCCTGGGCGCGAACATCGACGGCGCGAAGGAAGGGGTCTTTACCACACGTCCGGAAGCCCTCACGACCGACTTCTTCGTCAATCTGCTCGATATAAGCACAGAGTGGAAGCAGGTCTCGCCTTGTGGCAACGCCTTCGCCGGCCTCGACCGCAAGACCGGTGCGCCAAAGTGGACCGCGACGCGGGTCGATCTCGTCTTCGGATCAAATTCGGAGCTCCGGGCGCAGGCCGAAGTGTACGCCTGCGCGGATTCCGGGGAAAAATTTGTCACCGATTTTGTCGCCGCCTGGACCAAAGTGATGAACCTCGACCGTTTCGATCTGGCGTAGGCCGAAGGCAATCGCCGACAGCGTTACCTGAGGGAAGGGACGGCTGGCCTCAGTCGTCCTACTCAACCCGGGCGCTGGCCAGCGCCTGGGCAAGGACGGGGACCTTGATGGGCTTGTTCATGTAAAAATCCATGCCCACGGCAAAGCAGCGCTCGCGGTCTTCGGCGACGATGTTGGAGGTAAGGGCCGAAATGAAAGCGCGGTCGAGCGACTCTGCGGTTTCGAAATCGCGAATATCGACGGTGGCCTGCAGGCCGTCCTTTCGCGGCATCTGGAGATCCATCAGGATGCAGTCGGGCCGCTCGCTTTGGTAAATCTCCACCGCCTCGACACCGTCCTGCGCGATCAAAGGGGTATAGCCAAGCTTGCGGAGCACGAGGACCATCAGTTTGCGGTTCACGGCATCATCCTCGACGAGCAGAATGCGCAGGGGATAGTGGGCGGCGAAGGTCTGATCCAGCGCCTCGTCGAAGGATTTCGATTCCGGTTCCAGGGGAGCCACGGGCATACCGAAGGGCAAAATCACCCGAAACTCGGACCCGCGGCCGACCGCGCTGCGGACCTCGAGTTTTCCGCCCATCAGTTCCACCAGATTGCGGGAGATCGCAAGGCCGAGTCCGGTCCCTCCGTGCCGCCGCGAAATACTGGAGTCCGCCTGCACGAAAGGCTGAAAAATCTGCCCGAGATCCGCCTCGGGAATTCCGGGCCCGGTATCGCGCAGGAAGATTTCCAGCGTTTCCGCGTTTTCCGCTCCGCGCTCCATGCCGAGCACAATGGAGCCTGACTCGGTAAATTTCAGGGCATTGCCCGCGAGGTTGAGCAGGATTTGGCGCAGCCGACCGCTGTCATTCCAGACCTCCCGCGGGAGGTCCGCGGCGAGTTCCAGGCGAAAATCCAAACCCTTTTCCGCAGCGCCGGGGCCGAGCAGGACGTGGATACTCCGGAGCACCTCGACGGGTGCAAACAGCGCTTTTTCGATCTTCAGCCCACCGGCTTCCATTCGGCTGATATCCAGAATGTCGTCGAGAATTCTCAGCAAGGCCTCTCCGCTGGACCGGATGGTCTGCGTGAGATCGAGCGCCTCTGCAGGGACCCCCGGCAAGCCCGCGAGGATTTCGGAAAACCCCAGGATGCCGTTCATGGGCGTTCGGATTTCGTGACTCATCACGGCGAGGAACTCGCTCTTCGCCCGGTTGCCGGCCTCCGCTTCCCGAGCCAGGTGGGTTTCGCGCTCGAGGGCCAACGCCAGTTTCGCCTCTCGTTTCCGTTCCTCCGTGACGTCGCGAAAGGTCCAGATTCGTCCGTTAAGATTTCCGGCCTTGTCCAGCACGGGGGCGGAGTAGCGATCGAGAATCTTGCCATCGATCAACTCCACCTCGTCACGCGTCGTTTCTCCGGGATTGGCGACGAGGTAAGCGACCCTTTCGGCGAATTTCTCGGGATCCTTGGTCTGGGAAATGGCAAATTCGAGCTGACGGGTATCGTCGGGATCGTCGGCAAATTCCTGCGGAACGTTCCAGAGATCGACCAGCCGCTGGTTCTGGAAAACTTTCTCCCCGTGAACATCGACGATCATGATGCCGTCTAGCGCAGAGTTCACCTGCGCTTCGAAAAACTCCGCCCGTTTCCGGGCCAACTCGGCCTCGTCCACCAGGCGATCAGCCTACCGATCGCACTCGCCCATCACGAAATCGACCGATCCGAGGATGGTGACGACGTCGCTGACCATGTGGCCGGGGAGGATCTTGGGGAGGATGCTCAGGTTGACAAAGCTGGGAGCGCGAATTTTCAGGCGATACGGGACGCCGCCCCCTTTGCTGTGGATGTAAAAACCAAGTTCGCCCTTGGGGTTTTCTGCGCCGAAATACACCTCGCCGGGAGGCGCGTCGACGCCTTCGGTGACGCGGATGAAATGGTGAATAAGCTCCTCCATTTTGGTCATCACCTCCACCTTGGGCGGAAGGGTTTGTTTCGGATCGATGTAGTTGATCGGACCCGAAGGCAGCTTGTCGATCACCTGTTCGAGGATGCGGAGGCTCTGGCGCATTTCCTCCATGCGCACGAGGTAACGATCGTAACTGTCACCCACCGAGCCCACCGGAATCTCGAAGTCGTATTTTTCGTAATCGAGGTAGGGGTGTTTGCGGCGGAGGTCGTGCTCGATGCCGGACCCCCGCAGGTTCGGACCGGAGAGGGCGTAGGCAATCGCGTCTTCTTTGGAAATCACGCCCACGTTTTGGCAACGATCGACGAAAATCCGGTTACGGGTCAGCAGGGCGCTGACTTCCTCGATCACGGGCTTCACCGTGCGGATGAATTCCTGCAACTGCGGGATGAAGGTATCCGGCAGGTCATGGGTCTGTCCGCCCACCCGGGTGTAGCTGGTGGTGAACCGGGCGCCGCTGAGCTGCTCGATCAGGTTGTAGATTTTTTCGCGCTCCGTGAAGGTGTACATGAACACCGTCACCGCCCCGATATCCATCGCCATGCAACCGACTCCGAGCATGTGGGAGGAAATACGGGCCAGCTCACAGCAAATGACGCGAATGGCCTTGCCGCGGGCGGGAATTTCCCAGCCCATGAGTTTTTCCACAGCGAGGGCGTAGGCCACGTTGTTGGCAATGGGCGCGAGGTAATCCAGCCGGTCCGTGTAGGGCACGAACTGGTTGTATTGCATGTTTTCGGCAATTTTTTCGTCCCCGCGATGCAGATAGCCGATGTCGGGAGTGGCCTTGGTGATGAGTTCGCCGTCGAGATCAAGAATAACCCGCAGCACTCCGTGGGTGGAGGGATGGGAGGGGCCCATGTTGAGCGTGAGTTGCTCGCCCATCAGTTCCCCCACATCCTGCGCGTCGCGGACACTTTGCAGGCCGCGGGCGAGGGCGTCGGGTTGTTCGATCGTCGTTGCCATGTCTTGGAAATCGGTGGTTTTCAGATTGGACACGCGTCCCCTTTACGCATTGGTTTCGTATAGGGACTCGGTTTTCCATGCATACTTCTTCTTCTTCGGACAAAATTGCAAGTCCGCCGGTTGTTGTCATAATCGGCGGCGGCTTCGGCGGTCTCAGCGCGGCCAAGGCACTCTCCGGCGCACCGGTCAGGGTGATCCTCATCGACCGCAGCAACCACTACCTCTTTCAGCCTCTGCTTTACCAGGTGGCCACGGCGGGATTGTCTCCCGCGGACATCGCCCAACCCATCCGGGGCATCCTCCGCGACCAGGAAAACGTGACCGTGGTGCTCGATGAGGTGAAGGAAATCCGGCCGGACACCCGCGAGGTGGTCACCCCGGACATCATCTTCCACTACGACCACCTCATCGTCGCAGCCGGGGCGCGGCATCATTATTTCGGCCATGACGACTGGGAACAATTCGCCCCGGGCCTGAAAAGCCTGGCCGACGCCACCGAAATCCGCCGCCGGGTGCTCCTCGCCTTCGAGGTCGCGGAAAAAGCCCGAACCGACGCCGAACGCATTCCGGCCATGACCTTTGTCGTGGTCGGAGCTGGACCCACCGGCGTGGAAATGGCGGGAGCAATCTCGGAACTGGCCCGATTTACCCTCCGCAAAGACTTCCGCGTGATCGATCCCGCCGACGCCCGCGTCATTCTGGTGGAAGCCGGCCCCCGTGTGCTGCCGACCTTCGCGCCGGAACTTTCCGAGAGCGCCCTCAAGCAACTCCAGGACCTCAAGGTGGAGGTGAAACTGAACAGCGCCGTCACCCGGCTCGCGGAGGGTGAAGTCGACATCAATCAAGAAGTCATTCCCACCCGGACGGTTGTCTGGGCGGCGGGAAATAAAGCCTCGGGTCTGGCCGCCATGCTGGGCGGGGAAACAGACCGTCAGGGCCGCGTCAAGGTGAACCCGGACCTCACCGTCGCAGGCCGCCCTGAAATCCAGGCCATCGGCGACATGATTTCCGCCACCTACGACGACGGCAAACCCGTCCCCGGCGTGAGCCCGGCCGCCATGCAGGCCGGCAAACACGCGGCGGAAAACATCCTGCGCCAGCTCAAAGGCGAAAAACCCGTGGAGTGGAAATATTTCGACAAGGGCAGCATGGCCACCATCGGGCGGAATGCGGCGGTCGCGCAGGTCGGACCGTTCAAATTCGGCGGCATCATCGCCTGGGCGGCGTGGGTGTTTGTCCACCTACTTTTCCTGATGGGCTTCCGCAACCGTTCCGCCGTCTTCCTGCAATGGGTCTGGGCCTATTTCACCTATGGCAAGGGCGCCCGCCTCATCTCGGGGAGTGCCGGAAAATGGGGCGTGCTGACCACTCCTCCGGCGGGGAGAAACCACTAATTTCCACTAATGGGCACTAATGTTTTTGCCACATGGAACAATTACCCTGTGAAAATTTTTAGCCGCCCTTTCAGCCTTCGTTATCTTCGTTTCCTTTAGTAGAATTCGAATTCCGGTTTAGTGCATTTTGGTGAATATTAGTGGTTCCAAAATCTCCTCCATCGCCATCGTCGGCTCGGGTTCCATCGGGCTCTTCTACGGGGGAAAACTGGCAGCAGCGGGCCATGACGTCCGCTTCCTGCTTCGCGCCGGATACGAAGATGCGAAACACAACGGCATCCGCATCTTCAGTCCGGCGGGTGGTGACGTTCATCTCACCCAACCGCAGATTTTCCGCACGCCGGAGGAAGTCGGCCCCGTCGATTGGGTGATTGTCTCGGTCAAAGCGACGGCGAACGGCGTCTTGCCCGCGATCATCCCTCCCCTGCTCCATCCAGACACCGCTTTGCTGACCTTGCAAAACGGGCTCGGCGGCGACGAGTTTCTGGCGGAACATTTCGGCGCCGAGCGGGTGCTGGGTGGATTGTGTTTCGTCTGCCTGACGCGCCGGACCCCCGCCAGCGTGGACCATGTCGGGCAGGGCACGCTCTCCATCGGGGAGTTCGGCCGCGCCCCGCTTCCTCGCACGCGAGCCCTGGTGGAGGCTTTTGCCGCCACCGGCATTCACACCCGCCTCGTCGACGATCTGGCCAATGAGCGTTGGCGGAAACTGGCCTGGAACATCCCGTTCAACGGCCTCGCCGTCGCGGCGGGGGGAAAAACCACCGATCAGATCCTCGCGGACCCCGTCCTCCACGCCGAATGCCGCGCACTGATGGACGAGGTGATCGCCACGGCCAACGCCCTCGGCCATCCCATCGAAAAAGAATACGCTGATTTTCATATTGAACGCACCTACCCGATGGGTCCCTACAAACCCTCGACCCTGGTCGATTGGCTGGCGGGTCAGGAACTTGAAATCGAACCCATCTGGGGTGAGCCCTTGAGAAAAACGCAGGCCGCAGGGATTGCGATGCCGCACCTGGAAAAACTCTACGATACGCTAAAAAGGCAATCCCTCACTCGGTCGCCGCGCCGATAAAGATTTCCGACACTTTGCCCTTCTCGATCTGGAAGATCACTCCGCCATAGACTGAGCCCGCGACGAAACTCTCCCCCCGCACGCTGGACTCCTTGTCTTCCACCGCGCCGTACGCTTTCCGCACTTCGGCCTCGCTGCTGCCAATCCGAATTCCTCTCGCCGTGGCCAGGGTGCAGCCTGCTGACGCGGAGATGCTGAAGAGTCTTTTAGCCCCGCCCTTCGAACCCGAGGCCAGGGCAAGAGTGAGACCCTTGGTGGGATATTTCCAGTCTTGGACCCATTCCCCAATGGCCTCCCACTTCGTGTCCTTGCCTTTGGATTCCGGCTTGCCGAGGAGCGTCACGACCGCCTCCGCTTTTTGCCCGAGGACAAGCTTTCCAAAGGCTTCTTGATCAACCTCCACCTCCCCCGCGTGCAAAGGCAAAATCCAAGCCACCAAAACCCCGATGAGCAGTCGTTTCATGGCCGGAAAGCTGGGCGTTTTGCTTCCCGAAAACAAGCATGACGTTCGCACGCTTCCTGCTAAGACAGCGTCATGCCTGACGAATTTTCCCAGATTCCGGAAACGCTGAAAAACTGCGACGCGAAGCTCGCCATCGTCCTGGGCTCCGGACTGGGGCCATTCGCCGAATCGCTCGAACACGAACTCGTCGTGCATTACGGCGATGTCCCGGATCTTCCCGTCTCCCGCGTGCCGGGTCATGCCGGTCGCTTCATCCTGGCGAGGCTCGCTGGCCGGCCCCTCCTCATCGCGCAGGGACGGGTGCATTTGTATGAAGGCTGGGACGCCAAGGACGTGACGCAGGCCGTCCGTCTGATGCATCAGATCGGCGTGGAAACCCTCATTCT
Source organism: Terrimicrobiaceae bacterium (assembly GCA_041752695.1). Taxonomy (GTDB): domain Bacteria; phylum Verrucomicrobiota; class Verrucomicrobiia; order Chthoniobacterales; family Terrimicrobiaceae; genus CALCJD01. The sequence goes on from JBGSVZ010000089.1 coordinate 10,298, forward strand.
CACCAACGCCGCGGGCACCGTGAATCCGGGATTTCCGCCGGGCGACTGGATGATGCTCAACGACCACATCAACCTCACCGGGCACTCGCCGCTGCATGGCGGCGCGCATTTTTTCGATATGAGCGAGGTCTATGATCGCTCCCTGCGTTCAGTTTTTCACGACACCGCCGCCACGCTCGGCATCCGGCTGCACGAAGGCGTTTATGCCGCCATGCCCGGCCCACAATACGAAACCCCGGCGGAAATTCGCATGCTGAAAATCCTCGGCGCGGACGCGGTCGGCATGTCCACCGTGCCGGAAGCCATCCAGGCGCGCGCGCTCGGCCTGCGCGTCGCGGCATTTTCCTGTCTGACCAACTGGGGATCGGGACTGTCGCCGGACACCTTGAGCCATGAAGAAGTGACCGAAACCGGCCGCCACGCGGCGGGCACTCTCGTGCGACTGCTTCATGCGGTGCTGCCGGAGATCGCGTGAACCAGGGCTGTGCCTGCCTCCACAGGCCCTAGACCCGATTCACGAGCTTTGTCCATGAGATCGAGGTTCCCTTTGCGAAGTTTTCAGGATATTCCCCGACCATGAAGCTCTCCGCGATTCTTCCCGCCCTTGTTCTCGGACTCACTCCGTTGGCAAATGTCCGCTCCGCGGAGCTCCAAACCGCCGCGCAAGTCGTGGCCGCCTTGGAGGAGGCCCGGAAAAAGTCTTCCACCGGGTCCGAAGATTCCCCCGCCAGCCAGCTCAAAAGCAAACTCGAAGCCTTTGCGACGACAGCGCCTTCCATGAGCCCGACGGAGGCCGCACAGGGCTGGCTCGATCTCTTCAAAACCTGGCGGGAACAAGGCCCCGATCGGCGGGCATCCTTCCACGATCGCGAAGAAAGCGGATTCAATGCTCTCGTCAGCGCCCTGCCCCCGCCTCCTGCTTGGAACGCGCTGAAAGCAAAACTCTCCAGCGACCCGATGGGCGACACCCTTCAAGACCAACTCCTCGCCATGTTTGCCGCGACTTTGAATGAGGATCCGGTCGGCCAATGGAAAGCTCTGGTCGAGTTGCAATCGCTGGCCAGGGGGGACCTCTCAAAATCCCCTTCTCTGGAATCCCTCAATCAAAAAATGGGGGGACAAGCCGGCAAAACGCTTGATCAACTCGTCCTGCAATTCCTCTCCCCACTTCTCAAACTCTCCGATCAGCCTGAGGAGATCCTGAAGGGACTCGACATGCAACTCACGGCCATGAGCGCGATGGACGAAGGCTACCATTCTTCACTGAGTCTGCCGGATCTCGTGAGCATCGCAGGCGAGGCGAAAGCCGAAACCGTTCTCAAAAAGGCCATCACCGCGGGGGTTGCCTTTCAAACCGAAGGCGAAAAAACGCGCGAACTCGCCAGTCGATTGGTTCTGGAAAATCTCTCCGCCGTCAAGACGCCGCCGTGGGGCCTCGTGGACGGCCTCAGCGAACAAAACATAAAGCTCTACGAAGCTCTCGCGAAAAAATTTCCCGGTCAGGACAGTCAAAATCAATACGAACAAAAGCAGGCGGCGGAATTTTATGTTCTTTCCCTGATCCTCGCGGGAAAAACCGCGGCTGCCGACGCCTGGCTGGCGGTCCCCGCAAACAGCACCGAGGCGAGTCTTCCGCATCGCGGTCTGAGTTCCGTGCTTGCCACAGGAAAGGGAAAGATCGTCTTGGACTATCTTCTTCATGCCCTTGCCGCGAATCCCAGCCTTCCATTCTGGGGCGAACTCATCAGTCTAGCCGCGCAGGAAGGCCGCTCCGGTGAGGCTCTGGCCCTCGCGAAAAAGTTTGCCGCCGATAAAGATCTTCGGGCCGCGAAACGGGAGGAGGTATTTCAGCTTCTCACCACTGCGGCGCTCGCCGATGGTTCTGTCGATGAGGGTATCGGATTGCTGCGCGAGCGCCTGGCGCTTCTCAAGGCTCAGAAAAAGCCCGAAGCGAGTGACCTTCGAAACGTCGCACTGAAAATGGCCGAGTTGGGGCAACTGCTCAAACGCAACGACCTGCGCGAGGAGGGTATCCGCGAGGCCCTTGCCGTAAAACCCGACACGGAACGCTCCACTGACAGCGAGCTGCTTACCCTTCTCACCGAGACGGGACGCACGGCAGAGGCCCAAGCTCTCATCGTCGATATACTCAAAGCGGGCCTCTCCCAGCGCGGGTATCCGTCCTCCTTTCCCATCGACCTCTCCAGCGAACTAACCAACCTGGCGGGGATTTACGACCAGGCCGGGCGTTCGAGCGATGTCCTCTTCCTCCTCGCAGAAGCTCCCTGGTGGGGAGCCAAGGACCTTGCCATGATTCGGCCTCAAACGGATTTCCGGCGGGTTCCCCTGGGAGTGATTGCCGCCCGCGCGCTCGTGGCAAACGGCGACAAGGCGAGAGCCGTTGCGGTGCTCCAGGAGACGCTTCGGCGCGCGGCCTCGAATGACACCGCCTACCGCATGTTGGTGGACCTTGAGGGCCAGAACGCCCTTCCCTTTTTGGAGACCCAAGCCGCGCGCAATCGCTTCGAAGAACGTCCGTTGATTTGGAAAGCCACTCTGCAACTCGCCGCAGGAGATATTTCGGGCGCAGACCAGACCATCCGCGCCGCGATTGCGATTGATCCATCCGATGGCGAAATGGGCCCGGGTGACCGCATGCGGGCCTACACCGTGCTGGCCGATATTCTGGAAAAGCAGGGCAAACCGGATGACGCCAAAATCTACCGTGGAGCCGTGGAGGCCATCCGCCTGTCGGAGGAAGCGGACAAATACCAAAATGCCGGCCTCCTTTCCCAGGCGATCTCCATGTATGAGAAAGCCCTCACCTATTTCGCAGACGCCTACTGCATCCAGTCCCGCCTCGCCGTTCAACTGGCGGATCTCGGCGACATGAAGAAGGCGGAGGACCATTACCGCCGCGCTTATGAACTGATGCCTGATAGCTTCGGGCGAATGGAAAGCCATTGCTTCGGCTGCGAACGCGCATTCAAGGGAGAAATGGCCGAATCCCTCGCGGAAAAAACCTTCCGCAAAATGATCGAGGAAAAACCCGCCAAGCCCCAGACCTACTACCTTATGGGCTATCTCCGCACGGAACAGGGCCGGCCTGCCGATGCCCTTCCCTTCTTTCAGAAAGCCGTCGAACTCGATCCCGACTACATCAACGCCTGGCAGAAAATTCTCGGTCTTGATGACGACATTCTCCTGCCCAACAAAGTTCGCAACGAAGCCGTCTTCGCCATCCTTCGTCTCAATCCCGACGCGGCCCGAGGCGCGCTCCGTCAGGTCACCGACTTGAAAAAAATGTGGACGGTGGTGGAAAAACTCCGCTCCGAATTTCCGCCTGAAAAGCCCACCCCGGTTTTTCCGCTCATCGCCAGCGCGGAAAAAATCGACGCCCAGGAACAACAGGATCCCTCCTTCCGCCAACGGTTGCGAATGATGCGAGGCGAAGAAGGATTGAAGACTCCCGGAGCTGTCCTCACGGAACAAGAGGTCATCCAGGAGATCTCCCGGGCGCTGACCAATTTCTCCCAGATGGGCATATAAAATTTCTAAGCTGGAGCCGCCCGTGAGGCACCTTCGCCTTCACCGTCATTCGTCGCCGGGCGATCCCAGAAATACCGTTTGAGCAGCACCTTAAGCGTCGCGGTGAGCGGCACGGCCAGCAAGGCGCCCAGCAGACCTCCAAGGACCACACTCCAGACCAGCACGGAGATGATGACCGTAAACGGATGCAGTCCGACGGATTCGCCCACGATCTTGGGCGAGATGAAAAATCCCTCAAACTGGTTGGCCGCGACAAAAATCATGGTGACCCAAAACGGATGCCACCAATCGCCGAACTGCATGGCCGCAATGAGGACGGCGGGGATCCAGCAGATCATCATGCCGGCGTAGGGGATGAGACCCAGGATGCAGACCATCAGGCCGATCAGCAGCGCGAAATCCAGCCGGATGAACACCAGCAGGCAAAAGCCGATGAGCACGCCATCAATCATGCTCACCATCAATTGCCCTCGGAAAAAACTGATGAGGTAACTGTTGATCTCGCTGAGCAGCGAGACGATTTCGTTTTTCAATGGTGAGGCGCGCAGGGGGAGATAGTTGCTCCAGTTTTCCGAGATGGACCGGCCGTCGTTGAGGAAGAAAAACAGAAAAACCGGCACGAGGATGAGACTGAGCATCACCCCGAACGCCCCGAGCACCCCGCCCGCGCTCCGCGAGAGAAAGCTACCCGTGGCCGCGGCAAAATTGGGGGCCTGATCCTGCAGCCATTTCACGCCGTTGTTGGCCATCGTGGCGAAATAACTCGTCACTGGGTCTTGGGGCGCCTCGGGGTCTGCAGCTCTTTTGAACATCGGGAGTTCGCTCAACTTGCGCGCCTCCTCGATGGTCTGGGTGACGAGTCTTTGCGCCCGTTCCGAATACGAAGGAAGATTTCGGGCGAAGACCTCGCCCTGATGCCACGCGGTCGGGAGAATCCAGAGCAGGATGCCAGCGCCAAGCCCTAGGATGGCGAGAAAAACCACGATGACCGCCTTCATGCGCGACAGGCGGCGTTGTTCCAGCCAGCGCACGACGGGTTCGAGCAGATAGGCCAGGATGCCGGCAATGGCGAGAGGCAGGAGCACGGGGCGGAGAAATCCGATCGCGTCGAGCACCAGCTTGCCCACCAGGTAAATCACTCCTCCCAGGGCCACAAAAGAAAGCGCCGTGATGGCCGCCCAAAACATCTTTCGTTGGAACAAGGTGGGCGGCATCGCGTCATTCCTATCGACCAAAAAGTGCGGAGAAAAGCCGGAAGTCCCGCATTTTTAGGCTCAGCGTTTGGACCTCTCCTGTAGCCCGCACCGCCGGGGCGGTTCTTCCCGAGCCGTCCCAGCGGGACGGCCTACAGTGACCGGAAGGGGCCGTTTGGTCCTTCCGGAAAAATTTTCCCGGTGCACCTTTCCGATTCCACGCGTATATCTCCCAGCGGCATGAAGATTTTGGAGTATCTCAAATCCCGCCTGCAGGGCGTTCCACCGGTCACCCCGGCCGAACGCATCCTGGCCAAGCGCTGGGTCAAGGAACGCCTCAAACGCATCTTCCCCGAACTCCGTCACGACCCCAAAGCCCTCGAAGAGGCGTATCAGGCGCTCAGTCTCGAACCCCTCCCCGGCGCGGGCAAGGGCGGAGCCACGATGTTTGAAGTCGTCCTGCCGGGGAAAATCGAATAGTCCCGCAGTGAAATCGGGCGCTGCGGCGGAAACACGCTAAAGCGTGGACTCCAACGGACTCCTGATATTACTAGTCTCTCGCATGAAAAGCCTGCTGAGTTTTGTCGGTTTTGTTGTTTTCGCCGCACTGGTGGTCGCCGGATTTTATTTTTGGCGTCAGGCCCACCCGCTCCCTGTCCCCGCTTCCCATCTGCCGTCCCTCACGGCGCTTGACCAGGAGTTCACCTCGCTCGTGGCGGAGGTTCTGCCCTCCGTGGTGAGCATCAACGCCCTGCCGGTCAGCGCCACCAATCCTCGCGAACTGATGGTCCGGCGCATGATGGGGCCGGAGTCGGCCTCCAGCGGTTCGGGCGTGATCGTTTCCGAGAGCGGCCACATTGTGACCAACCTGCACGTCATCACCGGAGCTGGCGCCCTGGAGGTGCAACTCGGGGATGGCCGCGTTTTGCCGGCCGCCGTGGTCGGAGCCGATCCCCTCTCCGATATTGCCATCCTGAAAATCGAGGCCCCGGATTTGACGCCCCTGCCGTTTGCGGACTCGGACGCCGTGAAAGTGGGGCAGATGGTTTTCGCCGTGGGCAATCCGCTCGGGCTGCACGAAACCGTCACGCAGGGCATCATCAGCGCCAAAGGAAGGCGCGCCCAGAGTGAGGCCGCCAACGAATTTTTCCAGACCGACGCCGCCATCAATCCCGGCAACTCCGGCGGCCCGCTGGTAAACCTGCGCGGCGAGATCATCGCCATCAACAATTCCGTCTCTCTGCAAGGCCAGGGTATCGGGTTTGCCATCCCGTCAAATACCGTCCGCCGGGTTTTTGAAAACATCCGCGACCACGGCAGGTTCATCCGCCCCTGGTTCGGCGCGTTTATGGCCCGCACCATCACGCCGCAACTGGCCGCGCAATTGCGGCTGCCCGACACCTCCGGCGCGTTTGTGCGGGGGGTTTATGCCGGCTCTCCCGCCGAGCAAGCCGGACTCAAACCCGGAGACGTGATCGTGGAATTTAACGGCAAGCCGATTCGTGACCCCATCGACCTCCGCAATCGCGTGATCGAGACCGAGATCGGCCAGCGCGCCGTCCTCCGCCTCCTCCGCGGCGGCAAGGAAATCGAAGCGCCTGTCACCATCGCCGCCGAGCCCGGGGCGTAAAACCGTTGGAGTCCAGCCTTCAGGCTGTTCCAGAAAAGCCCACGCTGAAGTGTGAAATCCAAGCCCCTCAACGTTTCTACCTGCGGCGGAGCAAAATTCCGCCCGCGCCGAGCAAAACTAGCAGCGCAGCGCCCGGCTCAGGCACACCCATAATGGTGATCGAGAACGAACCTCCGGCCCCCCAGGAGGTGAACCAATCCACCCCTTCCGCGAGGTTCACCCCGACGAAGCCATTGTTGGAGTCCGTCGCCCAGTTGGCATTGATGGTGTTGCCGACACCACCGCCCGCGTCGATCAGCAGGAACGTGTCATTGACCTGCGGAGCGTATGTGTCGGCAAAGTTGATGGAAATTTCATCGAGAAAAACTCCCCTCCCGCCATCGGTGAATGCCATCTGGTCGTAGTCGTCCAGGGCAAAAATATCCATGACGATGGTTCCGGAATACCCCTGCGTGTACAATCCGTTAAAGGTGGCAGTGGCACCGATCTCATTGTCCACGCCAACATAGAGCGATCCATTGTCGTTGACCGTAGCATTGATCAAGCCTTGTGCATAAAAACCAGCGACCTCGTCATTGGTGAACACACCCTTGGTGCCGGAGGTGTCCGAGAGGGAAACCGATCCATACACCGTGCCGAAATTTGAGACATCCACCGAGTCCGCTCCGGTGTAATTGATGGCCTGAAGTGACCCTGCCTGCACGACTCCCGTGTTCTGGACAACAATCAGATTGTCGGCGTTCCCACCATCCACCCAGATGCCGTATCCATTCGAGCCGGAACCTCCCGAGACCGTCCCCCCGACGCTGAGGGCAACATTGCCCGCTCCGAGAGAACCGGCGGTGTCATTTTGCGCAAATATCGCGCTGGCTCCCGCACCGTTGCTGGAAATCAGGCTGCCCCCAACCGTCTCCACCGTGACATTGCCCGCCGTTCCCGAGCCTACCATTCCCGTGGAATGCGCGCCCCCCGTCGAGCCCGCGAAGGATCCCGTCAGCCCGCCACCACCGGAGATGGACTGGGCAACCACACCAAAGGCCCCGGCCCCGGAGGTCTGGATCGTGCCGGTGACATTCACATCCACCCCGCCGCCATAACCCAGCGCGGTGCCGCTGTTGACCACGGCCGGGGTCGTGGTGAGGCCGCTGCCTGAGGAAGGATTGGCAATGCCACCCCCACCGCCAACGGATTGCGCCACCAAGCCATGCGACCCGGCTCCCGACGTCGTAATGTTCGAGTAATCCGTGGAGATGATGACCGCGCCGCCGTTGTAGGAATCGGACCCGGCCGCCTGCATCCCCAACGAAATGGTGCCGCCCTGCTGCGAGGTCGCGATGCCGCCGCCGCCCCCGATGGACTGTGCCACCAACCCAAAGGCATTGTCGCCAAAAGTTTGAATATTCAGCAAAGCCGCGGACGTCACCGCATTGCCCAAGCCGAAGGAATTCCGGCTGCCGAGAGTCAGATCCACCGCCAGACCCGTGGGCGCGGAGGTTCCGGAAAACTCCCGACTGGACCCGATGATGGCCACCCCGCCGCCGCCGCCGATGGACTGCAGGACGACGCCATGCGCCGCTTCGCCCCGGGTCGTCACCGATCCGCCTTCGTTAAGATTCACCGCCCCGCCGTGACCACCGACGCCCGAAGCGGAACTCGTGCCGCCGAGCCAGACCATGCCATTGGCCGCCGCAGTATCCACCGTGGCCAGCCCCCCGCCGCCGCCGAGGGATTGCGCCAGGATGCCATAGGAGCCGTAGCCGGTGGATCCGCTCACCCCGGTCGTGATGACGGTGTTGACCAAGTTAACATTCACCGTGCCTCCTGCGCCGTGACCATCCACCGCGCCAAGTTTGATTCCCCGGCCGCTCGTCACCGTGCTGCCGGAAATCACCTGGGAGATCGTGCCGGAAAAATCCGCATAGGCCGTCGAGTCGGTTCCGAAAATCGACGACGCCTTGCCGCCCCCGGCCCCAATTGATTGAGCCACCATCCCGTGGGAAAGGTCGCCCTGCGTTTGAATCTGCGGGGCGCTGGATTGGGTAGAGATGCCGCTGGTGATTGTGACCAATCCCCCATTGGCCTGGTCGTTGCTGGACAAATTCACGCCCAGGGTGAAATCCAGGTGCAGTGGGAGAAGTCCCACGCTGGGAGTGACGCTGAGCAGATGCCGGTCCTGACCCGTCGAGGCGATGCCTCCCCCGGCGCTGATCGACTGCGCCACGATCCCCGAGGCGTCGCCTCCGGCCGTGGCGATGTTGGCGGTTTGTGTCACGGTCACCGCGCCGCCATCACCCATCGTTCCAGACGATTGGCCCACGGTGGCTCCCAGTCCCAGGCTGGAGGTGATGTCCGCTGTGCCGTCGGCACCATGTCCGCCGCCGCCGCCGATCGATTGCGCCACCACGGCATGTGCGCCATACCCACCGGTCGTCGTCTGACCCGCGATGTTCACCCCCACCGCGCCGCCATCGTGTCCGTCCCCGCCCTGGCCACCGACCGACACCACCGCGCCAAACTGGATCACGCCATCATACACGTCAAAAAGCCCGGGATTGGTAGCCGCCGTGGCCGCCCCGCCCTGGCCGCCGCCCCCGGAGATCGACTGCGCCAGCACCCCCATGGCTTGGAATCCTTCGGTCTTCACCGTGCCTGCCTGATCGACAGAAACGGTGCCACCTCGTCCCCCGCCGCCCCCTCCCCCGCCAATCGCCGCACCAAGAGTGACTTGGGACGAATACGAGGTGGCCGAGAACAGCAGATTGGTGATCGAACCGATCTTGCCCACGCCGGCCTGAGCGTCGGCATTTCCGCCCGCTCCACCGCCGCCGCCAATGCTCTGGGCCAGGATGCCGGTGCCGGTGTTGCCTGTCGTTTCCACCGTCCCCGTGTTGCCCACCTGCACCGAATAGCCCAGGCTGTTGGTGCCGGAGGCGTTTCCGCCGGCCCCGCCGCTGCCGCCGAGTGAAACCCCGACGGTGATCTTGTTATTGCTGCCGTCCGTGCTGCCGCCACCCCCTAATCCGCCGCCGCCGCCGATGGCCTGGGCGACGATCCCCCGCGAGTTGGAGCCATCGGTGCGAATCGTGCCGCCATTGGTCACTTCGGCGGGGCCAGCCTCGCCCCCGCCCGCGCCGCTTCCCCCCAAGCCAATCGTCAGGGCCAGCACGTCGGCCGATGTCCCGGGGGTTGTGCCGGACCCGGTCGAGGAGCCCGAGTAGGGCGAATGCAGGTTGCCATTGCCAATTCCCCCGCTCCCCCCGCCGCCGCCGACCGACTGCGCCACCAAGCCCGAAGCGTCCTGACCGTGAGTGCGGACAGTTGACGATCCGCCGGAATTGGTGAGGCTCACCGAGCCGCCCGCCCCCGCTTTGCCCCCGGCCCCGCCGATGGATAGATTCAGACTGGAAACCAAACCGCTGCGCGCCCCCAACGTGGATGTCGCGGTGGAATCGCCGCCCATGCCCCCGCCGCCGCCCACACTCTGGGCAATCATCGCGTGGGAACCATCCCCGCGGGTGGTCACCGAACCGGTGTTGGTCAGGCCGACCACGCCGCCATCCGCTGCCAGGCCGCCGCTGCCTCCCACGCCCACGGAGGCGCCGAGAGTGACTCCCAGGGTGGTGGAGCCGGTCGTCGTGTCCGCAATGGCTCCCGAGCCGGACAACCGGAACGACAAACTCTTGGCCGTCGCCAGCCCACCGTGGCCCCCGCCCCCGCCCACCGATTGCGCCAGGATGCCGTAGGAGTCCGCGCCATCAGGCTGGCCCGCTCCCGGGAAAGTGACCGTGTTGGTGCCGGTTAAGATCACCCCGGCGTTGGTGCCGGAAATCGCGCCACCAGAACCCCCATCGCCGCCGGAGCCCCCAATCGCAAGGGAAATGGCCAGATGCGCACCATCATCGCCCACCGGCACCGTGTAGCTGGAAGCCGCTCCCCCCGAACCGCCGCCCCCCCCAACGGACATGAGATGCAGGGCGGTCGAATTGTTTCCCAAGGTGGTGAGAGTGCCTCCTGCGCCGACCGTTCCGGTGACCACTCCGCCGCTCCCTCCCGAACCTCCCTTGCCACCCATGCCAAGACCCACCCCCGCCCCGATTTCGGTAGCCGTCCCGCCATGCCCGCCACCGCCGCCGACACTTTGGGCCATCACCCCGGTCGAATGGTCGGCCAGCGTTTCAAGGACTCCGCCCACCCCCACATTTACCGCTCCGCCTTCCCCGCCGGAGCCACCCTTTCCTCCCACCGCCACAAAAAGACCGAAGGCATTCCCTCCATTGCCGCCGCCCCCGCCAATCGATTGGGCCAAAACGCCGAGCGAGTTGGTGTCCAGTGTCAGGATCCTGCTTCCTGCGGCGGTGTTGACTCCGACAGTGCCCCCATCGCCCCCGGCCCCACCCTGATCGCCCACAAAGGCGGCAGGTTTTCCGCCCGCACTCCCGCCTCCTCCGCCGATGGACTGAGCCACGATGCCGATGGACGCCTGAGCCTCCTCGCGGCCACTGCCCGTGATAATCTCGCCGCCGTGAACGACCGTCACCGATCCGCCCAGGGTCGCCGCTCCGCTGCTGTTTTCGCTATTCCCAATGATAAATCCATCCGCCTCCGAAGTGCCTGAGAATTCATTCAAAATCACCCCGCCATTCGCGACGCTGAGCGCCACGATCCCGTGGGCTCCGGCCCCATCCGTGTTGACGATGGAACCCAATTCGGTCGTGACCGAAACTTCGGCGCCGTTTCCAGGAACGGTCGCACCGTCGCTGCCGAGGTAACCGGGCCCGCCGTTGCCGGTCACAAAAGCCGCTCCCCCGATGCTCAAAGCGGCCACGCCGAAGGAAGCGGTTCCCGACGACGTGATCGTTCCGCTATGATCCACCACCACCTGACCGCCACTCCCCTGGCCGGACTTGCCGGAGGTCTGCTGGGGCGAAAAGGGATTAATCAACACGTCCGTACCGGCGCTCACCGCCAGAAGTCCGATGGAAAGTTTCGCATTGGTATTGCCGACCGTGACCGTGGAATTGGCCTCGGTCGTGACATTCACCGTGCCACCCTGGACCGATTGACCCTTGTTGGTGTCCTGCACGGTATAGGCCTCGCTCACGGCGAAAACCCCGACGCCGGTGTCCGCCTCGAGGAGAGAAATTCTGGAACCCCCGCTCAACGTCACAATCACATCCCCTGCGAGCGCCACCGCCGGACTGGCGTTCGTAAATTGCGCACCGGTGGCCGTGGCCATGATGCCCGCGCCTTTGTTGGAGGGATTCGTGATGGTGCCGCCGTGGTTAACGGCCACCGTCGCCACCCCGCCGGAAACGCCGCCGTTTTCGTCACCCGAACCAACCGCCGTCGAGGCGGAGATGCCCGCCGTCACGACATTTCCCGGGACCTGGGAGAGCCGAATGGACGAGTTCGCCGCCGTGGTGACGGTCACGTCTCCGCCAGGAAATGTGAGCGCGGAGGAATCCTCCACCCCGCTGCTGACCGCCTGAATTCCGCTCACTTGAGCCGTCCGGGTGCCCGGCGGATTGAGGGTGACTGCGCCACCCACAAAAGTGTTGCTGCCGTTCAGTTGCAGAGTGCCGGTATGAGTGAGGACGATGGCGGCTCCGGGGACACCCGCGGTATCGTAGTTCGGTGGCGAACTGACCCGGAAATCAATCGCCGCAAACCCCAGCGAATCCCCAAAGGCTCCCGTGGGATTAGCCATGTCGTTCACCGTGATGTTTGTGGTGGCACCAACCGTGATGTCGCCGGTGTTGCTGAAGATGGAGATCGGGGAATTCCCGTTGGTGCCAGTGATGGTGATGGGATTTCCGGCAAACTGGACGGTGATCGGGTAAACAGTGGGGTCCCCGTTTTGCGCGTTGAAACTGGCAGACATCGGCGCGCCATCCGTGCCACTCAGGATGACGGTATAGGTGTTGGAGGAAGGTCCGGTGATCGTAAGGTCGCCCGAATCGGAGATGGCCGGTTGCGCTGCCGCTTTGGCGGCGACGAGAAGAAACACCAGGAGCACGAAGAAACTCCCCTCGCCCCGTGTGAATCTGCGGCCCATTGAAAACAGTGAGGACATGTGTTTTATCCCCCTAAGGGGATCCCTTAGGGTCAAAAATGTGCCGCGAATTGGGAGATTGGCAAAGCCAATTTCCGCCGTCGCAGCAAAAAACACCCTGCAACTGGACGCGTGGCGCCAAAGCTGCCCGGGCGGTGATCTTCGAGGTTGGAGTCCAGCCTTTAGGCTGTTCCGGAAAGCACACGATGAAGCGTGAACTCCCACGCTACGCCAAACTCGGCGAATCGGCTTGATTTTGCCACAGACCGGACGACCATAGAACCCATGATCGAACTCGAGGTCTACGCGGCAGGTGTGCGCCACCCGGACAAAATGATGGCCCTGGCGCTCGAATTGGACGGCATCTCCGGCCTGCGCTACAAAGTGGATACGAACCACGACATCGTCTACATGGAGTTCAGCGATCAACCCCCCACGGTGACCGGCATCGAAGCCGTCTTCCACAAGTTGGAACTCGATGCCAAATTTGTCGGGCAGCTCCCGCCGGAAGTGGATTCGAAGAAAAAGACCCAGCGCATCGACATTGATGCCGCAGAGGCCTGATGCCTTTGGTCAACTTTTTCGGAAGCGCGCTTTCCGGATTTTTCGTCTGCCTCGGGCAGGTCGCCCAACTGGCCGGGGAAACGTTTGGTTCCATCCTTAAGGGCCGCATCCGCCCCAAACTCGTCCTCTATCAGATCGCCGAGATCGGCTATCGCTCACAGCTGGTCGTCGTCGTGACCGGCGCGTTCACCGGGGCCGTTCTGACCGCGCAGGTGTATTTCCAGTTTTCCAGCCTCGGCATGGGCACGGGCGTGGGCCCGGTCGTCACCCTGGCCATGTTCCGCGAGCTCGGACCCGTGCTCACCGGACTGATGGTCGCCGGCCGTGTCGGCGCGGCCATGAGCGCCGAGATCGGCACGATGAAAGTCACCCAGCAAATCGACGCCCTCCGCGCCCTGGCCGTCAATCCGGTGGACTACCTGGTGGTTCCGCGGGCCGTCGCCATGTTGATTTCCATGCCGCTCCTGGTGGTGGAATGTGTCGGCTGCGGGGTGGTCGCGTCCTATTTTGTCGCCGTCAAGGTGCTCCACATCGAGGCCGTTTATTTTGTGGTGAACGTCCAGAAATTCACCGATGCCAGCGATATCAGCATGGCCCTGATCAAAGGGTTTGTTTTCGCCATTCTCATCGTGTTCATCAGTTGCCGCGAGGGTCTCCACGCCCGGGACGGGGCCGTGGGCGTAGGCCGGGCCACCACCGAGGCGGTGGTCATCTGTTCGCTCGCCGTCCTGATCGCCAACTTTTTCCTCACCATGTTTCTCAACATCCTCTTCCCCGCCGGCGGTTGGTAATGAGCCCGGAACCTCTCATCTCCGTGCGCGATCTCGTGCAAAAGATCGGCCGCCAGGAAATCCTCCGCGGTTTCTCGATCGATATTTTTAAGGGCGAGACACTCGTCCTGCTGGGCAAAAGCGGCGGCGGGAAAAGCGTCTTTCTGCGTCATCTCATCGGCCTGATGAAACCCGTCTCCGGCCAGATCCTTTTCGAGGGCCAGGACGTCGCCACCCTGGGCGAACGCGCCCTCGAGCCCGTCCGCCGCAAGATCGGCATGCTGTTTCAGGATGGCGCGCTGTTCGACTCGATGAACGTTCAGGAAAACGTCGCCTTCCCCCTCCGGGAACGCGGCGAGCGGGACGAAAAGGTGATCGCCCGCAAAGTCCACGACGCCCTCGCCATGGTTAACATGAACGGGCATGACAAAAAGATGCCCGGCAATCTTTCCGGCGGCATGCGCAAACGCGTCGCCCTGGCCCGCGCCATCATTTCTCCGCCGGACGTCATTCTCTACGACGAACCCACCGCTGGACTCGACCCGATTGTTTCCGACAGCATCAACAAGCTGATTCGACGCTTGCAGAAGCAACTCTCCGTCACTTCCATTGTCGTCACCCACGACATGATCAGCTGTTATCACATCGCCGACCGGGTGGCCTTGCTCAACGAGGGCAAACGCTACTTTTACGGCACACCCAACGATCTTCGCACCACCACGGATCCCGTGATTCGCGATTTCGTGGACGGACGCTCCCCCGACGACGACAAGCCCTTATGAGCACTCAGGAAAACACCACCATGTTGCGGGTCGGCATTTTTATGGCCATCGGCCTGGCCGTCATCGCCGCCATGGTTGTCTATTTCGGCCGCTTCGGCGACGCCGTCCGCAGCTACTACAATCTCCGCGCCGAATTCCCCGACGCCAGCGGCATTTACCAGGGCGCGGGCGTCCTCCTAGCCGGCGCCAAGGTGGGCATCGTCGAGAGCAATCCTGTCATCCTTCCCGACATGGATGGCGTCTATGTGAACCTGAAGATCTACGACAACGTCGAGATCCCCAGCAAATCGGATTTCCTCATCGGCAGTTCCGGACTCCTCGGGGACAAATTTGTCCAGATCGTCATCGGGCCCGGAGCCAAGGATTCCCCGCCGATCAAGCCCGATAGCGTGATCAAAGGCCGCACCGAGTCTGGCATCGGCGACCTCACCACCAAAGCCGGAGCGGTGATGGAAGAGCTGCAGGAAACCGTGGCCAACATCAAAAGCATCACCGGCAAAATCGACACCGGCGTCTTCACCGGCACAACCGTCGGCGACCTCAACAGCACCGTCTCCCACCTGAAAAACGTCGCCGCCAAACTCGATGAGCAGGTCTTTTCCGGCACGACCACCGGAGACCTCAGCACGACCATCGCCAACCTCAAACAAACCAGCGCCTCGTTTGCCGAATCCGCCAAAAAACTCGACGGCGTCATCGCCAAGGTCGAAACCGCCATCGGCACCGGGGACGAGGCCATGAAATCCGCCAAGGCCACCGCCGAATCCGCCAAATCCGCGGCGGACGAACTGAAAAAGACCATCAGCGAAGTCCGCGGCATCGTCCAGGAAACCAAGAAGGGCCGCGGTGCCCTCGGTGCCCTCCTGGTCGATCGCGAGATGGCCGAAAATCTCAAAGCCCTTGTCTCCAACATGCGGCGCAACGGCATCCTTTTCTACAAAGACAAAGCCGCGCCACCGGCCGAGCGCTGACCTCAAGGAGGCCGTCCCTCCCCAAAAACCCGCACCGCATGCCGCCCGCCCCACGCCCCGCCACCACCACCGAGGCCTATCTGGTCAGCGGCATAGGCGGCTGCGTCGACGCCATCGGCGTGATCACCCTGAGCGGGCTCTTTGTCTCCCACATGAGTGGCAACACCGCCGCCTTGGGTGCCCTCCTGGGCCAGGGCCAATGGACTGCCGGCTGGCCGCATCTTTTTGCCATCCCGGTTTTTGTCATCGGACTCTTTCTCGGCTACCTCTGGACCGGCAGGGAACCCAGCCTTCGCCGCTGCGCCGTCATTTTTTTCTTCGAGGCGATCTTGCTCACCGTCTTTGGCCTTGGCTACCTCGTGACCGGCGGGCCACGACCCGACACCCCGGTCTATTTTCTTCTGGCCGCCGCCCCGTTGCTTGCCATGGGCCTGCAAAATGCCACTCTCCGCCAGATCGGCCGCTCGGCTTTTCCCTCCACCTACGTCACCGGCGTGCTGGATCGTTTCGCCCAGACCTCTGCGGAATGCTGGCGAACACGCGGCACCAGCCACGCCGCCGCTTCGCGCGCGGATGCGCTGGCGGCTCTCGGAATTTGGGTCGCTTACGTGACCGGCGCCCTGATTGGCGGCGCGGGTCTGCTCGCTTTCCGACCGGCGATTCTGCTCCTGCCAATCACCATCCTTCTGGGCCTCGCCGTGAACTTTTCGAGGAAAGCGGAGCGAGGAGGATGAGGCGGGCATGAGTTATTAATCTTCGGTTTCATGCCTGACCAAAACGAATGTCCCTAGTGGCACATACAAGCGGTGGCGGGAGAAGGGTTCGGAAAGCCGACGACACTCTCGATTAGCAAGTCGTGCGAAAGGAGTTTAGGGTGCTCCTATGAGGAAGTTCGTTGTGCCGGTTTTGATCATGGTCGTCGCTCTGGCTTTTGTTTTGGTGAGTTGCCAGGTCAGCCGGGCCGGATATGAATCCGCTCCCTATCGAGTCGTTCGTTCCGCTGGTGATTTCGAGGTCCGGGACTACCCGCCTCTGACGGTGGCTGAAACGCCGATGGACGTGAGCGGATCGGATGGGAGCTTTAACCGGCTCTTCCGCTTCATCTCGGGTAGAAATAATGCTGAGCAAAAGATCGCCATGACGACCCCGGTCATCATGTCTGGGACAGGTGCAGAAGCCACCATGGCCTTTGTGATGCCTGCCACGATCAAAGAGGGTGCGGTTCCCAAGCCAGAGGATGAAGCCGTAAAGGTTCGGGAAATCGACGCTGGGCGATTTGTCTCCCTCCGGTTTTCGGGTGGACGTTCTGCCAAAAACGAAGCTGACGCCTTGCGGCGCTTGACGGAATGGATGGCTGGTCAGGGACTCGCTGTTTTGTCTGCACCGGTCTACGCGTATTTTGATCCTCCTTGGACACCCATTTTTCTCCGTCGAAACGAAGTCATGGTGCGCACAACCGGCGAGAACTGAGCGTCCCCAATTGGCATGAAGAGGAAAGTGGCCAGGCATGGTTTCCTGATTCTTTGGCGAAAAACTTTGCCTTCATGACAAGAAACTTGCCTGACCCGCTGTACCGGGCGCCCTGAAGTTACTGCTCGGAATAATTCCAGAGCAGCCCGCCGTCCACGATGATGGTGGTTCCCGTGATGTAGTCGGAATCACTGGAAGCCAGGAAAGCCGCCACGCCGGCCACGTCCGCGCCTGAGCCGAGACGGTTGAGCGGGATGTTGGCCAACAGCGCCTTGAGCAGGTCGGGGGAATTCAGCAGCTTGGTATTGATCGGGGTCTGAATCGCCCCGGGGGCGATGTTATTGATCGTGATGCCGAGCGGGGCGAGTTCGATCGCCAAGTCCCGGCAGAGCATTTTCAGCGCACCCTTGCTCGCGCAGTAGGTCGAGAAATGCGGGAAAGGCAGCTCTTCGTGCACCGAGCTGATGTTGATGATTTTGCCCGGACGGTTCGTCGCGCGCAGGTGATTGACAAAATCCTGGGTGAGGAAAAAGGTGCCGCGCAGGTTGATCTTCAGGACAAAATCAAATTCCTCCTCGGTCACGTCCCAGAAATCCGCATGTTTTTCGACGCCGGCGTTGTTCACCAGGATGTCAATTTTGCCGAGGGCCTCCACGCCCTGCTGGATGAGGCGGCGGTCGTCGTCGGTGTTGGCCAGATCGCCTCCAAGCACGACGGCTTTGCGGCCGAGCGCTTCGATTTGCTTTTGGGTTTCGACGGCGCCGGCATTGCCCGGACGGTCATCGATCAGAATGTCTGCGCCTTCCTGTGCGAGACGGAGGGCGATGGCCTGGCCGATGCCTTGGGCGCTTCCAGTGATCAGGGCGGATTTTCCAGCGAGTTTCATAAGGGAGGGGTGTCAGGATGCGGTGGAGTCGTCAATCGAAGACATGCGACAACTTCGCCTCCTCAGGCGGCGAAGTAGGGTTCGGCCAGCCCCTGGCAACCGGGGAAGGCATGGAAGAGGCTGCCCGCCAGCGGCTGGGCCAGATTCTGCTCCGGCGTGAGGCACTCGCGGGCGGTGGTGATGTAAAGATCCCGAAACTCCGGCCCGCCGAAGGTGCAGCAGGTTCCCCGCTTGGGCGGGAAAGTGATCATGCGCTCCAGTTTGCCGTCGGGACTGAAACGCAGCATCCGCCCGTAGTTGACCAAGGCGCTCCACACGCCACCGTCCGCATCCACCGTCAGACCGTCCGGCAGACCTTCCGCGGCGGGTTCCGTCTCGTAAAAAACCCGCCGGTTGGCGATCTCACCCGACTCCGGATCAAAGTCGTAGGCAAAAACGGTGTAGCGCAGGGTGTCGGTGTAATACATCGTCCGACCATCCGGGCTCCAGCCGGTGCCATTGGAGATGGTGACCTCCGGAATTTTGGCCACGACCTTTCCCGGAGCGTCAAAACGATAGAGCGCGGCGTCGGGGCGACCGATGTGGACCTCATTCATCGTGCCGGCCCAGAACCGTCCCTGACGATCCACCTTGCCATCGTTGAAACGGTTTTCCGGCTGGTCGCCTTCGACGAGATCGAGCATTTCCAGAGCGCCGGTGGCGGGATCGAAATACGCGAGATTCTTTTTCAGCGAGGTGATCAACCCTCCCGCCCGACGCTTGGCGATGGAAGTCACCTTGGTGGGCAGAACGTGGGTGGTGTTGGCCCGGGTGGAGGGATCAAACCGGTGAACTTCCCCGCGGTCGATGTCCACCCAGTAGAGCACGTTTTCGCGTTCGTCCCAGACGGGAGACTCTCCCAGGATGGAGTCGTGCAGGTAAACCGGCTGGGCTTCCGAGGTGGGGACTTTGGGCAGGTGGCGCGGGTCAATTTTCATGAGGATTTGAGAGAAGAATTCCAGTGACCCGCCCCGTGCGAGTGGCCGAGCCCCTCGGGATGGCCGGCCTTGATGCTCAGGATGCCTCCGGCACAAATGAGGAGGGTGCCGACCAGCGAAATGAGATCAGGCACATTGCCAAAAAACATCCAGCCGAGCAGTCCGGAAAAAATCACCACGGTGTAGTTGAACGGCGAAATCTGCGCGGCGCTGGCGCAGCGATAGGCGAGAATGATCAGATACTGGGTGAGCGCATAAAATCCTCCGACGCCCAGCAACAGAAGCCACTCCTGTTGCGTCGGGGCCTTCCAAAAGAAAAGGCAGACCGGAATCAGCAACACGGTCGAGATGCCAAAATTGTAAATCAATATGCGCATGGGCGGCTCGGTCTCGGACAGTTTGTTGGTGGCGACCAGAGCCAGCGCCGAGAACACCGCCGCGCCCAACGCGATGAGGGCGGCCGGGTTTCGCAACATCTCCGCCCCGGGCTTGATGATCAGAACAATCCCGACCAGCCCGATGAGGAGACTGACCCACACCAGCGGCTGCACGGTTTTGCGGAACCAGACAAACACCACCAGCGGGATAAAGAGCGGCGCGGCATTGGAAAGCAGCGTCGCATCCATCAGGGAAATGGATTTTACCGCCACAAAAAAGAGCAATTGACAGACCGCGCCGGCAAGGCTGCGAAAGACCTGCAAACCAAAATGCTCCGTCTTCATCAGCGAAGGACCTTCTTTGGCCAGCGCGGGAAGAAAGACCACTAGACTGATCCCGTATTGCAGAAAGAGGAGCAGCAGGGCCGGAACCCCCGCCGCCGCCTTGCTGAATGCGCTCATCACCGCCGCGCAGAAGAACGCCGCCGTGATCAACGCGATGCCGGCGGGGAGATTGGGTTTCCCGGCCATCAATCGCGTTCGAAGGTGTGGAGCTGACGGATCATCTTGGCGACGAGCGCAGTCCAGCCTGTCTGATGACTCGCCCCGACGCCGGCTCCGTTGTCTCCATTGAAATATTCGTTGAAGAGGATGAGATCCTTCCAGTGCGGATCTTTCTGGAAGAGCTCCACCCCGCCATTGAACGGGCGGTTCCCGTTGGCGTCCCGTTCGAAGATCGAGACCAGCCGTCTTTCCAGCTCCAGCGAAATGTCCCAGAGATTCATCTCGCGACCGCTGCCCGTTGGAAACTCCACCTTGAAGGTGTCGCCAAAATAAAAACCGAACTTCTGCAGCGACTCGATGAGCAGGTAATTCATCGGCATCCAGACGGGACCGCGCCAGTTGGAGTTGCCGCCAAACATCGCCACCGGACTATCAGCCGGACTGTAGCTCAGCGTCTCGGTTTCCTCGCCCTCCGTGAAGGTGTAGGGCTGATCGAGGTAAACCCGCGAAAGCGCCCGGATGCCATGCGGGGAGAGAAACTCCTTCTCGTCGAAAAGCCGTTCGCACAGCCGCCGCAGCCGCGCCGGCGGAACCAGCGAGATCAGACGCTTGCCGTCGTTGACCACCCCGATGTGATGCAGTTCATCCAGCAAATGCGGACGGTGGGTCTGGAACCATTCGACCCTTTTGCGCAGAAGGGGAAAACGCTGAACCATCTCCATGTCAAAACTCTCGACCGCGAACAACGGTGTGAGCCCGACCAGCGAGCGCGTCTTGAGGTAATCGGAGGTGCCATCCGAACGGCGCAGGACGTCATAATAAAAGCCGTCCTCGTCGTCCCAAAGGTTGTAACCGCCGGTGCCCTTGGCGTTGATGGCCGCCGCGAGATAGATGAAGTCGTTGAGAAATTTATCCGCGATGTCCTCATACGCCGGATCTTCGCACGCCAGTTCCAGCGCGATGTTGAGCATGTTGAGTGCG
Organism: Terrimicrobiaceae bacterium; assembly: GCA_041752695.1. Lineage (GTDB taxonomy): Bacteria > Verrucomicrobiota > Verrucomicrobiia > Chthoniobacterales > Terrimicrobiaceae > CALCJD01. Next base: position 31,004 of record JBGSVZ010000089.1, read on the forward strand.
TAGGACGCCATCCACGCTGTGCCGTCGCTTTGTTCGATCCTGCTGCCGTCCGGCAGGGGGTACCGCCGGTCGAAAATGCCGATGTTATCGAGGCCAAGGAAACCGCCCTCGAAGACATTGTCCCCCGTCTGATCCACCCGGTTCGCCCACCAGGCGTAGCCCATCAGGAGTTTGTTGAAGGACTTTTTCAGATACTCCCGATCCCCCGTTCCCTTCAGTCCCCGCTCGATGGAATAAATGCGCCACGCCGCCCAGCCGCCAATGGGCGGATTGGCATCGGAAAGCGCCCATTCATACGCCGGCATCTGGGCGCTCGGTGACGTATAACGCTCCCCGCGCAGCATCAACTGCTGGCGTTTTGCCGTGGCCGGATCGATCACGGTAAAGGCCACGGAATGAAACATCAGATCCCAGGCGCAGAAATACGGATATTCCCAGCAATCCGGCATGGAAATAACGTCATGGGCATGAAGGTCTTTCCAGAAGGCATTCGGGTGGTTCCAGCGTTCCTTGGGCGGAACCGGCATGGTCGGATCGCCCTGCAGCCACTGTAGCACGGGCCAGAAATAGAATTTCTTCCCCCACAACAACCCCGCCAGCGCCCGCCGCTGCACCATGGCGGACTCCTCGGGGAGGTCGGGAGTCAGCGCGGTGTAAAAATCGTCGGCCTCTTTTTTCCGGAGGTGCAAGGTTTCCGCGAAAGAGGCGTCAAACGGCTCCCCCATCGCCTTCGTCGTCAGCCGCAGCCGCACAACTGAGGTCTCCCCGGGGGCAATCGTCCGCCGGTAAATCGCGCCTGCCTTGGTCCCGGCGCGCGCCGTATTCACCGCCTCCGGGCGACCCTGAATCAGATAGTCGTGAAACCCATCCTTCACGTGCGGAGCGGGATTGGGCGCATGAAACAACCTCTCGTTGTTCGTCTCGTTTTCCGTAAAGACCATTTCCGGCGATCCCTCACAATACCAATGATAAACCGGCAATCCCCACGGCGCGGCCACGACCGAGCCGTCCGGCGCGGCGTGGAGTTCGGGCTTGGTAATCCCCTCCTGACCCCACGACCACGTGTTGCGAAACCAAAGTGTCGGCAGCAGGACCAACGGAGCCGCTTCGGGTCCCCGATTCACCGCGCTGATCTGAATGCAAAGGTCCTCCGCGTCCGCCTTGGCGTATTCGATGACGATGTCGAAATACCGGCTCTCGTTAAATATCCCGGTGTCCACCAGTTCATATTCCGGCTCCAGGCGGGACCGTCGGGCGTTTTCTTCGATGAGTTTCTGATACGGAAACTCGCCTTGCGGATATTTGTAGAGCCCCCGCATATAGCTGTGCGTCGGGGTGTTATCGAGATGATAAAAGTAGTCCTTTACGTCCTCGCCATGATTGCCCTGCGGGTTCGACAGCCCGAATGGTCTTTCTTTCAGAATGGGATCCCGACCGTTCCAAAACGTCGGGGTGAAACACATCCGGCAGTCGCTGTCACAAATGCCCAGCAGCCCATCCTCGCCCCACCGGTAAACCCGCGAACGTGCATGATCGTGCGGGAAGTACGTCCAGGCGTCCCCATTGGCGGAATAATCCTCCCGCACCGTCCCCCACTGACGCTCACTCAGATACGGCCCCCACAACCCCCACTTTTCGCGGCCCTGGTCACGCGCGGCAAGGCGCTCGGCTTCAGCTTCAGAAGGCATGGTCATCGACTCTCAGAAAATGCCGATCCTGTCATTACACAAAACCGTCACAGGCGAAACGGCGCGCCTTCGGGGCGGCGGTGATTTCAGGACCCAACCGTTTCCGGCCCGGAGGTCTCACGACCATCGCTCCTTGGAATGCGAAACAATTCTGTCAGGCCTTGGACCGGCGGGGAGCGGGGGATGAAGCAAACAATAAAGGGGGTTCCGATGGCAACGGGGCCAGGCCCAATTCCCACAGAACCGCATTATGGCTGGCGGTGGCGGCCTGGATGCGTTCTTCGATCTTGATCAAGTCGGCCTGGGTCTGCGCGAGATCGATCTCCTCCTCACCCACTGCGGTGCTGATGTAGCGGGAGATGTTCAGGTTGAAGTCGTTCTTCGTAATCTC
>JBGSVZ010000090.1:0-2441 GCA_041752695.1 Terrimicrobiaceae bacterium
TTGGAAAGCGTGTGAGGCTTAACCGTCTCCCAGGGTTCGAATCCCTGCCCATCCGCCAGTTTACCAGTCAAAGGTGAGCTACAAACTACCCCGTGTGAACCATTCACACGTCGGCAGGGATGAGAACCCGAGGTTCGACCGCCCAGCGCGAAGCGCTACCCAAAAAGCGAAGCTGAAAATGCGGGTCCCGCGGAGCGGGACAATCCCCCACGAAAGACGCGGATCTATCGCTGTGCCCATCCGCCGGTTCACCCTCAATCGTGAACCTACTCCTCCACATGAACCGGGTGTGATGAAAAGTGGGTGAGGTCTGCGAGAGGGCTGAAGGCCCGTTATGCCACAGCCCGGGTCGAAGGCCCGGGCCTTTGGCCGGAAAAAAAAGGCGGCCTGAAGGGCCGCGATAGGATGCCCCTCCTTCCCCATGGCTCAATCGCGGCCTTTCCGGCCGCTCGAAATTAACCATCGTGAACCCAGCCCTGCGGACCGGGCGATGCTTCCGCACCTTTGGTGCTCGTCTTGAACCTCACCCACATTTAATCACGCCCACATGAACCTGCCCCTTCTCCACCACCCTTGACGTTCCCCCTTTTTTGCCAGACAGTTCCGATCAACGCAGGGGAGCCAAAACTGGCTGAGAGTTCCGCCCAAAAAACGGAAGACCCTTGGAACCTGATCCGGCTAAAACCGGCGAAGGGAGACGATGAAAAAGGCTTTTGTTCCAGTTTTTGATTTGGCCACGCGCTCGGTGAGTGCGGCCCTCTCCGTCTCTCTGATCACTTCTCACTCATCACTGACCACTTCCTTATGATCGCACCCAAAGACGCCATCGCCCCCGACAGCAGCACCCCGCTCCCGAACTCCTCCCGCGTTTACGTCGGCGGCACGCTTCACCCGACCGTCCGCGTCCCCATGCGCGAGATCGCCCTGGCCCCCACCAAGACCTTCTCCGGCGAACTCGAGGCCAACGAACCCGTCCGCGTCTATGACACCTCCGGCCCCTGGGGCGACCCCGCCTTCGACGGTGACGTCGAACAAGGCCTGCCCGCTCTCCGCCGCGAATGGATCACCGGCCGCAACGACGTCGCCGAATACGACGGGCGCGAGATCAAACCCCAAGACAACGGCTACCTCAGCACCAGCCACGCCCAGATCGCCTCGGAAAAGCGCGGGGGACTCTCGGCGCTCAGTTCGCCCGAGAACGCCAAACGCCGCCCGCTCAAGGCCACAGGCCATCCCGTGACGCAATTGTGGTACGCCCGGCAGGGCATCATCACGCCCGAGATGGAATACATCGCCATCCGCGAAAATCTCAGGGTCGCCCGGCTCGCGGACTACTCGGATGACATCGTGCGTAATGACTTGGACAAACAACATCTGGGCTCGGCCCAGAGTGAAAGTGGGAGGAGTGAAAGTGAAAGGTTTGTCCCTTCGGTCTTCAAGATGTTTCCGCAGCGGATTCCGAAGGAGATCACTCCCGAGTTTGTCCGCAGCGAAGTCGCGGCCGGCCGCGCCATCATTCCTGCAAATATCAATCACCCGGAACTTGAGCCCATGATCATCGGGCGCAATTTCCTCGTGAAGATCAACGCGAACATCGGCAACTCCGCCGTCGCGTCATCCATCGAGGAAGAGGTGGAGAAGATGCGCTGGGCGACGAAGTGGGGTGCGGACACCGTGATGGACCTGTCCACCGGCAAAAACATCCACGCCACCCGCGAATGGATCCTGCGCAACTCGCCCGTCCCCATCGGCACCGTCCCGATTTACCAAGCCCTCGAAAAGGTCAACGGCAAGGCAGAGGACCTCACCTGGGAACTCTTCCGCGACACCCTCATCGAACAGGCCGAGCAGGGCGTTGACTATTTTACGATTCACGCCGGCGTCCTCCTCCGTTTTGTCCCCATGACCGCCTCGCGCATGACCGGCATTGTCAGCCGCGGCGGCAGCATCATGGCCAAATGGTGCCTCTCCCATCACAAGGAAAACTTCCTCTACACCCACTGGGACGACATCTGCGACATCATGGCCGCCTACGACGTTTCGTTCTCCATCGGCGACGGGCTTCGCCCGGGTTCCATCGCCGATGCCAACGACAAAGCGCAGTTCGGTGAACTCGAAGTGCAGGGTGAACTCACCAAACGCGCCTGGGCCAAGGGCGTGCAGGTCATGAACGAAGGTCCCGGTCATGTCCCCATGCACATGATCGAGGAAAACATGGCCAAACAACTGGAGTGTTGCCACGAAGCTCCCTTTTACACACTCGGACCGTTGACCACCGACATCGCCCCGGGCTACGACCACATCACCAGCGGCATCGGCGCCGCCATGATCGGCTGGTACGGCTGCGCCATGTTGTGTTATGTCACTCCCAAGGAACACCTCGGCCTGCCGAACAAGGACGACGTCAAGGTGGGCGTGATCACCTACAAACTCGCCGCCCA
>JBGSVZ010000091.1:0-27100 GCA_041752695.1 Terrimicrobiaceae bacterium
TTCCAGCGCCACTCGGGCTTTGAACTCCGGCTCGTGTCTTCTGCGTTTTCCTTTCATCGGCTTTTTCCTTGTATCCCTCCCTCCCGATTCCCGCAAAATCTATAGCTTAACCACTGGTCCGATTTTTGGGGTCCACCTCACACCAACCTACGCATTTCTCCAGTTTCGCGTCTTCAACAGATAAATCATTGGGATGGAGATAGCAGGTTGCGTTGAAGGACGACTGCCGCCCATGTTCGGTGATGTTGGAAGTGGCTTGCCAACCGGAGGGAGCCAGCACGACGGCTCCAATACGGCCACGATACATGAAGGCCAGAGCCGGGACATCTCCCATCTTGGAAGCCTCCTCGGGGGTTACAATATCGAGGTGGAGATGAACATTCGGCTCATTGTGCGCGCGGGCTTCAGCAGCCGCAGAGTATCCAATAGTCGTAACGATCAATGCTATGTTCGCGCGGACGTCGGCGGCCATTCCAATGACCGCCTCGACATCCTTCACGTCCACTTTTTTTGAATAACATTTACAGTCAACAATTGCGAGCATTTGCCTGCCCATCAGGGAAGAGCGCCCTGCAACGTCTACCTGACGCGGAACTTTCGAAAACCGGCCGTCGATTTTCGCATCAGCTTGGATTTGATTTGCAGAGAAACGGCTTCTTAGAAGCTCAAAAACTTCACGTTCGTAGTCATGCCAATCCATAAAATAGCTGTAATAAAATCCCCATCCGGCGGCAATCACATAGACGACCCAAAATACAATCACCGACAATTCAACGTGCTCCTGCACCGTGGATAGTTGCGGCATCCCCAGAATCCCCCATTCTTGCCGTTCCTCCGCACCAATTTGATTTCGCAGCCAGGACAAGTGGGCGTGGTGTAGTCGCCTGATGTGACTTCCGCCAGGAGGGCATCCCTTTTCATCATGGGCAAGTCGTTGAGCCTCACTACCAACTCCTCCCCCGTCACCAATACCATGGGCTTGTACTTTGCCCATTCCCTCGCCTCCTGGGTGTATCCCCCGCAGCACACGAAATATCCCTGCTTGACGCCCTCTGCGGCCATCACCCCGAACAATTCACGGACAGGCTTCACCCCAACAGAGGAAGTCCATGTCTTGCACTGGACGATCCCGACGACGGGACCATCAGGTTCCTGCCTCAGGACAAGATCCACCCCACCGTCTGCCCCTGCCCTGATACGGCTGGCGATGAATCCCTCACGGTTGAAAAGTCCTTCGACGAGGATCTCGAACCGTCTCCATTCGAGGGAACGGACCAGGGAGAGGGTGAATTGCTCCGGGAGTGGTTCTGCGGTTCCCGGTCCCGGGGGATTGTCTCCCGAGTCCACCCAGCGCGGTTCGTAGGTCACCACAGGCAGGATTTTCGGTCCGGATGACACCTTGGACCTGATGATGAGGTATACAACCAACGCGATGGCCCCCACCCCGAGCGCGATGGAAAAGATCCCGACGACAATTTCCACCATCATTCCCGGAACTTTCTGGAAATCACCTTTCACCATCCAGAACGCCAGGAGAGCCACCAGGATCAACGCGAGTTTGAAAACGTCGGTGGAGGTGTCTTTTTTGCGTCTGGCCATGAAGGGGAGACATTCAGTCCAAACGGTTTTCTGGGGCAATCATGAAACCATCCAGAAAGCCCCTCCATGTCACAAATCCGTTGTGGTGAATAATCCTTCCCAGTTCAATACGCAATCCGCTACCCCTACATTCAATGGCGCGTTTAACCGTCTACGTAATCACCTCCATTGTCGCAATCCTGACCATAGTTTGGGGGGCTTGGCAGATTTCCAAGTTTCGAGTCGAGGAATTGCCGCCTCCGAACCCTTTGGCCCAAATTCTTCAAAACCGGTTCGACGAGTCAGTAGCAGCCGTGTCACAGGATTTTGCTGACCAAATCCTCCCGACTGTTCAGGAAACAAAAAACGATCTTCCAAACGCACGTTCGGCTTTTCGGAAATTGACCGAGTTGATTCTCTTGGACTTCGACACGTATTTGAGTCGCTTTTCAGGCGATCAAGTTGCCCGCTCAGCCGATTTCACGCAGCAAATTCGAAAAGCATTTGAGGACACCTATGGCCGTGTCTTACAGCCCGCCCAAGATCTTTTTGAGGAAGAAAAGCAACATCTAGTTGAGGTTCTCCTGCTCTCCCCCCCTACAAATTCGGTCGCTCCCGTCACCCTTGCCAGCACAACCACCGATTTGCTACTCAGAGATATTGATCGACAGGAGAACCTTGCCATCAACATAGCGTGCGATGCTGGCTCATGGGTTCCTTGGCTGGGACTCGCAGTGGATGGAGCCGAACTGACCGGGGTACGGTCGAACCTGATGTACGGTGATCAGTTGGATAACTTAACATCCGTAGCAGATCAACAGGCTCGCTCGGTTCTGAATAGAATTGAAACCTGGTCCCAACCTCGCCAAATCGAAATATTTTGCAGGACGCATTTCAACTTAGCACGCGCGATAAGCGCGTTTGAAGAGTGAACAGACTCGTCGCCCTTTTCCTGATTTTCTGCATTTCCTTTTTCGCTTGCTCTGATCTGGCAAGAAGCGGCTGGGGAACTTTGGCCGGAAAGACTGCACAAAAGTTGGCTCTGCAGAAACTTCGGCAAAGGCTCTCAATCGAGTGTGCCGAATTTCTCTTCAAAAAGGAAATTCAGAAAATTTCCAATCTCGGTGTCAAAAACATAGACGAACTTGCCTTCCTTGCTGGCCATTCGGCAAAGAAAGTCTCCGCGGAAATTGCAAGTAGTCCCAAGCTCTACAAAAAACTCGATTTCAACGCCTCGGCAGTCGCGTTCGGAATCAAACACGGGATCCCCGGACGCATTCTTTTAAAACACGTTCCTCTCAACGTTCTTAAAAATTCGAAATGGCTCGATCTAGCGACCCCAGAAACCGTGAAGCAAGCCGCCAACCTATGCCAGCCCGGCGTTGCAGGATCTTGGAAAAAGCTGGCGACGAGTCTCAGAACGAACGATTTTAATCGTGGGGAAAGGGATGTCTGCGAATATATTTTCAAGCGGGCTGTTGAGGTGGGCAAAATTCCGGAGTTGAAGGGTGGAACAATCCTCGAAGGGCATGGGACACTTGGACGTGGCGGAATCGACTTCATCTCAGTATCAAAAGAGGGCAAATTTCAGATCATCGAGTTTGGAACGAGTAAGAAACCGTACACGGGCGAGATGAGTTGGACAAGGATCCGAGATCGCCTTTCGAAAGCAGACTTCCAGCCGGACACCCTCGGGTCGCTGGGCGTCGGACCAGAAAAGAGACTACAGCTTCAGAAGGCACTGGAAAATGGAAACGACGAACAACTTTCTGCCTGCGTCCAGCGGATTGTAGCAGCTCCAGATTTTGCAAAGGCAAAACTCGTAGATGGACCTGGCGACATTCTCGCACTACAGCTGTATTGACCGATTGGCGTGGGCCGTATCCGATGAAGGCGTGAACCAATGCTTGAAGAGGTTCGGCATGGATCATCCATTCCTGAGGAAATTCGACTCGTCATCGAAAAACTCCTCACACCGCTGCCGCGTCATCCGTACCCCCGCGTCCCCAAATAACCAGTGCTTCAGCGACCGAAGGAACATCCGGTAGCCTTGCTTGTCGTACCCTTTCTGCCCACGGGGCACGCTCATGTCGATGTGACTGGCACGGAACGTTGGGGTAGAACCTTCGTGAGGTGGACGGTCCTCTGGAACGAGGTCAAACCCGACAAATGTGCCGCCGCCGTAGCGGAACCGGTATTCGACCAAGAGCCGGTTGGGACCAGCCTGTGGGATACGAATGGAGGTGGACTTGGCATGGATGCGCTCGGCCTCGCGCTTGAGGTCATCGCCATATTGTCCAAAGATACCCTTCTCGTGAGCCCAAAAGAAAAAGTCGGGATCCTTGAACAGGACCTGGGGCAGCGTTTTCCCCTCGTAGGGGCTGAAATTCAAGGGTGTCCAGGGCATGGTTCAATGTAGGTGGTAATTGTGGGGTGAAACATTACCCCGCCCTTCACGTTCAGAGTGATCAGCCGGGAGGCGTGAGACACGGCAATCAAGACTGGAGGGGACTTCTCAAATGAGCAGGGGACGCCGAGGAGAAGTCTGTCGCGGTATCAGACAAGAGAAATGCCCTGACGGATTAGCCCCACGAACGATATCCAGGGGCCACACCTCACCAGCAGACGGCCAACCCAGAAAGGCGTCACAGCTATTCTCCAGCAACCTTGAGAATGTTATCGGGAAATCGATACCCGCGTTGAATCAGCTTCCTCGACCTGCGTCTACGCTGCCTCACAGCGCACGGGGATCGGGCCATGAAATCGCTGAGGGAGTACGTGTTGTATCGTTGGTCGACCAAGTGAAGGAGTACGACATCTTCCTCGACCGTCCATCTTTTGTTGTATCTATTTGTGTATCGGATCATTCATAAAGTCTATTAGTTTTTAGTGGATGCCTAAAGTCAAAAATATCACATAGGAAATAATATCGCACTGCTGCCGTTGGTTTATGCTAATAGACAGCCCAGTAGAATACCTATCTTGTTGAAATGGAAATTTGGCCACCTTTCATCCAACTGCATTCCAACGCATCCTTGATCCTTTATTTTTCGCTCGCCCTGTTCTGTGACTAGTTGGAGCCCAGGCAGCAGAAAATCAGCCCGACATACACACAAGCCCCTACACGGTCATCCAGGCTCGAAGGGCAGGCATTCCCTTTCGCTCCTGACCAACAATCGCTGGACCAATCGCCCCCAAAACTTTTCCCGACGGGAGACAATCGAACAGAGGCTGTCCAGCGAAAGATCAACCAGAAATAGGGTTCCCCAAAATTTCGGATTGCTCAATGGTGTCACAGCATTCCCACTAGGGGCCTCCTACTCACAAGGACTCATCGAAAAAGAAAACAGGCCAGCCGTTGGTCCGACTGGCCTGTCACGGTGACTGTTCGTGGTTAACGAACCGTTTTGTATTCCGCTGTTTCACGGTGATGACCCTGTTTGTGCCGACAACAGCCGCACTGTTGTAAGCGGACCAAAACCTTGAACCAGCAGTCTTTGAGAGGACAAAAAAACTGGAAAATCGTCCAGCAAAAAGTTTTCAGACTCATTCTCACCATTTTGATGACCAACTATCTACGCTCACCAACGACGGCCATTTCCCCCGGTTCAAAAACTAAAAACAGACAAACCTAACCTAATTTCCCCCTGCATCAGTAGGCGGCGGCGGTTATAATAAACCGCCGCCTACTACTTCTATGATGCTTCGACCGTGGTGGCTTCTGCTGGCAAACTTACCATCACAGGCGACCTCCCCGAAAGGACCACCTCACCATCGCGATCAAGTTTTTCGACGACATCACGTACTTTATCCCGAGGATACCGCCGGTCCTGAAACCTCCGGATCAACTGAGTCTTTGCAGCGGGCCCTTGAACCAGAATCTCCAGGATCTCGTCCGCAACCTGGTCGGAAGGAAATGGCCTGCTTTCCCTGGCGGTGGTACGAATGAAAGGGGCAATATCCGGGTTTGGCACGTAAAGCGGATAAATCCATTCCAAGACGACAGGTTCAATCGGCGCGAAGTTCCGCAATGTGAACTCCGCAATAAACCGCTGACCGTCTCCCTCCGCAGGAGTCAGGGTCACAATGCTGTCTGCGTCCCTCGCATAGACCCCACTGCCCGCGATCCGGTCAATACTGCTCTTGTTTGAAGCGTTCCCTTTCGCGAAATGCTGCCCAATGACAATGGCGGCACCGCTCCGATGAGCCAGACTCTCCAATTGCGCACATACCACCGTCACTTCCCGCGCGGTATTTTCATCCATCCCCGCCAGGAGCCGGTAGAGAGGATCGATGATCATCAGCTCGTACTCCTGGCCATGCCACAAAATGTGATTGGCCAATCGTTCCAGGTTCACCATTTGACCCCGCAAGGAAAGAATGTCGAGGTTCTCAAGTTGATCCCATTCGACCCCCTTACCCCCAGCCACACAATGCAAACGGTCATAGAGGAAGTTGACCTGCAATTCCAGATCGATGAGCAAAACCTTACCCTGTGTGCAATCCCGACCCAAGAACTGACGCCCAGTCGCCACAGAGATTGCGAGGTCGTGAAACAACCACGTCTTCTTCGCCTTGGACGGGCCGCTGATGGTCATCTTGCTGCCGGTATGGAGCAAACCCTCGATGATTTCTTCGGGACGGCGGAAGCCCTGCAACGGCTCCAACACCGTCGCGTTGACGATCCTTGGCAGCCCTCCCGGCGGCACAGGCAAGGGTGTCCCCTCACCTGTGCCACCTTCCGCAGTCGGAGCTTCTCCAACAGCCAGCCTAAAGCTATTCAGTTCGGCCTCGGTCATGACTTGATGGCGGTCGAAGTTGGATTCGGGTTCAGATAAACAAGGCGCTGAAGTCCTCCATCGAGCCCTCCAATTTTGCGGATAGCTCCTGGGAGCCGGGACAAACGGCTTGGATTCTTGTTACTCTGGTCAATCCCGTAAGGCTTCAAGCTGGTCATGATTGCAGCAGCGGTGCGTTTGTAGGACTCCGCGTCTGGTGCATCGACCTTTATCAACGCATGGACTCCCTGCTCCCCTTGCTGCCGGCTGGATCCTCCGGTGGTATAAACGACCGCCACCGGCAACGGGATTGCGGCAATCAACCCAACCATCAGGTGCTGCGGCAAAAAATCGCTTTCGATGAGAAGGAACCGAAAGGAGACGATATCTTCGTCTTTGAACGCGCCGTCGCGCCCCGACCCTTCAATCTTAACGGGGTTCGGGCGGAACCATGCTCCAGCATTTGAGGATCCGATCCCTCCCCTCGCAACCTCATTTTTCCACGCGCTGACGGTGCGGATCCTACCCCTGCCCACCGGTGACGCCTTGAAGAGATCGTCGTCCTGAAGAAACTGGACAATAACGTTGATGTTCTCTTCCTCGGCATAGTGGGTGCTGAGCAGAAGAATCAGCGCCTCGCCAGCATCTTCAGGAATGGGCACTGGAGATTTTGCTGCAAGTTCCTCCAGCGACATTGAGCCGAACTTTTCGGCTGCTGCAATCTCTGGCGGGATCGCGGGAACCTTAACTTTGTTCTCGGGGGCAGGCGTATCCGCATTGAAGCCGTATTTCTCGCAAGCCCAACCGACGATTCCCTGGATCTCATAACGCGGAAGTGCAGGTTGGTAGGCCGACAAAATGATTTCGACATTTTCACGAGATACCCCAGCGCGAACCAATTCACAGCCGAACGACGGCAACTGGTTATGGCGCTCGCCCTCCGAGGCAACACGCGGAATCTTGAACGTTCCTGGGTTCTCCCAGTATTGTGGACTCCAGCCGAAAACAGGACGCTCGCTCTCACCCCCTGTGGGCGTGGTAACGATACTGTTTTCAATTAACTCGACTTTCGCGGGGATCGTCGGCGCGGACTGCTCCTCGGGATCGGAATCGTCCTGATCGTCGGTATCGTGATTCCAAAACGCGTCGGGAAGACGGTCATCAAGGAGACTATAAACAGCCCCCTCTCCCGCTACGCCCATCAAAGCTTCAGTCTCCCGCCAGAACGGCTTCCAGATGGCATCGAAGCGACACTCAAGCGAAACACTGCTGTTGCTATCCTCGACACTCGCTTCGCGCTCGGGAGCGTTTCTCGACGCTGCCGGTGTGGGTGCCGGGAGCGTGAGAGCAGGTGTTCCTGTTACTGGAGCAACCGGTTTGAATGTGAGCCTCTGTGGAGCGTTGGCCAGGTTCTTGGCCACGTCAGGAAGTCCCAGCTCTTTGTCGACGAAACGTTTCACAACAAGCGCGGTCACCGTTCCTGACCCGATCCTACCAATAATGGCTTTCCAGACGCCCAAACGCTTCTCCTGCGGCAGGCGAGCCAACTCGCGACACTGCCCCTCATTCAAGGGAAGAACCTTCTCCCCCGCCTCCTGAAGGAATTCGTAAAGCTTCGCAGCAGTAATGAGCTGGTAGACCCGAGCAGGCGACTTTCCCCAGTATTCCCTGATGTAATCGTCCGCAGTCGAGTACCGCTGATGGGCGCGGTAAAGGCGATTTTCTAAAATGACATGGAACGCGAGGAACTTACGGACGAACGAAAGTTCTTCTGTCCGGATAATTTCCTCTTGAGCCGCCAAGTCGACAATTGTGGACTTGGTTACGGTCCGCCCCACCGGGATGATTTCGAGCTGTGCAGTGCTCATTATTGCACCTCCTTCGTTTCGACGTTGCTCACGTAGGCAGGAAATTCCTCCCGCCAGCCTCCACAGCTCAGCGCGAGACGAGGGTCGAGGTTTCCCTTGAAAAACACTGGTATCCCTTCCAGAACGCCGAGGAGCCTTTTAAGTGTCTCCTCCTCTGGTTGGTAGACCTCCTTGCCATTGGTGGCGGCCCCGATGATGTCCCAGACTTCAACAATAGGCGGAACTCCCTGAGGAGGGGCCTGTTTTGCATATACATTTCCAGGCAATCCCCCGCCGTCGTCCGTCTCTCCGGAAGCGGAGGGGCGGTACTGCGACTGGGATTTTACTGGCGATTTACGGTCATGCTGTCCACGGTGTGGGCGACATTCCGTTATGGTTTTGTTTTTCATAACGGTTGTGCATTCTTACCATGGAGAACCCATCTTCCAGCGAATCAGCAATTTTGGACGAAGAAAACGTGACACCCGCTGACACCCCAAAAAAACCCACAGCAATGAGAGTCATTCGGGAATTTTTCAGGATGAGTCAGCCACAGTTCGCTGAAGCCCTCGGATTATCTCTCTCCACGGTGCGTCAGAACGAACGCGGCGAAACAGCCACTTCGGAGGAAACTGAACAGCTGATACAAAAACATTTCGGAGTAGACCCAAGCGCCATCCGTGACGGAACCGAGATTAAGATGAGCGATGGGCAACCCCTCTCAATTGCCGCCAGGAAGGCATGGAAGGCGTCCCCTACCGATATGAATATTGATTTAATCGCGGATCGCGCTGCCTTGGTCGTCCGAGAAAAGGTTCGCCAATGGTCTGCGGCGGAAGGAGGCAAAGGCGAATTTCTTCAACGGCTTTTCGATCTAGCCAATCTCCTTGGCGTTCACGATCTGGAAAACCGCGATGGATACATAAAGATTGGTGCGCCAAAAATCCATTCCACGTCCCGCGCTTGGAAAGATATCGTAAAGGACACCCCGATCGTTTGGGATGACCTTGTTCACGAGGAAAGAATTGCGAGCATTCAAGCCGAAATTGGACCGCATACCGTACTCACGATCACAATCGAAGATCAGGAACTTTGTCCCCCGTTCTTGGTCCAACAGAACGGAGCCTTTCAGTCGTCGATTATCGAAAGATGCGTTAAAAGAACCTACACGCTAAAGGGCGGCGATGGGCCTTTCCGTGATTCGATGATGTTCTCGACTTACAAGTATTTCAACGTGGGATGAGCGCGTCAGATCGCGGGTGGGGTTATGACGACCACTCGAACTTCGACGCCTTGACCACTTCCTCCAACTCCTCTCTTGCCTTCTCCGTCTTCCCCGCCTGCAAAAGCTTCAGGATTTCCGCCACCGATTCCGCCTGCGCCTTCTGTTGATCGGAGACGCGTTTGCCGGACATCGTTGCATCCAGCCCACCTGTTCGAGTGGTTTTGTGCCAATAGTTCTTTTCGATCACCTCGACGGTGTCACCACTCCATGCACTCACCTCGGTAATGGTGTGGTTGCCTGAGTTACAAAGATTGGAAATGAAGCTGTGCCGCATCGCATGATAAAAGACATCGGGCCTGCCGAGTTTCTCCATGTGATTTTCGAAGATTCGACGCGGATCGTAGCGGTACCGGGCCTTGCCCCCGCTTTTGTCAGGTTCCAAAACGAAAAGGTCCCCGGTTTTCAAGTTACCACGGAGGAAATCAGTGAATTCTTGCGACAGGGGAATTTCACGGGTCTCTTTGTCCTTACTGCGCCATTCGTAAAATTTCCCATTCGCTAGCAACTGGGTCTCTTTTCCGGGAACTGTACAGACACGTCGGTCCAGGTCGAACCATTGCGGACGGGCCTGCACGATTTCACCTCGACGCAAACCAGCATGAAATCCGGCGAACAGGATATAACGGAGTTTATCGGTAGGGGCTTTCTCGATCATCTCATTGCTGGCTTCTATGGCTACGGTCACCAACCTCCTCTCCTTTTTGGCATCATTCGGAAATTGCACTCGGCCTGGGCTGCAATTGAGATGTTCCAAAAAGGACTGGACTCGATTAATCACCGTTTGAGCGCTTGCTTCGCTACCCTTCCTTCTATCGTCGTAATATTTCTGAAGTTGCTTCAACGTCACTTCTTGCGGGGACCTTGCGCCACACCTCGCTCCGAAGACTTCAAGAATTCCGCGGGTCCGATCAGCGGTGGATTCCGAGAACGAACCAACTCGTTTCCCTGCAAGATGGGCAGGTTTCAAACCCTCACGCTTCTGTGATATGTATTTGCTGATCGTAGACTTCCACGGTGTCTTCGCGGATTTTCCTACTTTCCGTTGCCCCCGAATCTTACCGGCGGCGACAATCGCTCCTGCGAAGTCAGGAAACTTCACGTGAAGGTTGTCGAATTCCTGTACCCCATCGACATCATGGCGCAGCCAGTAGGTGTTCTTCCTGCGATAAATGCCCTGGGCAGCAGGATCATTCGTAACGATTTTCGGCATGGTAGATTTCTTCGGTCTTCGAAAGGTGTCTTATAAAAGGTGTCTTATAACAACACTTTTCCCTCTGACGGAAAGACAGAACGTTCCGCTCAGAACAAGCACCAGAGCCGCTATTTCAAAAGCGCTCCGGATGTTTAGCGCCTCGTTCGGGACGAGGAGGCCGCGGGTTCGAATCCCGCCGACCCGACCATTTGGCCCTGCATGCTTTCACGCGTCGAAGTGAATTTTCGGATTCTGAAGGCATGACGAAGTCCAGAAACAACAACGGACGGCGTTACCTGCCGTCAAACTTACCGACACCTGGACTGACGCGAGATTCGCTCTGCCCAAGGCAATGAGAAGCTGGTTTGGGAGGCTCGAGGGCTCAACTTGAACCGCCAACGAGACCAAGGGTCGCGATTGACTTCCCGGGTCGTCTTCTCAGAATCCGCCCATGTCTTCCCGGAAGTTCAAACTCAGCGGAAGGGGCGTTGCCGCGCTCCGTGAAAGTTTGCTTGCCCTTTGCGAGTCCCGGCGCTGGCCGACTCTGGAGCCCCTCCCTGCCACCCGCTTTCTGGGAGGCAACTTCGGGATATCCAATGTCAGTGCTTTTCGTGTGCTGAATGAACTTAGTGATGGCGGGCAACTTTGGCGCGCCACGAATGGGCGCTATTTCTTGCCCGATGCCCGCCGGCTGTTGGAAAAACCCGCCCCCGTGGCGTGCCTGATTCGCCGACTGGAACGCTGGACCGAAGTCGGTCGGGAAATCATGAATGGCGTCGATGATGCCTGCGGAGACGCGGAACGGGCCATGCTACTGGTCCATGACCGGACACTCTTTCGTCAGACCGACCCCGACGCTCCCACCGTGATCGGATCGGACGCAGAACTCCGGCGGACCATGGAGGACTTTTTCCGCGTCCATTCCGAAAGGATTAGCGGGGTGATTCTTGACGAACTTTGGCCCGACCGCGTGCTGGCCGGATTTAAAACAGAGCTCAGCGCGGGTGTCGTGGTCTATCGCCACACCACGCTTCCCTTCCTCGGCAGTGTCAGCGCGGACGTCGGGAGCGCGGCGAAGCTGGTGGTGGATCACGCAAGAAGAAACGGGTTTGCGAAGATCATCCTCCTTCAGACCATTCGCGGCTACCAACCGTCCGATGAGATAACTTTGGCGCTGCGGACGGCCGTCAAGGGGAACGCACCCCATCTTGAGCTACGGCCGCTGGACTCGTCCGCCGCCATCCAGAGTTTACTGATGGGTTTACGCAAGGAACGCCGGAAAACCCTTTTGGTCGTCACGGAGGATAATGCGGCCGTCGCAGTGCTCCAGGCCTGCCGGCACGGTGGTATCACTATTCCTGAGCGCGTTGGCCTGATGACAACGATGGGCAGCAAAATTGCCCTCGATCGCTCGATCACCTCCACGAAATTTGATTTCCGACTGATGGGTGCCGAGGCCGCCCGCATGGCCATTAGCGGGACTTGCCAAAAGATCCAACTTGCCGCCACGTTTTTTCCGGGCGAAAGCGCCTAACGATCAGGCAAGGGGAGTCGCGACCGCGAGGTTTCCCATACCTAGGAACATCCTGGCACGGGAAGACTTGACGTAACAAAATGCGCGTGTTACATCGCCAAGGATGCAAGACCTTGTGCTGATCGGCTTCGGCTTCATGGGCAAAACGCATGCGGACGTCTATCGCCGTCTGCCGGCTGTCCGGGTCGTCGGCGTCGTGGAGCCCGGCGGCGAGGCGATTCGGGAGGAACTTTCCGCCTGCGGTCTGGGTGGGCTGCCTGTTTTTGCTGACCTGCCCACGGCAATTGGTGCTGTTGACTTTTCTGTGGCGGACATCTGCCTGCCCACCGACCTGCATCACGGAATCACCCTCCAGGCTTTGGCGGCCGGGAAGCATGTGTTCTGTGAAAAGCCGATAGCATTGAGGCGGGACGAGGCCGAGGCAATGACCCGGGCCGCCCGACTGGCGGATCGCCAGTTGATGATCGGGCACTGTATCCGCTTCTGGCCGGAATACGTCGAATTGAAACGGATGGCAGATTCGGGGAACCACGGACGGCTCGTCGCGCTTTCCCTGGGCCGCCGCACCGGGCGTCCTGCCTACAGCAGGGAAGACTGGGTCAACCAGCCGGAACGCTGTATCGGCGCAGCACTCGACCTCCACATCCATGATACGGATTTCCTCATCGATCTTCTCGGTGTCCCAAAAGCGGTCGACTCGCAGGCGTTGCGCGACGAGTCCGGTTGGAGCAGCATTGCCACGCACTACCTTTACGACGGGTGCCTCGTGACAGCAGAAGGGGCCTGGAACTATCCGGCAAACTGGGGCTTCCAAATGCGCTTCAGCGCGGTATTCGAGCGGGCCGTGCTCGACTACGATTCCCGGGCTACGGATACCCTCACCCTGACGCTCGACAACAGTGCTCCAGCTCCCATCGGCGTCCCGCCGGGAGACGGTTATTTCCACGAACTTACCTATTTCATCGACTGCCTCGAACGGGGCGCATCAGTCACCATTAACACCGGCGAGCAAGCCACCGCGTCGCTTGAGGTTGTCCTCGCTGAAATCCAATCCGCCGACTCGCAGCAAAGGATCACGTTGACCAAATAAGACTATGCAAAATGTCGCTATTATCGGACTGGGGTTTATGGGCACGATGCATGCCCAGATTTACCATCAACTGCGGGACACCGCGCTTGTGGCTGTCGTGGACCGCGAACAGATGAAAGCCAAGCGCAACCTCGCCAAGCTCGGCCTGTCCGCGATGGTCTTTGGCACCTTCGAAGAGATGATGGGGAAGTGCGACGTCGATGTGGTCGACATCTGCCTGCCCACCGACCTTCACGCCACGTTTGCGAGGAAGGCGATCGCGGCCGGCAAGCATCTCTTTTGCGAAAAGCCCCTGGCACTGACAACAGCAGATGGTAAGAAAATCGCAGAAGAGGCAAAACGTGCGGGAGTCTTTTTTCAGGTGGGCCAATGCATCCGGTTCTGGCCGGAATACCTTGCCTTTGAAACCCTGGTGAAGTCCGGCAAGCTCGGTAATTTGCTCAGTCTCTCGCTCCAGCGGCGCGCGGGGCGGCCATCTTACAGCACGGAAAACTGGCTCAACGACGAAACCCGCTCGGGTGGTGCCGCACTCGATCTCCACATCCACGATACCGACTACATCCACCATCTCCTGGGGAAACCCATGGCTGTGAGTTCTTTCGGCACCAGGGACAGTTCCGGCTGGAGTCACATCTTTACAAACTACCATTTCAAAGATCTGGTGGCAACCGCTGAAGGCGGATGGAACTATCCCAAGAACTGGGGATTTCAGATGGCCTTTCAGGCTGTCTTCGAACGGGGCGCTGTCGAATTCGACAGTGGAGCGCATCCCACCCTGACCCTAACGATGGACGGCCGGCGGAAGCGGCCCTTGCCCTACAAAAATCCCGGCGCGGGCGAATCTTCCACCGGAACAGGAAACCTGTCCTCGCTCGGGGGCTATTATAACGAACTCGCCGCTTTCATCGCCTGTTTGGAGAAAAGAAAGGCACCGAAAATCGCCACCGGCGAACAGGCTGCGGAATCCCTCGCCACCGTGCTCGCGGAAATCCGTTCCGCCACCACCGGACGCACCGTCAAACTTTAACCTATCTCAATCATGAAAAAATCCGTGGGCATTTGTTGCTTTTATGGAAAGTGGAGTATCGAAGAAAAACTCATCCTCGCGAAAGAAGCGGGCTTCCGGGGATTCGAGATCGACCTCAGCGAGGACGGTCCGGTCAATCTTCATAGCACCCCCGCTGAACTAAAAACATTCCGCGCGCTTGCCGAGAAGCACGGGCTCGAACTCAGCGGTCTTATGTCGTTCCTCTACTGGGGCGCGAATGCCGCCAGCGGGGATCCCGCAGTAAGGCAGAAAGCCTCCTCTCTCCTCGCCCGTCAAATCGAATGCGCCCAGCAGCTCGGGATCGACACAATTCTCGCCGTCCCCGGTGCCGTCGGTGTGGACTTTATCCCTGGCGCGGAAACCGTTCGCTACGACCTGGCCTATGAACGCGCCAGCGAGTTCATCAAAACCGCGTTGCCCACTGCAGAGAAAGCCGGCGTGACGATCGCGGTGGAAAACGTCTGGAACAAATTCCTGCTTAGTCCGCTCGAGATGAAGGCATTCGTGGACCAGTTCAGCAGCCCCAACGTCGGCGTCTATTTTGATGTGGCTAATACCCTGGCTTTTGGGTACCCGGAGCATTGGATTGAAATCCTCGGCGAGCGGATCAAAAGGGTCCATTTCAAGGATTACCGGCGGAATGTGGCCACCGTGGACGGGTTTTGCGATCTGCTTTCCGGTGATGTGGATTGGTCGGCGGTGATGACCGCGTTGCGCAAAGTGGGCTACGAAAACTGGATCGCCGCCGAAATGATTCCGCCGGTTCCGTTCTACAAACACTGCCCGGAAGTCCTCATCCATACGACCTCCCGGGCGATGGATGCCATCCTTAAGCTCTAAGCCGATGATTGCCCTCGCTGCCGCCACGCACCCCGACGACATCGAATTCATGATGGCAGGGACACTGCTGCGCTTGAAGGATGCTGGGTGCGAAATCCACCTCTGGAACCTCGCGAACGGCTGCTGCGGATCGGCCACGCTCTCGCGCGAGGAAGCCAGCGCGCTTCGATGGAAAGAGGCGCTCGCCTCCGCCGAACTTGCGGGGGGGACCGCCCATCCGCCGCTTTTCGATGATCTCAGCGTCTACTACGATGCGGCATCAGTGGCTCGTGTGGCGGCGGTCATCCGTCAGATTCAGCCGGACATCATCCTGACCCAGTCGCCGCAGGATTATATGGAAGATCACCAGAACACGGCGCGCCTCGTGGTCACGGGCGCATTCACGCGAGCGATGAAAAACTTCGTGCCCGATCCCCCCACGGCGATCTCCGACAAGCCGGTCGCGGTCTACCACGCGTTGCCGCACGGACTCAATGATGCGCTCCGCCAGCCAGTCGTCCCGCATTTTTTCACCGACATCAGCGCCGTCCTAACCCGCAAACGTGCGATGCTCGCCTGCCATGCCTCACAGAAGGAATGGCTTGATGTCACCCAAGGCATGGACGCCTACCTTGAGGAGATGGAGCGCATGAGCCGCGAAGTCGGGCGCAGAAGTGGTAAATACCAAGCCGCCGAGGGTTGGCGCCGCCACTCTCACCTCGGCTTCGGCCCTGAAGATTTCGACCCGCTTTGCCATCTCCTCGATTGTTCGTCCTCCGAACTCCAACCCTAAAAAATATGCCCAGACCCATTAGCAAACTAGCCCCCGCCTGGTGGGATTACACCACCCTTGAGGCCGATCTGCTCGCCGATGCGGCTCGTATTGATGAAAAGAAGCTCAAGGGACTTTCGCGCCCCGGCTTCACCATTCACTTCTACGACACCGTGCAGGAATTCTACGCCGCGGAGGCGTTGGAATATGTGGATGCCTGGAGACAGAGCACGCCGGATAATCCGGCCGGCATCTGCGGACCGATCGGGCCGACCGAGCAACTTCCCCTCGTCGCCCGGGTGGTCAACGCTCTCGGGATCAATCTGAAGAAGCACGACGCGCATTTCTGGGGCATGGACGAGTGGGTCATCGACGGGAAGACCGTGGATGCGAAACATCCGCTTTCATTTGCCAGAGCCGACAAGGAACTTTGCTTTGCGCGGATCGATAAGTCGCTGCGTATTCCGGAAGCGAACCTGCATTTCCCGAGCGGCGACCTCAACGCCTACAGCAAAAGCTACGACGCCATCCGTTGTGTGGTCATGCAAGGCGGCCAGGGCGAGATCAAGCATTGGGCGTTCAACGACCCACTGCCCCGCACCGGCAAATACAAAGACGCCCCGCCCAGCCCCGCGGAATACCGCCAGCTCGGCACCCGGTTCGTGAAACTGCACCCGGTGACGATCACCCAAAATGCCCGCACGAGCGGCGGAGGAAATGTCGCGCTGGTGCCGACGGAAGCCGCCACGGTCGGCCCGCGCGAGACGTGGAAGGCCGAAAAGGTTTCGATCTGGCACCCGGGGCACCACGACAATCCTTTTGGTCTCCGCCTCAGCGCCCTGATGATCTCGAAGCGCCTTCCGGACTCCAGCGTCCCGATGTCCCTCCTCTCAGACCATCCGAATGTTCACTTTCACTACCTGCGATCGGGAATTGGCAGTGTCACCGTGGAAATGCACTAAGATCAGCTTCCCCAAACTGCCTTCTCAGACTTGCCTCATCGTCGACGTCTTCGAGTGTCGCTAGGAAATCTACCGTCAATGCCAAGCGTTTGGCGGCGGCGAGGGTTTCGGCGAGCACCTGGGGGGTGCTCCAGGAAATTTTTTCAAAAAGTCCGACCTGCGGAGTTTTTAGTCCGAGCAGGACGTATCCGCCATCGACCGCCGGGCCGAGGACAATGTCGGATGCCGTGAGGCGCCGGCCGGCGTCCTCAAGGTAGGTGCCGGAAACTGCGGGACAATCGCCACCCACGAGAAAAAGCGCGGTCGTTCCCCGCTGAAATTCGGTGCGAACAATGCTGGTCAACCGGGAGCCCAGATCGCCTTCGCCCTGCGGAACGAAACGCCGGTTTTTTGGCAGCAGGGGCCCTAGCCAGGCCTCCATTTCCGGGCCGGCATCTTCCGGAGCAAAATGCACCGCCACCTCCCAATCTGCCGGAATCGCCCTGGCCTGATGCTCGACCAGAGCTCGGTAGATTTCAGTCGCCTTTTGCGCACCAATCTCCCGCGCCAATCGGGTCTTGACCGTTCCCTCACGCGGGGCCTTGAGAACGAGGCAAACGGTATTCATGGAGTTTGGTCGGGAACACCCTTCGCGGGATCTTTCTGCAACAAGCTCCGCACCACTGGCTCCCGATACGTCCAGAGGAAACCCGCGACAAACGGTGTCCAAAGCAGGGCGATCTCGAAGGATGTAAAGGTCCAGAACGAATCAGGCTGCATACCAAAGCGGTGATAGACGAAAAAATAGACAAACCCGGACGCCGTGAGCCAGAGGCTGCCGCGATTTCGGGTGGCGACGGCGAATGGCATGAGCCAGGTAAAATACCACGCGTGGACCAGGGGAGATAAAATCAAGGCGAAGAAGAGCGTCCCTTCCGCCGCCGTGGTGAATTTTTTTGCGCGGAGAATGACGAATGCCCAGGCCACGGCAAGAGGTGGCAGAAACCACTGGTTGTGGTAGCGGCTCGCCTCCCAAAAATAGCCGACGATCCGGGGAACAAGCTCGGTGCTGCGGGCGAATTCTGTGAACTTTTCCGGATGGAGCCGCGAGGTCCACTCTCCCGTCCACCAACTCACCGCCAGCCAGCAAACCAGGAAGGGGGCCCCACCAATTATTCCGCCCCCCACACCTGCCCGCCAACCGCGCTTCCTCAAAGTCTGCCACAGTGCCCAGCCCAGAATCGGCAGCGCCATCCATTTTAAGGCCACGGAAATCCCCAGCCAGACCAATGCCTGGGTGAACTTCCCGGAATCCCAGGCCAGCCAGGCCAGCACGAGAGCCAGGACGAAAAGGCTGTCATAGTGCCCCCCGCCGGCAAACGAGTAGATGACGAGGGGATTCCATAAATACACCAGCGAGGCGGGACCGCCATAGCGTCGCCAAAGCAGCCATCCTGTGAGCAGATCGGCCGCAGCGAAGGTCAGTTTGAAGAAAAAGACCGTGGGCGCCACCGCGGCAAGCAGGGCAAAAGAAACCTCTGCCATCGGGGGATAAATGGCTGTGAAGGTTCGGTGCTGGACCAAATTCCAGAGCCCATCCTGCAGCGGGATCAGGCTTTCCGCATCGGGCGCGTGGAGGTAGGGATTGACCTGCGCCAACAACACCCGGCCCTCCCAGATATAACGGTAAATATCATCTCCGGGAGCCTGCCAAAGCAGGAGCACTCGCGCGGCCACCGCCGTTCCCGCCACCACAAACGGAAGGATGCCAAATCGCAGCGCGAAAAAGAATGCGCCCAACATGATAGCCACCCCGAGAAGGAAGGGCGGGACATATCCTGGCTGAAGCAAGCGACCGTAGGGCAGCATGACGAGGGTTCCGGCCAGGAATGTCAGTGCCAGCGCGTAGCTGCGGAACCCGCTCCGGGGCGCTGGACAGGATGTGTTCATCGCGAATCAGACCACCCTAGCCGCAAATTTATTCCTGGGAAGCCAGGGAATAAACCAGCCCACTCCCTGCTCAATCCGGTTGTGACTCTTTATCGCCTCCTTCCCGCGCTGCTCCTGTCTTTGTTGCTCTTCGGCTGTTCCTCTCCGACCACGGTGCAGACGCCCCCGGCAGCGGGCCCCTATCCTCCTGTTTATGCGGAACTTTTGCAAAAATATGCGACCTCCACCGGCGTGCGCTACGCGGCCTGGCACGCCAACCCGGCAGATCTGAAGAAGCTCCAGGAAGTGACCGATTTTTACGCGACCACGACCCCTCCCGAAGGATCGAAATCGGATGCACTCGCCTGGCATCTCAATGCCTACAATGCCTGGATCCTGCAAAATATTCTGACCAAATATCCGACCAAGGGGCCGATCGACGGCGATGAGCGGTTCTTCCACGATAACCGCATCGTCATCTCGGGGCAAAAAACCAGCTTCAATGATCTGGAGCAAAAGGTGATCCGTACCACTTTTCAGGAGCCCCGCATTCATTTTGCGCTGAACTGCGCCAGTACCAGCTGCCCGCCGCTGAACACGAAGCCCTTTGACGCCCCCACCCTCGAAGCCGAGCTCGACCGCCTCGCGCGGGAGTTCGTCAACGGCGACGCCGTGCAGATCGACGGGGAGGGCAAATCCGTGCGGCTTTCGCGGATTTTTGACTGGTATGGCGAAGATTTTGGCGGGAAGGACAAGGTCATCACCTTCGTCAATAAATTCCGCACGGCCCCACTTCCGGAGCCGGCCGCAGTGCAGTTTCTGGAGTACGACTGGTCGTTAAACGCGACGAATTAAACCGAAAAGGATTCCCCCCGGAGGGATTTGTGCTTCATGGTCTGGAGATCCAGAACATGGACGACGACTGGTTCCAGCTCATCACGGATCAATTCTACGCCGATCTTTATCGGTTTGGATTGCATCTGTCGCGCAAACCGGAAGACGCCTGCGACCTTGTCCAGCAGACATTTGTTATTTTTGCCGAGAAAGGTCACCAGATCCGCGACACCGCGAAGGCCCGACAATGGCTGTTCACCACGCTCTACCGCGAATACATCGCCACTTTCCACAAGAACAAACGCACAATCTCCCTCGAAGAGAGTGAAGCCGATTTACCCGCCGCCGTGACCGATTCCAGCGCGGCCCGGGAAGCGGAGCATGCGGAGCTACTGCAGGCCCTCGACGCCCTCGACGCCCATCATCGCGCGGCGCTGACCCTCTTTTATTTAAATCAACTCAGCTACAAGGAAATCGCTGCGATCTTGGACGTACCGATCGGAACGGTGATGTCCCGCATCTCTCGGGCCAAAGAATTGCTCCGCCAAAAGGTGGACGCGCGAACGCCGCAAACGAAAAATTCCAGCGCGTCATCCGCTTTCCGGGAGACCGGAAACACGGCCGCTGAGGGAATAAAAAACGTTTCCATTCTCTCTAATGACCAACGAAGGGGTGCGGGAGGCCGCTGACCAGATCCCATGAACCACGAAGAAGCCAAGCTGATTTTGCACGCCTACCGGCCAGGAGGTGAGGATGCAGCGGATCCGATTTTTGCGGACGCCGTCGAGCAGGCTAGCCTCGATCCCAAGCTGGGCCAATGGTTTGCCGGACAACGTGCCTTCGATGAAAAAATGAGAGCCGCCCTTCAGGTTGAGTTGCCTCCTCCCGAGTTGCGGGAGGCACTTCGCTTGAGCCGAAAAATCACGAAGTTTCCGAACAAGGCCCAGCGCCCGGTCTGGCAGGCTCCCCTCCTGCTCACTTTGGCCGCCATCCTCGTCGCGATCCTGGCGGTATCAGCGCTCCTCGCACCCGAGATCCGACAGGGGGAGCTAGGCCGGGTGACGGTCGCGAACTTCACCGCCCAGGTCCTCGATCTGAAAGAAAGTGACCGCATCGTTCTGGGCAAACTCAGCAGCGACCGCGAGGCCATCCGCGGCTGGCTGGCGGATCGCGGTTCACCCAGCACTTTTGACCTGCCGCCCGGACTGCGCAACATTCCCGGCCTTGGCTGCCAGACCTACACCATGGACGGAACCAAGGTTTCGCTGGTCTGCTTTAAACTGGAAAACGGGCAGGTGGTGCATCTGTTCGTGGTGGACAATCACGCCTTGAAAGACACCCCGCCTGATCTAGACCCGACGGTCTATGTGGAAAATGGCCACACCTGGGCGACCTGGACCTCGGGCGGCAAGCGGTTTGTCATGACGGGGAAAGATGTGAACGCGGAGACCTTAAAAAAGCTGATTTAAAGGGCAGGCCGGTCAGGACACGTGATGGAATAATCAACCCGCCAGAACTCTCACGCTCACCGTGCCAATCCCTTTGTCTCCGATTGTCCTGACCCTTTACGTTGCCGTTTCCGCGGTGCTACTGCTCTATGCGGCCAATGCCTATTATTTGATCTGGGCCTGTCTCTCCGCCCGACGAGGGCTGCGCAAGCGGAATGCGGAAGAATTCCGCGAAGGGACGGAGGATTTGCGGCAAGCCAAAACCTGGCCACTGGTCACGACCCAAGTGCCTCTCTACAACGAAATCGCGGTGGCCGGGCGCGTCATTCACGCCGTGGCGGCCATGGATTACCCGGCTGGGCGTCACGAAATTCAAATTCTCGATGATTCGACCGACGAAACCTGCGCCGTGGTGGACGGGGTGGTCGCAAGCCTGCAGGCGCAGGGGGTGCCAATCGTGGTCATCCGTCGCACGGATCGTACGGGCTATAAAGCAGGAGCCCTGGCGGAGGGGTTGCTGCAGTGTCGGGGGGAACTGATCGCGATTTTCGACGCGGACTTCGTACCGCCGACGGATTTCCTCCGACGCACCGTGCCCCTCCTGGTCGCCCGGAGGGATGTCGGCTGGGTGCAGGCCCGGTGGGGCCATTTGAACGAGGACGGCAGTTGTCTGACCCAAGCGCAGGCTGTCGGAATTGACGGACACTTTGCCATCGACCAAATCGCACGAAGTGGGACGCCGGGGCTCTTCATGAACTTTAATGGGACGGCTGGCGTCTGGCGCAAGTCGGCCATTGCCGATGCCGGGGGGTGGACGGCCGATACTCTCACCGAAGATCTCGACCTCTCCTACCGCGCTCAGTTGCGCGGATGGCGGGGAGTTTATCTGCCGGATCTGGTCGTGCCCGGTGAACTGCCTGCCGATGCGGCGGCTTTTAAGAGTCAGCAGTTTCGCTGGGCCAAGGGTTCCCTCCAGACAGCCATAAAGCTGGTGCCCGCTTTGTTTCAGTCCGACGTCCGACTGATGGCAAAAATCCAGGCGTGGTTTCATCTCACGCACTATGCGATCCATCCGTTTATCCTGCTTTTTGCGCTCCTCTCCCTGCCGCTGGTCTGGCTGCTCCCATCCGGTTGGGAAGGCTGGGGCTGGGCGAATGTGCTGATCGTCGGCCTGTCCCTCGCTCCAAGTATCTTTTATGCCACCGGCCAATGCCTGCTGCATAAAAATTGGCCCGCCCGGCTGCTGCGCCTCCCGTTTTTGATTCTGGCCGGCATCGGCCTGGCCCTCTCGAATTCGAGAGCCGTCTACGAGGCGGTCAACGGCAAGAAAAGCCCGTTCCTTCGCACTCCCAAACAGGGAAAATCCGCCAGCCTCTGTTATCGCGCCGAAGTGTCCGTCCCTCTCTGGGGCGAACTGGCCGCCGGCGTCGCCAGCCTGACGGCCTTTCTCTTCGCGGCCTGGCACGGACGGGCCATCGAGGCTCAGTTCCTTCTTCTCACGGGAGCAAGTTTTCTCTTCTTTTTTGGGTCGTCGCGATTACGCCGTCGGACATTCCAGCCGGAGGTTACCGAGGAAGGTCAGGAGGACGGAGACCAGCCGGGCCATCCGTCCGGGGCGTATGAACCAAAGTCTCCCGTTGAAAATGCCGTCTGAAATGCAAAATCCCAACGGCCAGCCTTTCCATCTCGATCCCGAGGATGTCTCCGCCCTGCAGGCCTACTTGATCGATCAGGATTTCACCCGCAGTGGGGATGCTCTCCAGGTCAGCAAGGCCGGGGAAGGAAACATGAACTGTGTGCTTCGGGTGGTCCTCCCGCAGCAAAGCCTCATTCTCAAACAGGCGCGACCGTGGGTGGAAAAATATCCCTCCATCGCCGCACCCGTGGAACGCGCGGCCTCCGAAGCGCGATTTTATCAAATGGTGGGAAAAAATCCCGACCTCGCGGCCATGATGCCCCGACTCCTCGCTTTCGATCCGGATGCCGCTTTGTTGATTCTTGAAGATCTCACCCCGGTCCGCCCGTTGTCCGATTGTTATGAGGGCACCCGATTGGATCGGCGTAACCTGACAGAACTGGCCCGCTATACCTCGTGCCTCCATGCCATGAGTGTTCCGCAGGCCGAGCGTCCAAGTTTTCAGAATCTGGCCATGCGGCAACTCAATCATGAGCACATCTTTGACCTCCCGCTGCGAACCGATGGCACGTTGTCAAAAATGCTGGAATCCCTCACACCGGGGTTGCACGAAGCCGGAGATTTTCTGCGTCGAGACCGCCGATTTTGTGAAACCGTGAAGTCCCTCGGTGAGCGTTATCTCAGAGCAGACGGACCGTCTCTCATCCATGGCGATCTTTTCCCCGGCAGCCTGCTTCGCAAAAGCGACGGCACGTTGCGAGTGATCGACCCGGAATTTTGTTTCTGCGGGGATCCCGAATTTGACATCGGCGTTTTCTACGCGCATCTCCTGCTGTCCGACCATGAGGAAGGGACGGCGTCGTTCTGGTTAACGGCATCAACGGCAGGAACCCAACTCTCCAAACCGCTCGCGGTGCAATACGCCGGCGTGGAAATCATGCGCCGGATTCTCGGCGTGGCACAATTGCCGGGCTCACTGTCCCTCGCGAGCAAGCGAACCTTGCTCGAACGCAGTCGCGGGTTTGTTCTCCACGAATCCCTCTCTTGAGGTTGGGCAGGCCACGATCGGAAGAACTCAGCGCCAGGATTTTCGCGTCAAAGTTTGCCAGATCGGATGGAGGACACGGCGGGCCAGGCCGCGCGGGTATTTTTCCAACCCGGGAAATCCCAGGCCGTCCGGTTGCTGGGCCGGAGATTCCTTCGCGTCCGGCCAGTAAGCGGTGCGAAAAATCCAGTCCCAAAGACTGAATGAGACGCCGAAGTTGACGCCCGCAGAATGTCCATCCGGCAGCCGCGCCATGTGGTGCCAGATGTGCATGCGTGGCGAGTTGAAGAGATAACGCAATGGCCCCCAGGTGATGTCGAGGTTGCTGTGATTGAGGTGCCCGATCACCGTGGTGGCAATGGCAACAAGGAGGATTACCAGCGGATCCACGCCCAATATGACGAGCGGGAAATAGGTCAGACCCTGGTAAATGACAATTTCCATCCAGTGAAATCGAAAATTTCCGATCCAGTCCATCTCGACAATCGAGTGGTGCAGTTTGTGAAATTCCCACAACGCTGGCACACGGTGGAGGAGATTATGCACGCACCAGTCGAGAAAATCCTTGAGGACAAAATAGATGAGCGCCTGGACGACAATGGCCTGACCGGCGAGCAGATTCCAGGACTTGGCGACCTCGAGCACCGGCCAGACCGCCTGCGCGAGGAAAGCTGTCGCATAAGCGAACAACACTCCAAAATAGTGGCCATTGAAAAAAAGCCAGAATAGGTCGTGAAAAAATTCCCGGCGGAAAAGTTTCTGACCACGACGCCACGGGCGGATGCGTTCGGCAATCAGGCAGCCCGCCGAAATGACAAGCAGCCAGAAAAAATATCCGCGAGTGTCCCAGAGGATCTGCCACATCCCTATCAACGTAGGGACGAAATCACCGGCTTCCAGTGCCATTTCGATTTCTCGAGATAACGCCCCCAGCGGACATCAAAGGGATGCACCCCATCCGTTGGGCCGTGGGAGTTCACGAGCGGACGGCCTTCGTTGGCCCAGGCAAAGATCGATCCTTCGAGATTTCGGACATTTGAAAAACCGGCTTGGGAAAGTTTTCGCGCGAGAAGAGCGGAGCGGTAACCCACCGAGCAATAGACGACGACGGAGGTGCGGCTGGAGGCTCCAAGTCGCCGCAATTGGGCTACGGGGTCGCTTTCCGCCCGCAGCGCTTCCGGCTGATGGCTCACCGCATACTCGCGCTCTTCCCGCACATCGAGAAGGATGGGAACTGGCCGCAGTGCGTCTTTCATCCCCTCCGCCCACTCCTGGGTCGTCATGATGGAAACCTCCGGGAACTCGGCGCGAATTGCGGCGGAGAGGTCCGTGAGGGAATCGGCGGTGGCTGCCTCGATGTGGGCAACAACGAGAACGCTCAGGACCCCGCCCAGAACGGCCCGCCGAAGGCTCATCGTGACTTGAACTCTCCCGTCAGCGAAGGGGACTCGTTGATCCGTCCTTCCGTGGGCCCATTTTCCAGGGAAAGCACGCCGCGGGGACAGACCGCGGCGCACAGGCCGCAGCCTACGCAGGAAGCCCTGACAATGTTTTGGCCGCGCTGCGCGTATGACCGGACATCGATCCCCATCTCACAATACTTG
Organism: Terrimicrobiaceae bacterium; assembly: GCA_041752695.1. Lineage (GTDB taxonomy): Bacteria > Verrucomicrobiota > Verrucomicrobiia > Chthoniobacterales > Terrimicrobiaceae > CALCJD01. Next base: position 25,381 of record JBGSVZ010000091.1, read on the forward strand.
GAACAATTTCCGCACGAAATGCACTGCGCGCCATTGGTGGTAATGCGGAAGCGGGACTTAAAACGTTGCAGCAGGCCGAGAATCGCCGCCATGGGACAACCAAAGCGGCACCAGACACGGGTGCCCATCAAGGGATAAAAACCAACCCCAATCACGCCCGCAAAGGCCGCCCCGATGAGAAATCCGTAGATCTTGCGCAATTGAAATACTGCCCCCTTGAGCGCGTCGGGCATGGAGGGCTCGAACCAGAGCAGGGCCGTCACCAGAACAATAAAAACGAGTCCGCCATGAATCATCCAACGCTCGACTTTCCACGCCGCAAGCGATTTGTCGGAGTTCTGCCGAAACGAATCCCCGAACGTATTGGCCAGTCCGCCACACCCGCAGACCCAGGAGCAATACCAACGTTTTCCAAAATAATAAGTCAGCACCGGGGTGGCCACGAGGGTCCCCACGATAAACCAGCCAACAATGAACCACCCAATATTCCCAGCCTGAAGGAAGCGCTGAATGGTGTCGGGGAAGAGTTTGTCATAAGCCAGGGGCCAGAAATAACTCAGGTAAACCTCCGGTTGGTTCAGCTTGACGAAAAGGGCGGGCAACAGATAGGCAAAGCCGAGTTGCGTGACCATGATCACGCTGGTCCGCACGATCTGGTACCGGCTGTGCCGGTATTTGGCAATCGCCTTGGCCCCCATCACCAGGATGCCCACGGTGTAAAAGGTTCCATAAACAAACCATTGGTCGGCGCCCTTGCCACGCAGGAACTGGCTCAGGGGATCGTGGAGCCGGATCAGCCCGCCCAGCATGCCGGGGAACCAATACAGCATGACGTAAAATCCGGTGAAAAGAACGGCAAGCGTCCACCCCAATGCGCCCCGCGCCGTCAGGCTGTCGGTCGTTTTGCCATTGTTGCGGATGCCGGGTTTGTCGGAAAGATGCTTATGCAGACCGTAAAGTAGCCCGCCTCCGGCAATGCCTCCCCAGGCCAGCATTAACCAGACCGTGCGGGCCTCTGCGGAAACGCCGGCGGCCGTGAAAAGCCCGGCAGCAAGAATCAACAGCCCGAGGCCAAAGAAGGCCAGTCCGGTCTTCTCCAGGGCGTCCAGCCGATGGCCTCCCGGGGTCAGGGAGTGACTTTCGTAACTGAGGTTGGCGGTGAGATCGTTCATGAATCAGGCGGTTTGCAGTTTCGGTTGACCCAGGAGCTTTGAGATGGCGCTGGAAAAGAGCCCTTTGCGGGTTTTGAGGGCGACCGCGCGTTCGGGGAAGCAGGTATTAAAAGCCGCGATGATGGCGGGTTCGTATTGAAGATAAAATTCCGGGTCGAAATTGGCCGCCCCAAGATTGGCCAGGGCGTCTTCCACGCGCGTTCGACCGGCAATCCAACTCTCCCACACCGCATGACGGTGACGGATGCCAAAAACATTCACCCCGACCAGTTCCCCGGTTTCTCCGCGGAAATTGATCCGGATCAATTTATTTCCGTCGGGATGTTCCCAGGAAAACGTTTCCTCCCCGGCCGGAGGATGCGGCAGCACGACCCCATAAGTCTGATATTCGATGTCGAAAAATTTTGCCGAAGTGAGGTGGACCCCAAAAATCGGACCAGTGGTTAAGCTATAGATTTTGCGGGAATCGGGAGGGAGGGATACAAGGAAAAAGCCGATGAAAGGAAAACGCAGAAGACACGAGCCGGAGTTCAAAGCCCGAGTGGCGC
>JBGSVZ010000092.1:0-177249 GCA_041752695.1 Terrimicrobiaceae bacterium
CGGGCTCGGCTTCGGCGAGGGCGAGGTAGCCGTGACGCACGGCTTCGTAAAAGGCGGGCGGCTCTTCCTCCATCCGGTCGCGCGTGGCGTCGCCGCTCGCACGGCGCTGGCCGAGGCGGTGCATGGCGGCGGCGGGATTCATGTCGAGCACGAAGGTGACATCGGGCAGGCGGGGACCGGCCGCAAAGAGGTTGATTTGCGCCACAGTTTCCGCGGGGATATTGCGGGCGATGCCCTGATAAACCGTGGTCGAATCGAGGAATCGATCCGAAATGACCACGCGTCCTGCCGCCAGGGCGGGCAGAATGGTCTGGCGCACCAGTTGGGCACGGCTGGCGGCGAAGAGGAGCAATTCCGCCTCGGGCGACATTTCGCGGCCTTCCTCGGCGTGCTGGAGAAGATGGCGGATGGATTCGCCAATGGGCGTGCCTCCGGGTTCGCGCACCAGCAGGGGGGCGAGGCCCAGTCCCGACAGGGTTTCGAGCAAAAGACGGATCTGGGTACTTTTCCCACAGCCCTCCGAACCTTCGAAGCTGATGAAGAAACCTGTTTGACTCGGCGCGGACATAGGGAAACTCTCAATTTTGATGACTGAAGCTCCCGTGCAAAGCAGGAAAATTTGTTTTGTTGATCTTGAGGCCGAGGGGCGCGCTTTTTTTGAAGCGGCGCTGGAGGCTCACGAGGTGGGGTTTTGCCGGGATCTGGCTTCAGTGCCGAAGGATTGTGAGGTGCTGTCGGTTTTCATCAGCGAACGGATCGACGCCGATTTTCTCGAGGGCCATCCCGCCCTCAAGCTGATCTGCACCCGGTCCACCGGTTGTGATCATGTCGATGTGGAAGTCTGCCGTTCGCGCGGCGTGGTGGTTACCAATGTGGGCAACTACGGGGAGAACACCGTGGCCGAGCACGCCTTTGCGCTCATTCTCGCCCTGGCCCGGCGGCTGCGGGATTCGGAAAATGCCGTGCGGACGGGACACTTCTCCCGCGATCGGCTGCGGGGTTTTGACCTGCGGGGTCGCACAATGGGAGTGGTCGGAGCCGGTCGAGTCGGCTTGCATGTCATCCGGATCGCGATCGGGTTTGGTATGAAGGTGGTGGCCTATGATGCCGAGCCGCACGCGTTTTTCAGCGAACTGCTGGATTTTCGTTACGTGCCCTTCGGAGAATTGCTGAGGGAATCTGACGTGGTTACTCTGCATGTCCCTCTGAATGAATCGACCCGCCACATGATCAACCGCGAGACGCTGGCGATGTGTCGTCCCGGCGTGCTCATCATCAACACCGCGCGCGGTGGCCTGTTGGATACGGCGGCGGCGGTCGAAGCCCTCGACTCTGGCCATGTCGCTGGCTTGGGACTTGATGTGTTGGAGGATGAACGGATTTTTCAGGAGGGTGGTGCCACGCCTTTGCTTGGGCAGAAAATTGCCGAACGGGTGAGGAATGCCACCGTGACTCCGGCTGTCCGCGAAACCACGCCCCAGCGCGTCGCGGAGTTTTCCCGGCTCGTCTCCCACAGCCAATTGCTGAACCGGCCCAACGTGATTCTGACCCCGCACGTGGCGTTCAACAGCGACGAGGCCGTGCGCTGCCTCAGGGCTGTGACCCTGGAGAGTATGTTGGATTATTTTGCAGGGAAACCCTTGAAGCACTGCTGCGCATGAAATACTGGCTGGTTAAACAGGAACCCACGGCTTACTCGTGGGAGGACTTTGTCCGCGACGGCAAGACCGCCTGGACGGGTGTTCGTAACTTTCAGGCCCGCAATAATCTCAAGGCCATGGCGAAGGGCGACACGGTTTTGTTTTACCACAGTGTCGTCGGCAAATGCATCATGGGTGAGGCCGTGGTGGTTCGTGAGGCCTATCCGGATCCCACCGCGAAGGAAGGCGACTGGATCTGTGTTGATCTTCAGCCCGGCAAGCCGCTGAAGCGCCCGGTCACACTGGAAGATGTCAAGGCCAGTCAGCCGCTGGAGAATCTGGCGCTGCTGCGGCAGTCGCGTCTCAGTGTGATGCCGGTGACCGCTGCGGAATACCGCGCGATCCTTGCTTTGGCGAAGAACTGATTTTCGCTGGCGGAGGGAGGGAAGAAACGCGAGGGTCTCGCCGTGATGACCTACCGCCGGGCCGCCGTGGCCTCCACTTTTTCTCCGACTTTCGCCGCTGTGCTGGCGGAGGCGGGATTTTTTGCCCGGCATTGTGCAGCCTCGCTGGAGGTCCTCCACGCTTCGACGTACGCTCCGGAAAAGGAGTGCCGGTTTCGCGAAGCCCTCGGCGATGATGTGAAAATCCGCTGGGTGGAGAAGGAGACGCCGGCTTCGGCGCTGCTTTCGGTGGCGGGCAATTACGAACTCCTCATCGCCGGAGCCTTGCAGCGCGAGGATGGTGCCCGTCCCTACACCAGTGGCGTGGCCCGCGATCTCCTGCGCTCCGCGCCGTGTGATCTGCTGCTGGTTCCACGGCCGACGGAACATCCGGGTCCGCCGGATCATATTGTCTTTGCCTTGGAGCCCGGCGAGGGGAGTAGTGAACTTCTCCTCACCACGGTGGAAAAGCTCCGCCCCAAACGCGCCACTCTCGCCGTCACCCGCACACCCTTCGCCGCCGCCATTGCCGCCTCTCGGGGCGAGCAACCGACGGACATCGATGCCTGGCTGGAGGACGTCACCGCCTGCCTGGCGGAAAGCGCCGTCGAACTTGACGCCCGGATCGTGAACTCCAACACGGGCTACAATCTGTGCGATGCCGTGGAGGGCTTGGAAGCCGACCTGCTGGTCGTGCAGGCCCTGCCGGATGGCGGTCCGCTGCCGACGCACATGGATTGGCTGTATCAAGTGATTCCGACCAGGCTGCTTGTCGTGCGACAGGAGTGAAGCGCATCGCCTTCCTTCTGACGAAGCGCGGGCCGGTCAACCCGGTAGTGCCAGCAGCCAGAGTTTTTGCCAGAGCGGCAGGCGGTAGCGTTTCTCGAAGACGCGGAAATTGTCTTTTTCCATGTGAACCAGGATTTTCCCGTAGATGGCTCGCATGGCCTCGGCGGGGGCGAGGGCCCGGGCATCGGTGGGGGTGAGGGCAGATCGCGCGGCGGTGAAATATTCGCGGGCCCGTGCGGCTTCGAACCGCATGAGTTCGCCAAACCGCGGGCCGGGGCGCCCGGCGCGGATATCTTCCGGCCGAATGTCGAAGCGGGCGAGGTCCTCCACTGGCAGATAGACGCGGCCGAGGCGGGCGTCCTCGCCGATGTCGCGCAGGATGTTGGTCATTTGCAAGGCGTGGCCCAGTTGCTCGGCGTAGGTTTTGCTCAGCGGATCGCGACAGCCGAAGATCTCAATGCTCACCAGCCCGACGGCGCTGGCCACGCGCCAACAGTATTGGCGAAGTTCCTCGTAGGTTGCGAAGTCGCGCGGATGAATGTCTTGCTCAACACCGCGGACGATCTCGATGAGCAGTTCGCGATCGATCGGATGCGCGTGCAGGATTTCCGCGAGGGCGGTGGGCAGGCCGTGGCCGGTTTGCAGGGCGGTTTTCCAGTGGTCGAGCAACGTTTGTTTCTCCGGGGCGGGACGGGTTTCGTCGTCGGCGATGTCATCGACGACCCGGCAGAAATTGTAGAAAACCAACGCATGCCTGCGGCGTTCCCGAGGCAGGCGGGCGAGGGCAAAAGCGAGGTTGGATTTTTGCGCGCCCGAGGTGGCGAGTTCGAGGGCATTCATGGGCGGGATTCTCCGGTAAGCCGCCCGTCGGCCAGATGAAGCAGGCGGTGGGCGGCGGGGCGCAGCGTCTCTTCATTTCCCGCCCAAAGGACACAGAGGCCAAGTTCTTCGGCAGCGCGGCGGGCGAGGGCAAGAAGGGTCTCGTTTTCCCGTGGGGAGATGGCGATCAACACACTGGGCTGATGCACGAGGGCCCGGGCCAGTGCGGTGCGGGAGCGAGCGTCCGCGTCGAGGCGGCCGGCGAGGGTGGTTTCCAGGGCGTCGATGCCGCAAAATTCGAGCATCTCCATAGTGCGGTCCCGGGCTTCCCGGGCGTCGCCGCCGCAAATGCGAAAGAGGGGCATGGCGACATTTTCTGCGACAGAAAAGGAAGGCAGGAGGCAGGGGTGGTTAAAGAGAAATCCGAACGTCTCATTGCGCAGTTGCTGGACATCCTCGGGGTTGAGTGGTCCTGTCAGTGTGCCGTTGACTGCGAACGTTCCGGAGTCCGCGGGTTCCAGCAGACCAAGCACGTTGAGGAGGAGGCCTTTGCCGGATCCATCGGGACCGCAGAACCCGCAGAATTCGCCCGCGGCGAAGGAGGCGCTGAAGTTTTCAAAGCGTGAGGGCGCGAGGTCGTTCCAGAGATCCCGCCGGCAGGTGAGCGATTCGCCATGCAGGACGGTCGTAAGGGTTTTCAAAAGACCACCTCCCGGGAGGCGCCTTCGAGGCTGGTGTAAAAACAAACCCAGGCGGCCAGGATCCATCCACCCGCCGCCGAAGCCAAAATTTGCAGGGCCACTGTCCACGCGGCCCCTGCCATCGTGCCACCCAGCCAGGCGAGGCCGGCGAACTCCACGGCCTTGATCGTCACCAGCAGCCCGAACGCCGCGAGAAGGAAGGTGCCAACAAGCCATCCTTGGTGACGAAGAAAATGGAGATTGGCCACGAAGGCATCGCGCAGGGAGACGTTGTGCAGGGCAAGGCGGATTTGGACCGTGACGCACAATATCATGGCCAGAAGCAGGATGGGCCTGGCCAGAAGTTCAACGCGCAGTGCCGCCGGGACACCGGTCAACACGACCTCGAGGAAGAGCGGCAGATGAATGAACGTGAGTGTGGCCACGATGAGAACGAGCGCCCATTTGATCACGAATCCCAGCCTGCGCACGGCAAAATGTAAGAGACGTTGACGCGGGAAATGCAACCCCCGCACCCAGCCATAGGCCGTGAGGAGAAGCAAAAGTTGCACGCAGGTGCCGAGCAGATATTCGAAGACAAAGGCCAGGGCGTTAATGGCTGTGCCGACCAGCAACACGTCGCGCAGGGAAAAGTGTTTTCCGAATTCCGGTAAAAGCAGCAGCGGGAGGGGTTTCAGCAGGGCGCAGGTGGCGCAGAGAACGAGGAGGGAAAACAGCAGCCAGCCACGAAGACCAAACCGCCGGGTCAAGGCGCGGCGAAGTTCCGACGAAGCTCCCCGCCAGTTGCACAGGAAGAGCCCGCCAAAAACCACAGAGACCGGAAAGGTGGCGGCGAGGCCGTTAAAATTGGCGACCAGCATCTCTGCGGCGGGTAAAAGTGCGGCCGGCATTTGTTCGACGGCCAGGGCCGGGAGATCGGGAGGCGGGCTGGTGAAGCCAGGGGGCCATCTTTCCTCGAGTCGCCAGCGGAGCAGACCATCGGCCGCGATGTGAAAAAGCGCGTAGCAGAAGGCAAAGCCGGCAGGAATCTTCCAGAGGCTGGCGTGCCGCATCAGGCACCACCAGCCGTTGCTGTAAGCGCGCCGGACCGGGCCGACCAGGACCGCCAGCAGCGCGGCGCCTGCGGCGGGCGCAAAGATCCAAGCCAGTGGCAGTGACACGCGGGGGAGTGAGACAGAAATTTACGCTGGGAACGAGTTCTTCCTGCGATCACATTGGCACGACGATGACGCTGGCGAATAAAATCACCATAACCCGCATCCTGCTCATCCCGGTGTTTATTCTTTTTGCGGTGTATTACGGCCGCGGGGTCGAGCAGGGTGATCCGGAAGAATGGCAGCGGTGGACGGCCATCAGCGTTTTTATCGTCGCTTCGGTGACAGATTGCCTGGATGGCTGGGTGGCCCGCCATTGGGAGGAGCGCAGCCGGTTGGGGGCGGTGCTTGATCCCATCGCGGACAAAGGGCTGCTGCTATCCGCCATTATCACCCTGAGCCTCAGCAAATGGACGTATGGGTTTCCCCTGTGGTTTCCTGTGCTGGTCATCGCCCGGGACGCCGTGGTTCTCACAGGCTGCGCGTTGGTGAAATATTTCAACGGCCACCTCGAAGTGCATCCGACCTGGACTGGCAAAATTGCGACGGCCCTCCAAATGGTGGCCATCGCGTGGGTGATGTTGCAAATGCCGCATCATATTTATTCCGTCTATGCCGCGGGTTTTTTCACCCTGGTCAGCGGGCTGGGTTATGTTTTCGACGGCGCCCGCCAGCTGAAACATCATGATGAGATCCCGCAGGGCGGGGAGGGAAAGTGAAAGTGAAGGTGAAAGGGGGCTGCGATTCCCCTTTCCACTTTCCCTTCACCCTTTCACTCTACGCGCATGCGTAGTGTTGCCATCGTGGGTCGGCCGAATGTCGGCAAGTCGGCTCTTTTCAACCGGCTGGCCGGAAAAAAAATCTCTATCGTCCACGACCAGCCGGGCGTGACGAGAGACCGCATAACCGCGGTCTGCCGACAGGGGAAGGTGCCGTTCGAAATTGTGGACACCGGAGGCATCGGAGCGGACGCCGATCCGGACTTTGCGGAGGCGACGCGCCAGGAGGCGACGATCGCAATTGAGTGCGCGGAGGTTTTGCTTTTCGTGGTGGACGGACAAACCGGGGCCACGCCGCTGGACCGCGAGCTGGCGGGGAAGCTGCGCGGTTCCGGACGTCCGGTGATTCTCATCGTCAACAAGGTGGATATCGAGGCCCACGAAGGATTTGTCTCCGATTTTCTCAGCCTGGGATTCACCCACATTTTCGGCGCGAGCGCGGCGCACGGGCGGGGGTTTGAGGAGATTGTGGCGGCGATTGACGGTTTGCTGCCGGAAGAAGATCCGGCGGAGGAAAATCAGGTTGCGCCCCGCATTGCCCTCGTCGGACGTCCGAATGTCGGCAAGTCGTCCCTGGTAAACAACATCCTGGGCGACCGCCGCGCCATCGTGAGCGATATCGCGGGAACCACGCGGGACGCGGTCGATACGGCGTATGAGCGCGACGGTCAGAAGTTTGTCCTCTGCGACACGGCGGGCATCCGGCACCGATCAAGTCACGACACCTCGGTGGAAGTTTTCAGCGTGATGCGTTCCGAAGATACCATCGAGCGCGCCGACCTGTGTATTCTGGTGATTGATGCGACCGTGGGGGTGACGACGCAGGATAAAAAAATTGCCGGACTCATCCAGAAAGCCCGCAAGGCATGTATGATCGTCCTGAACAAATGGGATCTCGTGGCGCAGGGCAAACATGAGCGGGAGCTTCTTAAGGAACACACGGAGACGGTTTATCGGGAGCTGTTTTTTCTGACCTACGCTCCAGTGGTGGCGCTTTCCGCCAAGACCGGGGAAAACGTGAAGCGGCTCTTCACCGTGGTGGAAAAGATGCGGCAGCATGCGACGCGGCGAGCCGGCACGGGGGAGTTGAATCGCTATTTCAAGACCATCATGGACCGCCAGGCTCCGCCGATGAAAGGGAGCAAACGGTTCAAGTTGCTCTACGTCACCCAGCTCAATCGGCCCGACCCTACGCCCTTTCAGCCGCCGGAATATCTGCTTTTCGTCAACGACCCGCGGCTTCTGCCGGACAGTTATCTCAATTACCTCTGTGCCCGCCTTCGGGAAAAATGGGAATACCCCGGACTGCCGATTCTCATCCGGCAGCGGGGTCGCGAGAAGAAGGACGACGAATGAAAGCCATTTTTGGTTCGCGGAAATTCAGTTTTCACTCACTCCGAAGCGCTCGTAGGCGGCGCGCGCGACCGGGTTGCGCAAATCCAGGAGGTCGGATTTGGGCTCTCGGAGGGCGCTGGCCAGATGCACTGGCCACCAGAGGAGGAGAAGCAGAACGAGAAACAGCGGTGTCCAGGCCAGCCAGCGGCGACGCAGGGCGGTCCAATCAGTCAGGGCTCGCGCACGGAGCAACTCCAGGGCCGCCAGAAGTCCCGCCAGAATCAGACCCCCGACGACCGGGATGGCCAAGGGATTGAGATAAAAGGCGCGGGCCAAGTCGCCGCAGAGAAACGCCTGGGCAGCGCGGGTGCCGCCGCAGAGCGGGCAGGGCAGGCCGGTCACCATGCGGAGGCCGCAGAGGGGCAGGCCAATTTTTCCCAGCGGGGCGAGGGCCAATAGGGTAAGAAATCCGGTAATGAGCACCATTGTCGCCCCACGAAAGAGCTTCTGGTGACGCAGGAGCGGCGGTTGCGAAGTCATTGGCCGGCGCGAGATTTACCGGGCAATCACGAGAGTGATCTCGCCTTTGGGAGGGTGACTTTGAAAATGGCCGAGCAGGTCGGCCGGGCGGCCCCGGCGGAACTCCTCGAATTTTTTACTGAGCTCCCGCGCCACGCACACCAGCCCGTCGGGCTTGATTTCGGCGAGGACTTCCAGCGACCGCACGATGCGGTGGGGGGATTCGAAATAGATGGAGGTTTCCTCCCGGGCGGCGGCGCGTTCGAGTTCCGAGCGGCGGCGGCCGCTTTTGACCGGAAGAAATCCTCCAAAATAGAAAGCGTCCGTGGGAAAGCCGGATCCCACGAGGGCGGTCAACACCGCGCTGGGGCCAGGGAGGACGGTCACCGGCAATTCCCGTTCCCGGCAGGCCCGGATGAGGCGGAATCCCGGGTCGGAAATTCCCGGCATGCCGGCGTCGGTGATGAGGGCGACGTTGCGACCCTGGGCGATGTCTTCCACCAACTGGGCGTTCCGGGTCGCTTCGTTGTGTTCGTGCAGGCTGATCATCGGCCGACTGATCCCGTGATGATGGAGCAGGATGCCGGAATGCCGGGTGTCCTCAGCGGCGATTACGTCGGCCGAACGAAGGGCTTCGAGAGCCCGCAGGGTAATGTCCTGCAGATTCCCAATCGGCGTCGGGACGACGGTAAGCAAAGTTACCAGCCCTCGGAAAGGCGCGTGGTCAGCTCGATGGAAAGATCCCTCGCGGCCACGGGGATGGCCTGGCGTTCCGTCGTCTGCAGATCGTTGTTGGAAAAGAACGAAGCGTCACCGCGAATCCGCCCGCCCATCAGCACGATGCCCGTGACGCGGTCCACCACTTCATAGGTCACTTCCAGGATGATCTCAAACTCGCTGGTGGCGAGGACGTTGTTCTGCACCGAGCGGAGGGACCGGCGCTCGATGTTCGTGAGCGTGCAGTTGAGAATCGCGTCGGCGGTATTGTCCGACATGATTGTGTAGGTGCCATCCTGCTGGAGTTGTTTGATCAGCGTGTCGGCCAGAAGGACTTCAACCCGCGGTTCGTAGGTTTTGTTTTTGAAGGTCGGGACCGCCAGAGTGCGCACCGAGCGCATCGGAGTGGGGCGAATTTCGCCCATTTTGTAACCGCAACCGGCCAGAAAAAACGTGGCGAGGAAAAGTGGGATGAGGCGCGTCATTCGGTAGGCAAAATCGGTTCGACCGGGGCGGGGAGGGGGCGCACGTCGCCGCGAACGTTGGTGCGCAAGCGGGGTTGCCGCACGATGGGAAGTTCGTCGGGCACGATGTCGCGCTTCGGAGGACCGGAGTAGTCGGCCAGCGAGGAGGTTTCCACCTGGGCTTGCAGGCGGCGGCGCAGGGCGAGTTTTTCGCCGGATTCGGCGCGTTCCGATCCGACGCGCAGGGCGTCGTCACCGACGGTGCCGCGGAGTTCTTCGATGCGGGTCTTGGCCAGTGCCGCGTCGGGGCTGTTCGGCATCTTGCGGACGATGTCGTTGTAGTAGATGATGGCGGCCTTGTAGTCCTTCGACCAGTCGTAGTACTTCGCGATGGTCATCAGGTCGCCGGATTCTTTCGCACCGATTTCCACCAGGTTGTCCTTGGCTTGCGGTGCCTTTTCGCTGTTCGGGTATTGCAGAAGAAAATCTTCAAAGGTTTCCTTGGCCAGGACCAGCGAAGAAAGATCCTGCGACTGGCCGGAAAGGCCCGTGCGCATGTAAATGTAGGCGATCTGGTAGAGCGCGTCGTCGGCCACGTCGCTGTTGGGATATTTGTCCAGCACGGTCTGGTACGCCTGACGGGCGGCGGGGACCAATTTTTGGCGTTCCAGGGAGAGGCCGAGATTAAATTGCGCGATGGGCGCGTATTTGCTGTAGGGGGCGTTTTTCAAGATCGCCTCATACATCTGTTGAGCACGCTCGCCACCCGGCAAGACGGGAATGCCGAGAAAATCCATCCGTTTGCCCTGAAGATATTGGTTGGCAATGATCACCTGCTGGGCCACGGCCTGCTCGAACTCGGGAGTATCCGGATAGCGGGAAATCAGGGTCTGGTATGCGTCGAAGGCTCTGTTGGAATTGCCCTGCGCGTCGAGCAATTCGGCCACGCGGTATTGCGCTTTTGAAGCAAGGGACGACGCCGGGTAGGTCTTGAGAAAATTCCGGTAGGCAGCGAGCGCGGAATTGGTTTGTCCGGATTCGTACAAGTCGTTGGCTGCCGCAAAATATTCCGCCTCCTCCGAGCTGACCGAACTGTTGGCCCGGGCCGCTCCGGAGCGCTCACGGCCCTCCTGGCTCGGGTTTTGGGCGGCAACGGGCCACACGGACGCGAGCGCGAGAAGGAAAACAGGCGCGGAATTTCGGAAAAACATGCAGGCGGCGCACCGTAGGAAACATCGCGGCTGGCGTCAAGCTGCATACTCCCGTGCATCCGACTGGAACTTTCGCTTTCGCGCGGATAGGCTTTCGCCATGAGGCTCCTCCTTGTTGACGGACACTACTATCTTTACCGTTCCTTTTTTGCCATTCGGGGGCTGACCAACTCCCGGGGCGAGCCGACCAACGCCATTTACGGGTTCAGCAAAGCTCTGCGCAAAATGATCGCGGATGTGAAGCCCGACCTGGGGGCGGTCATCTGGGATTGCGGCCTGCCGGAACGTCGGACCACGCTCCAGCCCGCCTACAAACAAAACCGTCCCTCCATGCCTGAGGAGATGCGTAGCCAGGAGACCTGGTTGCAAAAAAACGTGCCCCTGTTTGGCCCAGCCAGCCTTTTTCTGCCGAACACGGAGGCGGATGATCTTATTGCCTCCTACGCGCTGGCCGCCCAGCGGGTGGGGATCGAGGTGATTGTCGCGACCAACGACAAGGACATCCTGCAAATCGCGTCGCCCACGATCCGGATTTATTCAACGTCGAAAGCGGATGCCGGAACGGCCAGTCACGTCCTGCTCGGTGAGGCTGAAGTCCGGGTAAAGTGGGGTGTCGAGCCCGCGCAGATCGGCGACGTGCTGGCGCTCACCGGGGACACCTCTGACAACATTCCCGGCGTGCCCGGCATCGGGGAAAAAACCGCCGCCCAACTCATTCGAGATTTTCAGAGCATCAGCGGATTGCTCGAACGCGCCGGGGAAATCAAATCCGACAAGGTCCGGGAAAAAATCCTTACCGCCCGCGACCTCATTCTGGCCAACCGTCGGATGGTCGCCCTCGACGACGATCTCCCTCTGCCCATGCCGGTTTCGTCCCTGACCTTGCAGCCCGACTTTCCCGCCTTGATTGCCGCAGTGCGGGAGTGCGAATTTAAAAGCCTCCTCAAAGAGATTGAAACCGAGGCCTTCGCGCGCACCGTGCCCTCGCAGGGCGAGTTGTTGTGACGGGATCCCGCTCCGCCGACCACGGGTCTATTTCGCGTCCTCTTCCAGGTCCTCCAACTCCTGCAAATCCTCCACCGTCAGTGGACTGGCCAGTTTATACTCTTCACCCAGCCATTTGCCGAGGTCGACCATTTTGCATCGCTCGGAACAGAAGGGGCCGAAAGGCTGGTTGAACCATTCGCCTTTTTGCTGACAGATCGGGCAGGGAGTCTCGCGGGACATGGAAGCATCTTCCATCCTGCAGTTTGAGCGTCAAGGGGCGAGAGATGATCGTTGCCATCCCATCGGCCGGCACCATCCGGCTTTGACGCGAACCACGATATCCTCTATCGTTTTACCCCATGCAACTTTCCATGCGCACGGATTATGCGCTTCGCGCCTTATTCACTTTGGTCGATCATCATGGCGGACTGCCCATCCCGATCATCGAACTGGCCCGGCGCAACGATATTCCCAAGCGGTTCCTGGAACATATCATGCTCGACCTCAAAGAGCGTGGCTGGGTGGATAGCGTGGCCGGCAAGAAGGGCGGATATCGCCTTTCGAAAAGTCCGGAACGCATCACCATGGGCGAAGTGGTGCGACATTTCGACGGGTACCTCGCGCCCATCGCCTGCGTCTCCGTCACTGACTACAAACGCTGCACCCAGGAACCCGTCTGCCGGTTTCGCCGCGTCATGCTCGAGGCCCGCAATGTGGTCGCCCGCCTCATGGACTCCTGCACGCTGGCCGATGTCATGCGCGGTGCTCCCGTCTCCTCCCATGAGGTACAGGGCCTTGATGGCGAGGGAATATAAATAACGATCGCTTTAGGCGTTGTTTTGTTTGACAGGCTTGAAAGACGACGTTATCGGTCGTGAATGAAAATTACTTCTTTTCTTGTCTTGGCCGCCACGGTGGGAACTGTCCTTGCGAAGGACGTAACCCTGCTGAATGTTTCCTACGATCCGACCCGCGAGCTTTATGCGGAGTTCAACGAAGCCTTCGCGAAACACTGGAAGGAAAAGACCGGTGATACGCTGAAGGTGGATCAGTCGCACGGGGGTTCCGGCAAACAGGCCCGGGCGATCATTGATGGGCTGGAGGCCGATGTGGCCACTCTGGCGCTGGCGGCGGATCTCAATGCGCTGCACGAGAAGGGCGGCCTCATCCCGGCGGACTGGCAAAAAAGCCTGCCCAATAACAGTACGCCCTACACCTCGACGATTGTGTTTCTGGTTCGGAAGGGCAACCCGAAGGGCATCAAAGATTGGAACGACCTCATCAAGCCCGGGGTGGAGGTGATTACGCCGAACCCGAAAACTTCGGGCGGAGCGCAGTGGAATTTTCTGGCGGCCTGGGCGTACGCTCTGAAGCACAACAACAACGATCCGGCCAAGGCGAAGGAGTTTGTCAGTGCGCTGTACAAAAACGTCCCGGTGCTCGATTCCGGTGCCCGCGGTTCGACCGTCACCTTCACCCAACGCGGACTTGGTGACGTCCTCCTGGCCTGGGAAAATGAGGCGTATTTGTCGCTGAAGGAGACTCCCGGCGAGTTCGAAATCGTCACACCGTCACTTAGCATCGTCGCGGAGCCCCCGGTGACGGTGGTGGACAAGAACGCGGAAAAACACGGGACGAAGGAGGTGGCCACCGCATACCTCAAATACCTCTACACCGACGAGGGTCAGGAAATTGCCGCGAAAAATTTTTACCGCCCCAGCAATCCCGACATTGCGAAGAAATATGCCGACAAGTTTGCCCAACTCGAACTCATCACCATCGATGGCATTTTCGGGGGATGGAAAAATGTCAGCAAACCCTATTTCGGGGACGGTGGGATCTTCGACGAAATTTACCTCAGCAAAAAATAATCATGGCCTACTTTGAAAACATCGTTTCCACCGTCGGGCGCACGCCGCTCATCAAGCTGAATCGCGTCACCGCCTGCCTTCCTGCCACCATCGCGCTCAAGGGCGAGTTTAATAACCCACTGGGCAGCGTGAAGGATCGCATCGGGTCTGCCATGATCAATGCCGCGGAGCAAGATGGCCGGCTGGTGTCCGGCACCACCATTATCGAACCGACCAGCGGCAACACCGGCATCGCGCTGGCGTTTGTCGCTGCAGCCAAGGGCTACAAGCTGATTCTCACCATGCCGGAAAGCATGAGCCTCGAACGACGCACCCTCCTTGCTTTGCTCGGCGCCCGGCTGGTCCTGACCCCGGCGGCGGAGGGTATGAGAGGGGCCATCGCCCGCGCGGAGCTCTTGAGCGCCGAGATCGAAAACTCCTGGATTCCCCAGCAGTTCAACAACCCAGCGAACCCCGAGATCCACCGGCTCACGACGTCAGAGGAAATCTGGCAGGACACCGACGGTCGCGTGGACCTTCTCGTTTCGGCCGTTGGCACGGGTGGCACGATCACGGGCGTTTCCGAGGTGATTAAGGCCCGCAAACCGTCCTTCCGCGCCATCGCGGTCGAACCGGCGGATTCGCCCGTCATCACCCAGACGCGGAATGGCGAACCGGTGAAACCCGGCCCGCACAAGATCCAGGGAACCGGGGCGGGGTTTGTTCCGAATAACCTGCACCTCGACATCGTGGATGATGTCGTCACGGTGACAAACGAAGACGCCATCGCGATGGCGCGGCGGCTGGCCATCGAGGAAGGCATTCTGGCCGGGATCTCCACCGGCGCCAACGTCTGGGCCGCTCTCCAGGTGGCGAATCGTCCGGAAAACGCCGGGAAGTTGATCGTGACCATCGGCTGCAGCACGGGCGAACGGTACTTAAGCACTGCTCTCGCCGAGGAAGCCCGCAAGGCGGTGACGACATGATGAAGGCCGGGCTCCTGGCTCTGTTTCTGGCAGCCCCCGCTCTCGCGGCCCCGCCAGACATCCTGAATGTGTCGTATGATGTCACCCGGGAGTTTTATCTCGAGTACAACGCAGCCTTTGCCAAGGCCTGGCAGGAAAAATCCGGCAAGGCGGTGACCGTGGACCTCTCCAATGGGGGCTCCAGCAAACAGGCCCGGTCGGTCATCGACGGTTTGCAGGCCGACGTGGTTACCATGAATCAGGAGAGCGACGTTGAGGCCATCGTGAAGGCCGGCTTGATTGCGCCGGAGTGGAAAAAGCGGTTTCCGGACAATTCTGCGCCCTACACTTCGACGATTGTTTATCTCGTTCGGAAAGGCAATCCCAAGGGAATTCGAGACTGGAGCGATCTGGTGAAACCCGGAGTATCCGTGATCGTCCCCAATCCGAAGACCTCGGGAAACGGCCGTTACAGCTACCTCGCGGCCTGGGCCTACGCAAAAAGTCTGCCGGCCGGCGACGACGCGAGCGCCTCGACATTTGTCAGGGCACTTTTCCAAAACGTGCCCTTATTAGAGACCGGCGGACGGGCCGCCACCAACGCATTTGTCCAAAAAGAAATTGGCGATGTCCTGCTCACTTTTGAGAGTGAAGTTCTGCAGATCACCCGGGTTTTCAGTCGTGACCAGTTTGACGTGGTCTATCCCCCGTCCAGCATCCTGGCCGAGGCTCCTGTCAGTGTGGTGGACACCGTGGTGGACCAGCGCGACTCGCGAACGCATGCCACCGCCTATTTGGAATACCTCTGGTCGGACGAGGGCCAGACGTTGGCGGTAAAGCATTACTTCCGTCCCCGTGCGGAGAAGCTCCTGGCGGAAAATGCGTCCCTCTTTCCGGCCATCAAGTTGGCCACAGTGGATTCGGTTTTCGGCGGCTGGCCAGCCGCCCAAAAGGCGCACTTTGTCGACGGTGGGATTTTCGACCAGATTTATCAGACGAGAAAATGACGCCCGTGTCCGACCTGAATCGACCTTCTACGAAGGAACGGCGCCAGATCCGCCCGCTCCTGCGTCCCTTGGACGAACTGGCGCGTGGTTCCTCGCATCTGTTTGCCGCGCATTTGCCCTATAGCGATTCTTTGGGGCTGGTTCGCAGTCTGCCGAAATACCTTTTCGCCGGACCGGGCGATGCCCGGAGTTATTTGCGCGTCGGAATCTTCTCCGGCATCCACGGCGATGAGGAAAGTGGCGTGCTGGCCGCCGTCGATCTTTTGGAGCGTCTGCTGGAAAATCCCGAACTGGCGCGTGGGTATGAGGTGTTTGTCTATCCGGTGGTGAATCCCTCCGGCTATACGGAGAATTCCCGTTGGTCGCGCAGTGGCCTGGATCTCAACCGGGAGTTCTGGAAAGACTCCCCTGAGGTCGAGGTCCAGGTGCTGGAACGCCAACTGACTCGTCTCCAATTTGCCGGTCTGATTGCGTTGCATAGCGACGACACCAGCGAGGGGCTTTATGGTTTTGTCAAAGGGCATGAACTCACCCGCCATGTCCTCGAACCGGCTCTGGAGGCGGCTGGACGGGTCCTTCCCCGCAACTTCGACAAAAGCATCGACAATTTTGTGGCCAACAACGGGATCATCGAACGGGGCTACCCGGGAATTCTTTCCGCGCCTCCGACCCAGACGCCAAAACCGTTTGAAATCGTCTTCGAAACTCCCCACCGCGCGCCTTTGGAGAAACAGGTGGAGGCTCACGCGATTGCCGTCCTGGCCATCCTGGACCATTTCCGAGTGCTCATCTCGCAGGGTCAGGATATCTGACGCTCCCGATTTCCATCGGACGCCGCCGTCCTAAGTCTGCGGGGGGCCGGGCAGAGCCGATCCGTCCTTGCCAGCCTTTTGCTGCTCGGAAAAGGCGGTGAGTCCACCGGCGAGAGAAGCGACGTTCGTGTAGCCCATCTTTTGCAGAGTGTCGGCCGCAAGCGCGCTGCGATTGCCTCCCGTGCAGTAACAGACGATGGCGGTGGTTTTGTCGGGAAGGACGTCGGTGATGCGCATTTCCAAAACGCCGCGGCTCAGATGTTTGGCACCCGTGAGATGGCTACGCGAGAACTCTTCCTTTTCCCGAATGTCCAGCAGGATGGCACCGGTCGCGACGCGCCGGGCGGCTTCCGTGAAATTGATTTCGGTAATGCGGGAGCGAGCGTCATCGGCAAGGCGGACAAAATCGGGTGACGGTAAGGCCATGGGAAGCACTGAAAACGGGACGGCCGCCGGGGTCAAGCGGCTCTTCCACGGAAGAGTCCAAAAATCGCGACGTGGACAGGCTTGCCGCGCCTCAGGCTCCCTTTCAGGATGCGCTTCTTGAAAGATGAACGAAAGATTCGACGAAGCGATCCGGCGGTTTGACGCGGAGAACAGCCGGGATCCTCATTTTGAGGAAGCGGAGGGGGGGCGACACCCTCGCGAGCTGTTGTACGCCAAAAGGCTCACGGAATGGGTGCAGAGACTGTCGCCCCAAGCCTCCGAGGTGCTGCGGCTGGCCGCGAGGTGTCAGCATTTGTGCCGTTGGGAAATTCCCCGTTCTGCGTACGAAATGACCCGGGCCGGCTATTTACGCTGGCGGGCGGAGCTGAAGGAGTTTCATGCAAAAAAGTCCGGGGAGATCCTTCGCGAGGTGGGTTATGGCGAGGACGTGATTGGGGCGGTGCAGGATCTGAATCGGAAGAAAAACCTCGGACGCGATCCGGATTGCCAGGTGCTCGAAGACGCTCTCTGTCTGGTTACCCTGCAATATCAATTGGGCGACCTGGTGCGCAAAACCGATCCGGAAAAATTGGTGGGAATTCTCCAGAAAACCTGGAAAAAGATGTCCTCATCGGCCAGGGCAGAAGCCCTCGAACTGCCCTTTTCGGAGGCGGAAAAAGCGCTGATCAGCCGGGCGTTGGGTTGAAGGGTAAATGCGACGGAGCGTCTGCCGTCGAAGATTTCGCGCCGCCGGGTCCCGGCGGAAAAAATCAAAACTGGGCGCTGGCACGTTCCAAAGTTTTGGCGAGCACTCCCTGTTTGAGCGGTTTGGTGAGGTAGTCGTCCATGCCCGCATCGAAACATCGCTGACGTTCCTCCGGCATGACGTCGGCGGTGAGGGCGGCGATGAAGGGAGGCCTGCCCTCGCTGTCCATCGCGCGGATGAGCTTGGTCGCTTCGATGCCGTCCATTTCCGGCATGTGCAGGTCCATCAAAATGCAGTTGGGATTATGCGTGGCAAAAATCTCCAGCGCCTGGCGCCCGTCGCTGGCAACCAGGGTGGAGTAGCCAAGACCCCGCAGAATGCGCACCAGGAGTTTGCGGTTCACGGCATCGTCTTCCGCGACGAGAATGCTGAGCGGATGGGAGGTGGCAAAATCCCCATCGGTGACAAATTTGGGCTCGGGGAGGGCCGGCGGCAGAATCAAATGAACCTGCTGGAGCGGGATGGAAAATTGGAAGTTGCTGCCCGCTCCCGGAGTGCTTGCCACGGTCAACGTTCCGCCCATTTTTTCGACGAAACGTTTGGAAATACTAAGTCCAAGCCCCGTGCCACCGAAGCGGCGGGTGAGGCTGTTGTCGGCTTGAATAAAGGGTTCAAAGATGCAGGCAATCTGCGAGGCGGAAATTCCCATGCCCGTGTCCCGCACAAAAAATTCATACGGTCCGTCGTCGGCGATCTGCCGGACTCCGAGGACGATGCTGCCTCGTGAGGTGAACTTTATGGCGTTGCCCACCAGGTTGAGCAGCACTTGCTGCAGTCGGTCCACCGCACCTTCGAACCGATCGGGAAGCTGGGGCGCGATTTGGGTTTCCAGCAGCAGCCCCTTGTGGTGGGCGGCCGGTCGCATCAGGTCGCTGACACTGGACAGCATACGCCGCAGCGAAAAGGGCACGGTTTCGATGCGCAGATGGCCGGCCTCCAGTCGGCTGTAGTCGAGAATATCGTCCAGGATGCGGAGCAGGGCGCTGCCGCTGCGCCGGATGGTGTGAACGTAGTCGCGGTCCTGGGGGTTGAGTTCGGACTCCGACAGCAGATCGGCAAAGCCCAGGACCCCATTCATGGGGGTCCGGATTTCGTGGCTCATCGCCGCCAGAAACTCGCTCTTCGCCCGTTCCGCCGCCTGCGCCTTGCGGGTGAGTTCCTTGGCCGAATCGAGGGCCAGTTGAAGCCGATCCTCGGTTTCCTTGCGGGAGGTGATGTCGTGCAAGATGCCGGAGAGTCGGACGGGTGTGCCCGCCGCATCGCGCTCGACGATTTTGGTGCGCTCCAGCACCCAATGCAGTGAACCGTCCTTGGCGCGCATCCGATACTCCACCTCGAAAAGGGCTGCTCGGCCCTCGAAGTACCGGGTCTGCGCATCCGTGATGGCGGCTTGATCTTCCGGAGGAATCAGGCTGTCCCAAAACTCCAGCGTCTGCTCGACCTCGTCGTCGCGGTAGCCCAACAGACGGCGCCAGTTTTCATCGAACAAGATCCGGCCGCTGGGAATGTGCCAGTCCGAGATACTCATTTCCGCACCGCTCAGCGCAAGTTTGAGAAACTGGCGGTTTTCCTCCAACGCCTCGGCGGCACGGCGCAGTTCGGTGATATCCTGAAAGGTCCCAAATACCCGTTTGATATGTCCGTCCTCACATTCCGCCTCTCCGATCGTCCGGACCCAGAGATTGCGCCCTTTCGCGGTGGTGAATCCAAGCTCAAGGTCGTAGGGCGTGCCGTCGCGCGCACACTGTCGCACCGCCTCGCGAATGGTGCTTTGACCCTCCGGCGTGTAAAAGTTCACCGCTTGGTTAAGGTTGGGGTCGAAGGTTACCGGCACATCATGGATGCGATAAACCTCCTCGCTCCACGTAATGCGGAAATCGGGCAGCTCCACGCTCCATGCTCCCAGCCGGCCCATCCTGCCGGCGATGCGCAGCAGGTCCTGATTTTTGCGCAGGTTTCGTTCCGTCTGTTTGTGTACGGTGATGTCAAAGACCGAGAGGGTGAGGCGTGAACCAGTCGCGTAGGCGTGCACCCCAAACCATTGGTCGCCCCGTTCGTCCCTCCGACGAATTTCGATGGTGTCGGGCCGCCCAGTTTCCATCACGGCGATGCACCGGATGAAGGTTTCGGTTTCCGCGGATTCCGGGGCGATTTCCGTCCAAGAAAGGCCCATGATGTCCCAGGCGGATTTTTCGGGCCCATGATAGTCCGCGATGAGGAAATCCCTGATTCGGCCATCGCCTTCGCGCACCACGTCGGCCACCCAGAGCCCCTCGCATGTCGGGCTGAACATAAAAAGGGTTTAGCAGATCAGAACCCTCCGGCGCACGCCTAAAATCACTCTCGTGACGGAAGAAATGCAAATACATTGCATTTGCATCTTTACATGCAACTCGCATGCAAGTATGACGCGTCTTCGAAATTTTTGATTTACCTATGAAACACCATTTTTCGCTTCTGCTCTTTGTTTCCCTGGCACTTTCTTGCCCTGCCCTCGCCCACGGCCCGGGAGGCCATCGGCACAAGGTCGAGGAGGAACATGACCATTCGGCAGAATCCTCGGAGAGCGGCAAATCGTTCAAGGCCGGTCATGACCACGACGAATCCTCGCGCTGGTGGGGGGCCAGTCTCGATGCGGGTTGGGAAAGTCGTCACATCCACTACGGGGTGAACGAAACCGGCAATTCCGGGGCCTACACGACGGAGGTCTCCGTTTGGATGAAGGATCTGATGTTCAGTGTCTGGTCGGGCTTTGGCACGGGAAGTGATTACCAGGAGTGGGATTTTACGCTGGCTTATAACTTTGACCTCGGCCCGGTGTTTTTTATTCCGGGCTATAACTTTCGCTACACACCCGGCATCGTAGAAGAGGGGCACGCAGAGGAGGAAGGTCACCAGGACAATCATGAGGAAAATGAGGAACACCACGAGCATGACCCTGATAGCCACGGGCATGCCCACAAAACCTTTGGCAATGAGCTGTTCTTTGTCCTCGGGACAGACCGTGTCCCTTACGTCACGCCGAACGTGGTTTTCATCTGGGATCTCAACAACACCCCTGGCGCCTTCATGGAAGTTCGCCTCGATGGGGACATCCCGCTCTGGAAAGACGTTCTCAGCCTCCAGCCTTACGCGTTGCTGGGCCTGAACTTCGGGTACAACACAACGGCCTATTATGGGTGGAACAATTTCCAGTTCGGCCTCGAAGCCAGTTGGAAAATCCATAAAACCGTGAGGGTGTTCGGCGGGGTGAATTATAGCGTCGCTCTGCCTGCGCTCGAGGAGATCGGGCAGGGCAACGAAGTGTGGGCCAACGCGGGAATCTCGTTCTCGTATTAGCGGTTTAGCGGCAGATCTCTGCAATTGCCAGCCGGAGCGCCTCGACGGCCTTTCTCAGTTCTGTATCCGTAATACAAAGCGGCGGGAGCAGGGCAATCGTGTCGAGGATCGGGCGCGTGAGCAGGCCGTGCCGACGGGCGGCCACACAGATGCGCGCTCCCGTCTGGTCTTGCCACGGTAAGGGAGAGCCGTCCGTCCGACGGATCTCGATGCCGGCCAGAAACCCGCATTGCCGAAGGTCGTAAACCGCGGGACTATCCTCCCGCAATTCGGCGAGCAGGGTTCGCAGCAGGGTGATTTTCGGTGACAAGGCCTCCAGGGTTTTTTCTTCCTCGAAAACCGCCAGGCTGGCCAGCGCAGCCGCGCAGCCGAGGGGATTGCCGCAATAGCTGTGGCCGTAAAAAAACGTTTTGAGCTCGCCGAAGTCTCCGAGGAAAGCCTCGTAGATGCGTTCGGTCGTCAGGGTGACGGCGAGGGGAAGGTAGCCACCGGTGAGACCTTTGGCGAGGCAGAGAAAATCGGGCCGCACATCTTCGTGCTGACCGGCAAACATTTTCCCCGTGCGTCCGAAACCGGTGAGGACCTCGTCAAAAATCAGGAGCACCCCGTGGCTGTCGCACCAGGCGCGTAGTTCCCGGAGCATACCCGGCGGCCAGAGACGCATGCCCGCGGCTCCCTGAATGAGGGGTTCGATGATGACCGCGGCGATCTCTTCGGGGGGCAGGGCCCATAGCGCAGCCACATCCGGCACGTGCTCGACCGGAAAATGCATCGCAGCAAAACGCGCGGCGAAGGTTGGCACGCCGCCCAGACTCGACGCTCCCGCCGTGTCGCCGTGATAGGCATTGTCGAACGCGACAAAGCGCTGGCGCTGCGGCTGACCGCTGAGCTGACTGTATTGCAAAGACATCTTCAGAGCGACCTCCACGGCGGTGGATCCGTCGTCGGAATAGAAGACGCGGGATAGGGTGTTCGGCGGAAAAAGAGCGGTGAGTTTTTCGCCCAATTCGATCGCGGGCGCATTGGTCGTGCCGAGGAAAGAAACGTGGGCTACTCGGTCGAGCTGGTCCTTAATGGCCTGCGTGATTTTGGGATGCCGGTGGCCGTGGATGTTCGTCCAGATGGAAGAGTTGCCGTCGATGTACTCCCGGCCTTCGCTGTCGTGCAGCATCGCTCCTTTCCCCCCGACCAGCACGAGGGGATCATGGTCGGGCGCGCACCACGCTTTCATTTGCGTGAACGGGTGCCAGAGGTGCGCCTTGTCGGCGGTGATGAGTGCTGCGGTATCCACGGGAAATACTATGACCAAACGTTGGCGATTTCTGTAGCGGAAAAGCCACTTTCCCGCGGTCAGCCGAGTCGCCGATATTCGGAGGGGGACATGCCGAATTTTCGGTGGAAGCGTGCCGAAAAATAAAACGCCCCGGCGTAGCCCGACTCAGAGGCGATTTCGCCGATCCGCAGTCCGGTGGAACGCAGCAGTTGCGCGGCGCGCTGGAGGCGGAGTTCTTCCAGATATTGCTGCGGAGGCAGGCCGATTTGTTCGCGGAAAAGATGCGCCAGACGCGAAACGGAAAGTCCGCAGGCGCGGGCCAGTCCGGCCAGCGCAAAGGGTTCGTGCAGATTCTTCGCCATCAGCTCCACGGCTTGCCGGACACGTTCGTCGAGGGCGCGGGTGTTGTTCGCGGAATTGATCCAGAGGAGGGCGCGTTCGAAGGCATTGACGGCCAGATCCAGGCTTTCCGCCTGGGGCTGGCGGGCGAGACGGATGGTGTCGAGCATGGCCTGACGCACCTCCCGGAAGACGGCGGGATCGTCGATCTTCAGACTCCGCAAGCCCCGGGACACCTCCGGCCAGTTCAGCCAGACCCCCCAATGGGGCCGGGGGCGGAAGTGGCTCCACAAAAGATGCCAGTGCCGCTTCCCGGGATCCGTGAAATACCGCTGAGGCGCGCCAGGTTGATACAGGGTCACTGTCCCTGCCTCAGACGGGATCGTCACGTGGCCGCTTTCCACCTGTCCCATCCCGGCGACGGAAAGAATGAGCAGCCAGTCGGATGTTCCTCGCGGACGCCAATTGTGATACCGGACCCCGCGGCGAAATTCATCAGCGATGAGGGTGACGTTGTGAACCTGGGGGGTTTCGCGCATAACGGTGGCCAGAAGTATGACAGGATATCATAGGGTTTTAGCAAGTCGCGGTATTCCTGATTTTTCGGCTTTTACCTAAGGTTTCCCCACAACCTCAGACCTCATCATGAATCCCCTGACCGAAAAAAATCCCACCAGTGCAGCTCTCAAAGACCAATTCGACCGTGACGGATATTGTGTCGCGGATGATTTGTTCACCGAATCCGAACTGCAGGACATCGAAGATTTTTTCGAGCGGTACAAAAAATCCGGCGCGGAGGCTTTCGACGGAGGAACGCCTTATGAGGAAATCGATCTCACGAAACGCCAGGTTCGCGCCCTGCACCCCCACCGTTACAGCCGCAAAGCGCTGGACTGGTTCACTAATCCCAAGGTGGCCGCGTTGCTGGAAACTTTGCTCGGCCGTCCCGCTCTGGGGGCGCAGACGATGTATTATTACAAGCCACCCGGAGCCAGAGGACAGGGCATGCATCAGGATAACTTTTATCTTTTGGCCAGCCCGGCGACGTGCATTGCGGCGTGGACCGCGATTGACGACGCGACCCTCGACAATGGCTGTCTTTATGTGGTGCCAGGTTCTCATCGGGGAGGGATTCTCTGTCCCGAAGGGGAGGAGGAGCGCTGGATGGAATATGGCGACAGTCATATTTCGAAGTTTCCCCGCGACACCCAGCCGGTCCCGGTGCCCGTGCGGCGCGGACAGACGATGTTTTTCGGCGGCAACCTCATTCACGGCTCCGGCCCCAATCGCACGCCCGACCGCTTCCGCCGCACCTTTATCGGGCACTACGTGGATGAAGCCACCGAGACTTTGGCCAGGTTTTACCATCCCATTGTGAGCATGAACCAGGAGACCGTTTCCCATGTGGCGGAATATGCGGGAGGCGGCCCGTGCGGTGACGGGTGGCGGGGTTCGGTTCATTGAGCGCGGGAATTTTTCGATTGCCGATGCCGGGATTCGGTGGGAAGTAGCGGGCTTGATTCCGCTTGGCAAAATCCTCCTCTATCTCGCCGTTGTCGTCCTTTTGGCGGCGATTCTTTCGCCGCCGATTTTCTGGCTGCTGGACGGAACGATCAACTTTCCGTTCTACCGCTATTTCAGCCGAACCGCGCAAGTCACCGCAATCATCCTGCTGGTCCCGCTGCTTTTCTGGCTCCACATCCGGCGGGTGTCCGAAATTGGACTGGAAAAAAATGTCTGTCGCGGGCGGGATGTGCTTACGGGATTCGGACTTGGGGCGATTCCCGTGTTGCTGCTGGGGGTGGGGTATCTCTTTTTCAGCGTCTACCGGATGAATGCCGATTTGGACGGAATCAAAATCCTGCGCATTGCTGGCACGGCGGTGGTGGTGGCTGCGGTGGAAGAGTTCCTCTTCCGCGGGGTGGCGCTCGGTCTGGCGGCGCGCGCCTTTGGACGCGGGATATCGGCGGTGGCGGTATCTTTGGTTTTCGCCGCGGTGCATTTTCTCAAACCCGCCAAGGAGGTCGACGAAGCGGTTTACTGGTGGACGGGGTTCGCCCAGATCCCCCGGGTGCTGGAGGCCACGCCGCCGCCGGTGTTCCTGACGTTCGGGTTTGCTTCGTTGTTTCTTGCGGGAATGATTCTGGCCCTTGCCGCCTTTCGCACGCGCTCGCTGTGGCTGCCCATCGGAATCCACGCGGGCTGGGTTTTTGGCCAGCAGGGGTTTCAATGGTTGGCCAAACCCACGGACAAATCCTTCGCGGATTTTCTGCCCTGGGTGGGTCCGAACGTGGTGAGTGGGGCGGTGCCGACGGGAATCTTGCCGCTGATTGTGCTGTTGCTTACCGGGGCGGCGGTCTGGTTGTATGTCCGGCATGCCCGCACTCCGGCCGCGCGAGATCTTTGAGACGCTGCGGGATTTGTTTTTCCCCGCCCACTGCGCCGGATGCGCGGTGGCGGTCGATGAGGGATGGTTCTGTGGAAAATGCACCCGCGAACTCCGCCCGGTGCCCGAGCCCTATTGCGAAGTTTGCTCGCAGCCCTATGCGGGCACGATGGACCGTTTCGTCTGTGTCAATTGCCGCAACCGGGCTTTCCATTTTGAATGCGCCGTGGCGGTGATGCATAGCCGGGGCGTGATGCGCGATCTCGTCCACCGCCTGAAATACGGCGGCGAGTTGTGGCTGGGGGAAATTCTCGGGGGTTTTCTCGAGCGCGGATTTGATGATCCCCGGCTGGTTGACGAGGAGATTGATGGCATCGTCCCCGTCCCCCTCCATCCCCTGCGGCAGCGCGAGCGGGAATTTAATCAGGCGGAAATCCTCGGGCGTGACCTCGCGCGCCGGAGGAACCTGCCGTATCGGGATGTCCTGCAGCGCCTGCGTTACACCGTGACCCAAACGCATTTTGACCGGCGCCGCCGCATGCAAAACTTGCGGGACGCCTTCCAGTTGCGGCAGAATGTCGACGTGAAAGGAAAACACCTTCTGCTCGTGGACGATGTGCTGACAACCGGCTCTACCCTCGATGAATGCGCCCGCGTTCTTCTGGAAGCCGGGGCCGAATCCGTTCGTGCCCTCACTGTGGCGAGGGGATAAAAAGGTCGAATGACGGATGACGAAGGTCGAAATAACGCCGAATTTTTCAATGTCGGCCGCCTCTCTTGACGAGGACGCATTTTGGGAAGTTCATGGACAAGGTGTTCGGGAGGATCCTCCGATTCCTCCACGCGTTTACGATCTTGAGGAACGGACAGCTCGTTTTGGGGAGAGTGTGATTGATTCTATGAAAACTATCCCCCAGGGGCCGGTGACCAATCGGATCATTGATCAATTGGTGGGCTGTGGAACGAGTGTGGGGGCCAATTATTGCGAAGCCGACGATGCGGTGTCGCGAAAAGAATTTTTTCTCCGCATCAACACCTGCCGGAAGGAAGCGCGTGAAACCAAGCATTTTCTCCGCATGGCAGTTCGAGCTGTACCCGGCCTCAAGCCTTCGGCGAGAGATCTTTGGTGCGAGGCGCGGGAACTCCATCTGATTTTCTGTAGCATTTGCCGCAAAAAGTGATGAAAATCCCGCCATTGGAGATTTCGCCATTCTTTCGTCACTAGTCATTCCTCATTCGTCATTTCCACCATGCCCTTTTTCAAAAAGCCCAACTTCATCAAGTCCCGAACCACCGCCGCCCGGGAAATGCCCGAAGGGCTCTGGACAAAATGTGTGACCTGCGGCGAGGTCATTCACAATCTCACCCTGGCGGAAAACCTCCGGGTGTGTCCCAAGTGCAATCACCACTTCACCATGGGCGCCGAGGAACGGATCGCCAGTCTGGTTGATCCCGAATCCTGGGAGGAACATGACGCCAATCTGCTTTCCGTGGATACGCTCGAGTTTAAGGGCACGGCGGCTTACACCGAGAGGCTGAAAAGCTACCAGGAAAAAACCGGTCTCAAAGACGCCGTCCTCTCCGGCACTGCAACCATCAATGCGCACCCCGTCGGGCTGGCCGTGATGGACTTTAATTTTCTGGCCGCGACCATGGGGTCGGTGGTGGGGGAAAAAATCACCCGCATCATTGAAACCGCCACCGCGAAAAAAATGCCTGTCATCATCGTCTGCGCATCAGGCGGCGCCCGCATGTATGAAGGCATGCTCAGTCTCATGCAGATGGCCAAGACCAGCGGCGCGCTCGCGAGGCATGCCCAGGCTTGTCTGCCGTATATCACCGTGCTCACCAATCCCACCACGGCCGGGGTGATGGCGAGCTACGCCTCGCTCGGCGATGTGATTATTGCCGAACCCAAGAGCATGATCGGATTCGCTGGTCCGCGCGTGATCAAGGAGACGACCCATCAGGATCTGCCCCCGGGTTTCCAGACCGCCGAATTTCTCGAAGAGCATGGGCTCATTGATATCGTCGCCTCCCGCGGCGACCTCCGCTCGGTCGTCACGCGGTTGATCGAATATTTTCAACCTTCGAAAAAGTGACCTTCGACGAGTCGTTGGCTTGGCTGGACTCCACTCTCGCGCTGGGAGTGAAATTGGGACTGGCCAACACGCGACTCCTGCTGGAGGGACTGGGCGATCCCCAGGATTCCCTGGCAATTTTCCACGTGGCCGGGACCAACGGCAAGGGTTCCGTCTGTGCCATGCTCGACGCCCTGCTGCGGGTCGGTGGCCATCGCACCGGGCTTTACACCTCACCCCATCTGGTCGACTTTCGGGAGCGCATCCGGGTTGATGGGAAAAAAATCTCACCCGAGGCGGTTGCCGCCGGCCTGACGAAGATCCGGGCTATTTCCGCGGACTGGGACCGCCAGCCCACCTACTTTGAGATCACCACCGTGCTGGCCATCGCCCATTTTGCGGAAGAGGGCTGTGCGACGGCGATTTTGGAAACCGGCATGGGCGGCCGTCTGGATGCCACCAACGCCATCAGTCCGATCGTTTCCGTGATTACTCCGATCGCCATGGATCATCGGCAGTGGTTGGGCAACACCATCGCGGAGATTGCCGAAGAAAAAGCCGGTATCATCAAGCCGGGTGTTCCGGTGGTCAGCGCCAGTCAGGTTGCCGAGGCCAGGGAGGTTCTCGAGATCCAGGCCTCCCGCGTGAATGCCGAGTTGTTTTTTATCACCGAACCCCTCGGGGGCGTTCCGATGCGGCTGCGCGGCCAGCATCAAAAGGAGAATGCGGCTTTGGCGCTGGGCGCGCTGGACCTGGCGGGAATGACTCCGGATGACGACCGTCTTCGGGAGGCTCTGGCCAATGTGCAGTGGCCGGGAAGGTTTCATGTGGTGGATCAGCGCATTGTTCTCGACGGTGCGCACAACCCCCACGCCGCGGAGACCCTGACCCGAAACTGGCGCGAAGTTTTCGGCCGGGAGCGGCCGACGGTCATTTTTGGGGCCCTGGAGGACAAGGAATATCCCGCCATCCTGGAAAAACTGGAGTCCATCGCGAGCGAGTTTTATTTTGTGCCGGTGAACAGTTTTCGCTCCGCTTCGACGGACTCTCTCACCGCGGCCTGCCTGATCAAATACACCGTCTTCGCCTCCGTGAAGGAGGCGCTCGCCGCGTCGCGCGGCCTGACGCTGGTGACGGGCTCGCTGTTTTTGGTCGGCGAGGCGATGGGCGTTTTGGGCATCGAACCCTAAGGCAGGAACCCGCGGGAGGATTTTCCGTCCCTGAATTTTTGCGGCCTCGAGGAAAATTCCCCAACACCGCCAAACGGCCCACGGCATCCCGCAAACGGCTGTTACAATAAATGTCCCAGGTGGGACATTTATTGTAAAGAAAGAGAAGGGGGGGGCTCGGAAAACGGGGCGCTCGAATGGGCTACTTCCGCCGTCAGGGGGCGAAGGTGTTGCTGGAAATGACCCGCCATTGATAGAAGGTATCGAGGCTGGGGGCGGTGGGATTGGCGGCGTAGTCCGGAATCTTGCTGTCGGCCGGATCGAGGAAACGTTCCAAGGTGGTTGAGCCCCGCAACTCCCCGGTGACGGCGCCGCGGGCTTCCGTCCACAGATCGGGACTCTGTCCCGGCGGATTTTTCAGAGCCTGGACGGTGTAGTGAACGGTGAAGGTGTTCGATTTGGTGGTCAGGCGGGGGTAGATGTTCGCATAAGGGCGCTCGCGCACGTTGTCGCCGACCAGGGCAAAGTCGTCGCCATACCAGGCGGCGTCGGCGGCGGCATTGTTGGCCCATGTATATCCCTGCGGCACCAGGTAGATGTCGCAGATTTCCGAGGGCGATTTGAAGATATCCCACGCGGCAAATTTTTCCCGGAACTGGCGCAGGGAGCCGTCTGTCTCGCTCAAATTCAAGGGTAACCGGGCAAGCGTGACGCCTCCTGCGACAGCTGCGGTTGCGCCAGGACCGTTCGTGGAACCGGTGGGTTTGTAGATGACATGCTCGTTGGATGGTGTCTGGTTGACGGCTGCTGCCAGGGGAACCCGTGTTACCAATTCGGTCCCAAGCACCGCACGGACTCCCGAGCTCCGGTTGATGTAGGTGAACGGCACAATCTGGTAGTTCATGTTCACCTTTCCGTCCGTGGAAAAAGGCTCTCCGATGGCATAAGGCTCCACGACTGGCATGTTAAAGAGGTCGAGAAATAGGTGGTCCTTCGGCCCGGCAGGGTCCTGTGGGCGGCTAGTTTGGGGACGGAAAAGCAGGGTCCTCCAGGAAACGCCTTCCAGGACGCCGGTGGGAAGTGAGCCCAGCATTCCGGCCGAACTGACAATGCGGTTGGCCGTGAAGTAGCTGACAATGTTGTCGTTTCCCGTCCCAGCCTGTTCGCGATTGTAATAAGGGCTGGCACTGGAGACATAGATGTTTCCCTCGTCCGCCTTGTTCGCATAGGCACCATCCGATTCCGAGGGGAGTCCATTGTCCCAATCCCAGGTTTGTTTGGCGCTGGCAATCGTTCCCGGAGTTTTAGGCGTAAAATTCTGGCCGTACAAAGCTCCGTTGACGAGTTTGCCCGAGATATCCGTTCCGGCTGTGGCAAAGGAAGAGTAGTGGTCGCGGAAGACATTTCCCAGTTTCACTCCGCTGTCGTATCCCGGACCCTTGTCGAATGGCGACGAACTACTGCCATCGGCGTTCACTGTCCTTTGGGCGGCGACCAGACGATAGTCGCCATCTTTTGCGACGAGGGTGCGCACAACGTCCGATCCGCCGAATTTTGTGACTACTCCTTGGTTTGAATAGGACGGTTGTTCCACCGCAGCCTTGCTGGCATAAGTCCAATTGGCGACCTCGCTGTGATTGGCCGGCGCGTCGGCCCGGATTACGGCACCAAAGCGAGTAAGAGGATTCAGGGTGTTTTTGGATTGCAAAGAGGCGGCGGAACTTGCCTGCCGGATGCGGAGATCGAATCCCCACCAATCCGCGGCTACGTCCTGGGGCTCACCGGTGGATGAGGCCGATCCCTTGGCGAGGCCTGTTTTCATCAGGTCGGGGGTGGGAACATTCTGAACATTTGGGAAGGCGACATTAAAGCTCTGGTAGGTCGACCCACCTCCGCCGGCGGTTGGCACCTGCAGTTCAGCTGTGAACCCGCCTCCCAAGTTTACGGCGGAACTGCCCACGGTGAAAGGATTGCTGATGAAGCGATATGGTCGGGTTGAGGCTCCGAAGGTGCCCAGCCATTCCTTTCCGCTCCAGGTGTTCATTCTTCCGCGCAGCGTGTGGCGGAATCCGAGAATGCCTCCGGTTCCCTGCTCGGCGCCCGTTCGGGTGGGAAAATCTTCGAGGACGCCGTTGCCGTTGGTATTTTCAGCGAGGGAATTTGTGGTGGTTGTCCGACTGGGAAATGGGTTCTGGCTGTCAATGCTGATGCCCTGAATGCCCGTGACGTTAATGCGGAGAGCGGGCCTGACGTTCATTTGCATCGCGTCGTATCCCATCATTGGGCTCGCGATTTCAAATAGGAGCATGGCTTGAAGCTTCTTTTCGCCGGGGGCAAGAGCTTGGAGAGTGCCGCCGTGAAGGCCTGTGGACGTCAGGGTGGGATTGGCGGGGAAGGGACCGCCGGTGGTGGGAAGCGTTGACGTGCTGCCAGTCCCGGTAGTTACCGTGTTGGTGGTCGGGTCCCACCCCACAATAAAGCCGCCGCTATTCCTGAGGTACTGCGCGGTGGGAAGGTTGCTGGCGTAGAGGGGATCGGTGGCGGAGTTGGGAACAGGGGATACCTGGGCCCCTGAGACGGTCGTGGGAGGCACATAAGGGCCGAGCAAACTGTTCCCATCCGCTGTACAAATTATGAGAATGCCGATCTCCGAAAGAGTCTGGGCGCGTCCCAACCCGTGGACCGTCCCGGAACCGACGGACATTTGCAGGGGATTGACAACCCCTTGGAACCCATAGCCGGTGACGCCTGCCGGATTGGATGTGAAACGGGAAAACGCAGTGTTGCTGGCGGGAACACTATGGTCCCAGAGATTTGTGCTGCGGATGTAGTCAAAAATTTCCGCCAGGATTTGATCGCGCTCAATGGCCCCGGAAATTGCGAACGAATATTTTCCGGAAAAACTCCCTCCAAAGCCGGGAATTTGGCGGTTCGTCAGGTTTCGCAGATAAGACAAAAGATTCTGATTGCGCGGAATGGCTCCGTCATCAGTTGCGCTGAAAGCGTTTCCCCTTTGAATAAAGTAAGGCGATGCCTGTCCACCAGTCCCGGTCGTGGCGCAGAAGGCCAGCAGGTTGTCAAAAGTCGTTCGTTTGGTGGCACCGGTATCCAGGTTGATTGGCCACATGGCGATTCTCGGCGTGCCGAAAAGAGTCACTTCGGGAGAGCGGTTGTGCGCGGTGAGGAAAAATTTTCCGGTTTCCATCTGCTGCCGGTTGATTCCACTATTGCCGCGGTCTGGCGAGAAAAGGGCCTCGCCGGCGGATGGATACAGTCGCTCCCCTTTTGGAACACCGCTGTTGATGACGGGCGCGGGCAAGTTTCGGGTCGTATTGCGGCTTCCCGCACGGGACGAGTTGCCGTCGGTGTAGCGTGGTAGAAATGTGTAGGGGGCCGCTCCACCAGTGGTCGCGTCCGGCTGGGGTGAGAGTGCCGGTGCGGAAACGTTGTAAGGATAGGCGGTCATCGAAACGCCAAGCGCGGAAAAGATTTTGGAAACGTCCGTGGTGGCGGGGTGACCTGGATAACGTTGATATTCCCCCTGCACCGGCTGGTTTTCCGAAAATAGCATGCGCTCCATCCAGATCCGGAAGCGGGGAGTGTCCCATGTGCCGGGATAAGTTGTCCCGCTCCACGTGCTGAAACTGCCTGCGGCGGTGTTGAGGTTGACCTTGGCGGTCTCGTCATCAGTCCAGAAGGCGATGCGGCCGCTGATCGGGTTGTCCGTGGTGGCACCCGGGACGGTGACGGACGTTGCCGTCTGGTTGGTGGGCGTAATGATTTGTCCGTCGCGCAACACGTAAAGCCAGCGGACTGGCATGGGGGCAGGCTGAAGAGCTGTGGTTCCCGGGGCGGAGGTGATCGAAAAACCATCGAGTCCGGTGAGCACGTTGGGTGCCGTCGCGGTTCCCGGGTTTTGGGGATCCCGGGGATCCAGAATGGGGAAGACGAGTGCATTGGAGCCGCTTACTCCCGTGACCGTGACGGGCTTGTTGAGGTCCACCCAGGTGGCGGGTTCCGTCGCCCAGTTGGCTGGGGGAATGTCGTTGGCCAGCACGGCTCCGCTGGCCGTGGACGTGGCGACTGTCGTTCCGGAATAGAGCCGGAAGATGCGGGTGAGCGCCCCAGAGTCGTTAAACAGACGGATCGCACCCGGCTGGGACGCCCAGGCGGTTCCCGTCGTGCCGGTGGTGGCTTGGTTGATGGTGGCCTGGACTAAATTGACCGTCGTCTCGGCGAGGAGCCGCGTGCTCGCGGCTGCATCGTAACTGGCGGAGGCGGAGCGTTCTGTGGCGGTGCGGACCAGAAAAATGGTGACCAGAGCGGCCATGAGGACGATGAGCGCGAGCACCGCGATCAGCGCGGCTCCGCGCGTTTGGCAAAGGGGCGGACGATTTTTCATGGGCGATAAACGAGAGGAACCCCAGTGAGCGGGTTAATCTGCACGAGGAAATAGTTGGGGGGCAACTGCGAGTCATTGGCGAAGACGGCGGGCACCACCGAGAAAAACAAATTACTCATGGCGAGGACCGGCGTCACCTGCCCGGAGGGTCGGATCTGCACGGCGGCATAGGACGCATTGGCCGCGGTGGAACTCGCCGGCATGGTGCCGGTCGGCAGACTGGCCATCACGCCTGGCAGAGGCGGGTTGGCTGCGATGGTCACGCTCTGCGGCAGGGTGAACATGCCGCGCACCGGTTTCATGCCCCCGGCAGAGTCGGATCTCCAGAGCTGGACCGCACTGTAGCCCGCGCGATTGGGCAACTGTATGAACCGCAATTCGACCACGGTGTTTTGGGCCGAAGCGGTCTGCCGGGCGAGGTTCACCTGATCGGCCACCACCTGTCCGCCGCGGGTGAGGTCGCTGCTTTGCATCATGGACGACATGGCCGGAACGGTGAGGGCGGCGAGAATTCCGACAATGGCGACAACGACGAGCAGTTCCACCAGCGAGAATCCGGGCGGCCCCGAGCGGGCCAAACGCCCAACGGTGAAATTTTTCCAGGTGGACCTCTCTAAGATCATTTCGCCCGACTCCATTTGGATTCCCTAAGTGGGACCGCAGTGGTGAAAATTTTGAATTCGATCTTCTTGTCCGCCAGCGCCTTGGTGACGTCCTCTAGATCCTGCTGATAGTCGGCCACATTGGTGAATTTTCCCGTCAGTGCCGATTCGATGTCGGCTGGAGGGGAAGAGGTTCCGGTGTCGAGACGGGCGGCGGAGCCCTCACTGATCGCAATCATGGTCACCTGAATCAACGGCGGCAACTGATTGGCGGTGATGATCTGGGGAACCTGGAGGGCGTCGTCTTGGGAGTCATAGAGAAACTTCCCGCTGGGGGTGAGTTCCTCGCCGGAGGGATCTTCCGCGCTGGAAAGACGGGGCCAGACGATGAGAGCGATGACATTTTCCGCCAGGGGAGAAACAAGTCCTGTGGTGCTGGTGGCATTGATCGGAGTCGTCCACGCCGCGGAGTCCCAGTAGCCTTGCACGGCCGCTCGATAGGCGCTTTCTGCCTGACCGGCTGCGCGGATCGGCTTGTTAAAAATCGACAGCTGCTCGGTAGGTTGAATGCCAAACATCAGGCGGTAGCGGAATTTCGCATTGCCGACGGCGCTGGGTTGAAACGGGGCGCTGCTTCCATAGCTGACAAACGCGCTACAAGCGTTGAGGAGTCCGCGGGTGGATCGCAGACCGGCATCCGCAGAATAGGTTTCGGGGGCGGCGAAAAAGATCTGCTGTCCGTAATTGCCATTCGGCCGCACGAGAAACTGGAGGTCCGATTGCCGCAAATACACCGTGGGTGCGAGGGGGTTGTCGTATTCCCAATAGGTGTTGAGCGTTGCCTGGGAAAGGGAGCGGTTGAGCGTGTCAAAACCGGCTCTCGCCCCCGCCAGCGCATCAATCCCCGCCGTGGCCCGGCGCATGGTCGCAGAGACAGAATTGGTGACCGCGACGATGATGCCCAGCAGCACGATGAGCACAGCCATGGCGGCCAGCAGCTCAATCAGGGTAAAGGCGAGGCGGTAGCGATGTCTCATGGGGGAGGGGGCGCGTAACTAACGGCGCGGCGGCGGCCCTAATCCGTCTTTTGCTTCGCCAGCAGGAGGCCGAAAACCGTTTTCTGCCGATTGGCTACGGCGACGCCCAAGGGATGGGTCAGAGTCACCGTCACGTTCCGCGCATTGGTGGGATCGACGGTCAGCCCAGGGAGGTTAACGCCCCCAACCGCGAAAGACGCCTCGTAATACGCGTCTGCCCCCGCGGTTGTTTTGGTGCCCTCCAGAGTAAAATAATAGGGATTGGCGGCCAGATTTTGCACGGTCAGGGTGTCTGTGCTCGTGCCATCCGAATTGAAGGAAATCTGCTGGAGTTCGCCCTGCAACTGACGGGCGATATTGGCCGTGGCCACCTGGGTGCGGGACTGCTGGGAAGACTTCAGTCCCACCGGGAGAGTGCCCAGCATAGCCATCATGGCGAAAGACACCACGCCGATGGCCAAAACGACCTCCACCAGACTAAAAGCCTGGCGGGAGCGGGAAGGCGGCAGTTTACGGCGTAAAGCCATTGTGACTACTTCTCGGTGGGGAACGAACATGAGTTAACCGTAAATGGAGAATGAAGAAACTGTTAGCT
The DNA here is from genome assembly GCA_041752695.1 of Terrimicrobiaceae bacterium. Lineage (GTDB taxonomy): Bacteria > Verrucomicrobiota > Verrucomicrobiia > Chthoniobacterales > Terrimicrobiaceae > CALCJD01. The sequence continues at coordinate 34,548 of JBGSVZ010000092.1, forward strand.
TTTTGCTGACCAAAAATGTGCGTTTTCGCGATCATTCCGGTCCGGTAGAAGGCACAAAATTCGTGATGTAGGTTCTCAGCTGACGGAAATTGGAGGGATTTGGCAAACGTTCTTCCCAGAGACCGATTTTCCTCGAGGGATCAGAAATCCAGTTGGGCTGGGGGGCTTGAAGAGTTTAGCAGGAACAGGACTTGTCCGCCAGCGGGATGTGCCCCGTCTCGGGGGAGGAAACCAGGAGTGTTGGGTTGAGTTTTTTCTGACATGCTGGTACGCTGTGGACCTGTTTAAGGTACGGACATCCTCCCCATGAAAAAATTTCTCCTGTGCTTCCTGGTGTTGACCGCAGTTTCTCCGGTCAAGGCGCAAACGGTTCTTTACGATCTCAATGACACTGTTTTTTCCGGGACCGCCGGCGCGAACACCTTTCTCGCGGGCCCGGGGTCATTGTCCCAACCCAGCCCGGGGTCGTCGATTACGCAAACATTGGGGACTTCGGGGAATTTCTCCTACTCGGTCGGGTATTTTGACCTGACCTCGCTTCTGGCGCTCGGGGATTCCCTTACGATTTCCTACGCGGTGGATACCAGTTCGATCACGACCTTCCAAAACAGTGATCAGCAGTTTCGCGTGGGTTTGTTTAACTCGGGTGGCTCGCAGCTGACTGCGAATGTCGGGACAACTTCTGCGACGTTTAATGGTTACGACGGTTACGTGGGGACGTACCGGCCGAATGGCGCGTCGGGAGCGGCGAATACGTTACGCGAACGCACAGGCACAAACGACCTGCTTTGGTCGGGCGGCTCTTACACGACGCTGAGCGGTGCGCCAACGCTGGTGAGTCCCGGGACGGGCGACTTCACGGGCAGCTTCAAGCTGACCCTTGTGGCCTCGGGGGTGGAGATTTCGAGCGTGATCAACGGAGGGGCGGCCCAGACCGTGATTGATACCACGGGAACTTTGACCTCGTTTGACACATTCTCGATTTTTGCGAACCCCCTGAACAATAGCCCTACCCTCGTTTTCACCGCACTTTCCGTCACGACTTCCGTGCCCGAACCTTCCGTGGTCGGATTGGTGGGCTGCGGGTTGGGCTTGGGGCTATTGCGCCGTCGGAGGAATTAGAGGCGGAGAGAGTCTTCGTCAGCGCGGGCCACGGACGGCGAGTCGGTCGTCGGATTTCGGATGATTAGGTGATTGGTCGGTCCAATGTTTTTGATCGCGCTCCATGGAAAGTTTTGGACGTTGAGAAGGTGAGGTCGGGGGAGCGGCCCTGTCCCCGCGAGGGTTTTTAACGAATGAGCGGGTATGGAAATAAAGGGAAACGGATTTTTCGGGCTGGCTGACTCGTGACGGCGAAAGTCAGAAAACGACATAAAAATTGTCGGCTTGGTATTAACGCTTGGTGGTTTGCGGTGCTACGTTCCTATCAATAGCAGAACGCTTCGGCTCGGTTTCCCAGTCGGCGGAAAGTCTTCTGCTCATCATTCCAACACCCCAAAAAGCCATGAAGTTCACCTCCCTCAAAATCGTGCGTAACCTGTTTGTTTGCGCTCTTGCTGCCTCCGCCTGCCCACAGGCGGGTGCCCAAACGCTCCTCAGTTACTGGAATTTCAACAACGTCAGTCCGGGCTACCTGAGCGGAAACGGGTCTCTCGGTTCCTTCAGCACTGCTGCCGCTGCTTACGGCGAGGCGTACTCCCAAACGAACAACTCGACCGCTGGCAGTCTCGCTAGCAACACGGCTAATAGCACAGTCTTCAATACGTCCGCTGTGAATATTAACTTTTCCAACCTCGGAACATCGCCAACCCCGAATATCAACGGTAAAACGTTTGCCAGCGGATACACTGTTCAGGGTCAGACCAATACGTCCTTTGGCGGCTATGGGACATTCTTGGATTCCACGACAAATCGGGTTTCCGGCGATACCACCACCGGAGGTTCCTTCATTATCATGAATCCATCCGGGGCATCGCTCGGGAAATCCATCACCTTTTCTCTTAGTAGCGAGGGTTATGACACGCTCTCTCTCAGCTATGCCACCCGCATCTCCAGTGGCAGCACCGGCACGGAGGCATGGACTTACAGCACGGACGGTGTGAATTTTACAAGCCTGACGTCCCTCTCGAGCCTCACGCAGGGAAGCTTCGGGGTTCAGACTCTAGACCTCTCGACCCTCAGTTCGGGAGCTCTTGATGACCAGGCAACATTTTATCTCCGCATGACCATTGGAACAGGCACCAGCGCCAGTTATGCCTTCGATAACTTTCAACTCGTTGGAACGGCTGTTCCTGAACCGTCAACCTGCGTGATTGCTCTGGGCGGGTTGGGTCTGGTTCTTATCCGGGGGCGTACTCGATCGCGGAATTCCTAAAGTTTTCGGGGCAGGTAAACGCTGGTTAACACAAAAATTTTCCCGGGGGGGAGTGAGAGGGCGGCTGCGGCCGCCCTTTCTTTTTAATTGGTCGATCGGTGTTCGACGGGCCGAGGCAAGGGTGGTGGCGGGGCGTGGCGTTCGTCCGTTGTCCGGAACTGGCGTTTGTATTGGCCGGGGGTCTGGCCGGTGAGGCGGCGGAAGACCTTAGCGAAGTGAATGCGGTCGGTAAAGCCGGAGCGTTCGGCGGCATCGTCGATGGAGTTTTTGGGATCCTTTAAGATCTCGCGTGCATGGTCAATGCGCATGCGCCGGATGTAGAGGCTAAGATCCAGTCCGGCGTGGTTTTTGAATTTGCGGCTGAGAAAATCCGGGTGACAGCGCAGGTGGGCTGCGATGTCCCGGATATTAAACTGCTCCTGGATGCGCGTCTGCACGTAGCGCATCGTTTCTTTCACCAGGTAGGGTGCGGGGGTGTCGGTCTCTGAAATAAATTTGTCGAGATCGCCTCCATTCGAGGCAATTACGTCGCGGTACCAGAGCGCAGAGTCCTTCAAGGTTCGTTGCTGCGTGGCGTAGTCCACGTGAATGAGTCCAAAGCGATGTTTGTAGCCGTCCTGCCACTCAAAATTATCCATGGCCGACCAATAAAAATATCCCTGAAGATCAATTCCGTCGGCCAGGGCGCGGCGAAGTTGAATGAGGTATTTGGTCATAAAATCGATCCGGCTGGCATCGTGGACCCGCCCGTCGAGATTGACAAAGTCCGAGCAGGTGATGCCGTTTTCCGTGATGACCAGCGGGAGTTTGTAGTGGTCGCCGAGGAACCGGGAGGCCCAGTAGAGTGCTTCCGGCGTTTGTTTCCAGAGATAGAGAGTCTGCGGGTGGCCGGGAGGGAAGGGTACGGCGACGGGATGGCCGTCGGCATCAGCCTTGACCGGTATGCCCTGAAAAATGTTGCAGCCGAAAAAGTCGAGCGGTTGCTGAATGGTTTTCATTTCCGCCGTGGTGTGTTTCGGCACCGCGTTCCCATGCTGTCGGAGGCCGTCTTCGGGGTAGTGCCCAAATACGACAGGGTCTCCCAACCAGGTATTATTCCAGAGAGAGCCAGGGTGGACGGAGAGCGTGGCAAGGCGGGCAGCTTCGCGGTCCTCGGGGCTTGGGCTGGCCGGATAAAAAACCGTCGTGGAGGGAGCCCACCCAATCACGGGTTTGGTCAGAGCACTGGTCCGGATCTCCTGGACCGCGCGCCCATGGGCAATGAGGGAATGATGCGCGGCGAGCAGCAGTTCCGGGAAGTCGAGTTTCAGGCCGGGTGCATGTTCGCCGGTGCCATGGCCCAGACCGAGAAAACATTGAGGGTCACTCTGGGTGACCCAGTGGCGGACCCGATCAGAAAGACGTTTTACGACGGCAGTCGTGTAGCGCGCGAACCACTCGGGACTCTCAGGATTTAGCCATCCTCCACGGAGAAATAGTGCGTAGGGAAAATCCCAGTGAAACAAAGTCACCCAAGGCTGAACTCCGGCGGCGAGAAGCACGTCGACCAGACGGTCATAAAAATCAAGGCCTTTGCGGCAAATGCGGCCGTCTCCTTCGGGTAAAACCCGGGCCCATGACACCGAGAGCCGGTAGGCCTGCAAACCAATTTTTTGAAACAGGGCGACATCCTCCTGGTAGCGTTGATAGTGATTGCAGGCATCCCGGCCGGAATGTCCTTCCCAAATGTGGGAGCCGTCCCGGGTGAACATGTCCCAGACGGACAGCCCCTTTCCGTCGGCGTCCCAGGCTCCTTCCATTTGATAGGCGGATCCGGAAGCACCCCAAGTGAAGGTGGGAGGGAATTTCATGGGAGAGCGCGAAGATTTCAGAGAAATCAAATTACGGCAAGACGAAAGCGAAATTGGTGGCTGTCTGACTCATTTGGCTCCTTCGTGGTCAGATATCGACAAGAAAATGATCATATCTGGCCCTATCGCCCGTCTGTTCCTTCGCTAAGCTTTTGAAGTGTCCTTTCCCCTGAGTTCTTTTCGCCTGATTTCATGAATTCCTCCTTTCCCGATAATTTCACCTGGGGCGCTGCGGCCGCCGCCTATCAAATCGAAGGGGCCTGGGATGCTGATGGCAAAGGCCCTTCGGTTTGGGATATGCTGGCGGAACAGCGGGGCCGGGTCTGGGATGGACACACCGGCCGCACCGCTTGCGACCACTACCATCTTTACAAAGAGGATGTGGCCCTGATGAAGGCGATCGGTCTTCAGGCTTACCGCCTTTCTGTCAGTTGGCCCCGGGTGATGCCCTCGGGCGCCGGAGGGACGAGCGAGGCCGGGCTGGATTTTTACGACCGTCTGGTCGACGAACTCCTTGCTGCGGACATCCAACCCTGGGTGACTCTTTTCCATTGGGACTATCCGTATGATCTATTCTTGCGCGGGGGCTGGCTGAATCCCGAAAGCCCCCATTGGTTCGCGGACTATTCCGAGGTCGTGGTGGATCGCCTTTCCGACCGGGTCTCGCATTGGATCACGCTGAATGAGCCGCAGTGTTTTGTGGGTATGGGACACCTGACAGGGGAACACGCTCCGGGGCTGAAGCTGGGGATGTCGGAGGTGCTTCTTGCCGGCCATCACGCGTTAAAAGCTCATGGGCTGGCTGTCCAAGTGATCCGCGCCCGCGCGCAAAGTGCGCCGCTTATTGGCTGGGCTCCGGTGGGGTGCATCTCGCAGCCGGCCACCAACTCCGCGGCGGATGCGGCCGCCGCCATGCAGGCGATGGCGGATATCTATCCCGACAATCTTTGGAATAACCGCTGGTGGGGGGATCCTCCGGTCTTGGGCCATTATCCGGAGGAAGGCCTGCGCGCTTACGGCAAACATGCTCCCAAGGTCCGCTCGGGTGATATGGAAACCATTTGCCAGCCGCTCGATTTCTACGGCTGCAATATCTATTCCAGCTCTGTCATACGGGCGGGAGAGAACGGTCAGCCGGAATCGATCGTGCGACCGGCGGGCCATCCCCAGACGCATTTTCTCTGGCCGGTTTCTCCGGAGTCGCTCTATTGGGGACCCAAGTTCCTCGCGGAGCGTTACAAACTTCCCGTCGTGATCACGGAAAACGGTCTGTCGCATTGTGATTGGGTGGATCTGGATGGGCGGGTGCGGGACGGTGGTCGCATTGATTTTCTCCGGCGTTATCTGCGAGAACTCGACCGGGCTATCGCGGACGGCGTGGATGTTCGGGGGTATTTCCACTGGTCCATCATGGACAACTTTGAGTGGGCGGAGGGTTACAAACACCGCTTCGGACTCGTGCACGTGGACTACGAAACGCAGAGCCGCACTCTCAAGGATTCCGCGTTCTGGTTCCGGGACGTCATCGCCTCCAACGGCGCGACATTGTATGGCGCGGCCCACCTTTCCGAATCCTCCGTTCCCGCGTGGCAGGATTCGCCAGAAAACGGAGCGTTGGAAGACGTCTCCGCCTCCTAATTGCTTTTGCTGATTCCCATGAAAATTCTGCCCCTACTTGCCCTTTCATCTCTTTGTTTCCTTGAATCTGTTGTCGCGCAGACGCCCGGAGACCTTGTTATTCCCGCCGACCTTGATGTCGGCGCGCTCAAGACCGAAAATGGAGCCCACGTTGCCGTCGAAGACGAAGCGGGTGCCAAGGTACTGAAGATTTCTTTTCCGGGTGGCGGAGGGTATCCGGGGGTTGATTTCGCCTCGCCGGTTGGCGGATGGGATCTGGCCGCTTTTGGTGGCATCGCGGCCAATGTCACTAATGCTGGCACGACCAATCTGGGCGTCACTCTCCGCGTGGAAAATGCCGGGGACTGGCGTCAGTCCCCTTGGAACTCGAACGTCGTCTGGCTCAAACCCGGGGCGGGCGGCACGATTACGGTGAATTTTGGCGAGTCGTTCGGAAAACCGGGTTTCCCCCTGAATGCGGCGGCAGTGTCCAAGTTGAAGATCTTTGCCACGGAACCCAAGCAGGAGGGAGCAATTCTTGTTCACGATATCAAAGCCGTGGGTGCTTCTTCCCGGGCGCAAACCACTCCGTCACAGGCTGGGAAAACTGCGGCCGCCAGTCCAAAAAGCGCCCCTGCCTCTCCGGCGAATGCCGGTGTTTCTCTTATCGATTTTGCCTCTCTCGATGTGGCGTCTCTCAAGACCGAGAACTCTGCCGAGGTCGCCGTGGTGGAAGACGGTGGCACCAAGGCTCTCCAACTGAATTTTCCTGCCAGTCAGGGGTATCCCGGTGTCGACTTCGAGGAGGGCGGTCCCTGGGATCTTTCCGCTGCTGCGGGAGTCGAAGTTGCGGTTGAAAACAAAGGGTCTGGCAAAGTCGGGTTTAACGTGCGGGTGGACAATCCCGGGGACTGGAAAAAATCCCCTTGGAATACGGAAACCATCTGGCTGGAACCAGGCGCCGTGAAAACCGCCACCGTGACTTTCGGCCAGTCTTTCGGGCGGGCCGGATACCCGCTTGATGCCTCCCGAGTGTCGCGGGTAAAGATTTTTGCCAACCCGTCCGCCACGGCGGGAAGTCTGGTGATTCGCAGTATTCAGCCCTTTGGGACAGCGGGAGAGCGGGCCGTGGCGACCGCAGCGGAGGCCGCTCCGGCGAGCGGAGGATTGTTGCCTCCTGCTCCCGATAATCCCAATGCACCCAGCATCGGGGGAGAACTTTTCCCGCTCGATGGCGAGCCTAATCTTTCGAAACTGCAAACCCAGAATGTCAAGGTCTCGCTCGATTCCTCGTCCGGGGCTCCTGCCATCAAGGCGGAATTCTCTCCGGATAATTACCCCAATCTTAAATTTCCCTGCGCAGGCCTGGGCTGGAATTTGCAGGCGTTTTCCGGTGTCCAGATCGAACTCACTAATACCGGCCCGGTAAAGGTTCGCGCCGCTCTGCGGGTGGACAACCCGGGCGATTGGAAGCTCGAGCCGTGGAATACCGAAATGTCTTATGTTGAGCCAGGTGAAACCAAGGTCCTTAAACTGGTCTTTGGAAAGGATAGCGGCGCGCCGGGGTTTGATCTCGATCCCACCCAGGTCACCGGAATCCAACTTTTCCTCGAACGTCCGAAACAACCCACCACGCTTTTGATCCGTGATCTTAAAGCCTTCGGGAGTGGCAGCGAGAGGGTCAGCAACACGGCCCTCACCAAACCTGCGGACCGCACGGTTCCGGCGACTCCGCCGGATTGGCTTGGTCAACGCCCTCCCGTGCCAGGAGACTGGGTTCAAACCCTTGATGAAAACTTCGAGGGAGACAGCCTCAATACCAAACTTTGGACGCCCCGGTTCCCCTGGGACGGACCGCAGCCGGGCCAATTGCAACGTTATGCTCCGGAAAACGTGACCGTCAAAAATGGCAGGCTGGTGATCAAAGCCGAAAAGTTGGCCGGTCATGAAAATAACGATTCGTCGCTCGGGCGTCGGGAGTACACCTCCGGATTGGTGCAGTCCTTCGACAAATGGACCCAACGTTACGGATATTTCGAGGCGCGGGTGAAGTTGCCGACTGCTCGAGGGCTTTGGCCGGCATTCTGGATGATGCCCGACCGCGGCCGGGACTCGGGCCTGGACACCTGGAAGCGCCGTGACACCGGCAACGGTGCCATGGAAATCGACATCCTTGAGCACCTGTGCGAATGGGGCCCGGGGCGCAACAACGTGGCGGTGCATTGGGATGGGTATGGATCTGACCACAAACAATGGGGCTCGACCCACGTTTATTTTGGACCCACGCCGGACGGTTGGCACAACTTTGGTCTCCTCTGGGAACCCGGAAAACTTACCTGGTTTATTGACGGCAAAAAAGTCATCGAATGGGAAAACGAACGCGTTTCCGATGTGGCGTCTTATCTGAAACTAAATATCCAGATGGGCGGTTGGGCCGCCAAGGATGTGGACCTTTCCAAACTGCCCGATGTCATGGAGGTGGAATTTGTCCGCGCCTGGCAACTGAAGGATCGACTGGAAAAAAACGCCGCCGCCAAACCATGAAAGCCCCTTCGCTCAGCCCCATCAGGACAACTTTGGTAGCCGCCTTCGCAGTTCTAAGCTCAGCCTGGGCGGAGCCGAACCCCGTGGATTTCACCACGGCGTCGCTGCCTGCCGGGCCACTGGTCTCTCAGCCAGGCTGGAAGCTTAACGTTCAGGCTCCAGCCAACGCTGACTTTGTCGTCAGACCCGGAGTGGGGCTGGAAATGACCGACAACACCGGCGGGTCCCATGCCGCCTCCTACGGTTTCTATTTTGACCGGGAAGTGCCGCTCGGCCGGGACACCTTCGATGCGGGAATGGCCCTGACGACCACGGCGAACTTTATCGTCAAACAGGAACCGGGGCCCAAGAAGGGCCGTGTGTTGGGCCTGGGCTGGGGGTTGTTCCTTCCGGTCGGGCCTAACAATATGCCGTTTTTCGCCGAATTCGCCCGTGACACGGAGGCCGGCGGATATCGTCTCCGTTTTGCCAAAGCGGAGGAGCAAACCAAAGTGGAAGGTGAGTCGGTGGCAGTCATCCCCGAGGAAGCGCTCGGTCTGGGTCCGGCCGATGCGGAATCCGATCCCTTGCAGATGTCGCTGACGTTGACCAACCTTGGCGAAAAGTCTGACTGGGAGTCGGTCACCATGCTGACAAACCTTAAGACGAAAAAGACGTTCGTTCTGAAAAATTCGATCAAGGCTCCGGCGGTTTACAAGACCGATGACTTTTTGCGGGGGATCGTCAACTTACGGCGCGCTGGGGAAGATGGGCTTTCCTCCGTGATGATCACTGAGATCGACGCCGAACCGGCCGTGGATCCGACCGCTCAATAACGACCGCTTGAGACTTTATGAAAATTCCTGCGTTAGCAGCGGTGTTTGTCGCCGTACTTACCTCACCCCTTGCCGCCGCCGAGTCGTCCAAAGACCTCCTGGCACCCAGCTTGGCCGAAACCGCGGCGCGGATGAAACCCAACACCCCCGACCTGAAGGTGGCCTCCTGTCAGGATCCCGCGGGATTTGATATTACGATTCAACCCGGCACGGAAGGATATCCAGGCATAAATCTGACTCCGGATGGTGATGCCGTGTGGGACTTATCCTCCTCCGGGCATGTCGAGGCCAGGGTCGTCAATACAGGGACGGCCGCTCTTTCGCTCGCTCTGCGGGTGGATGCCAAAGCGGATTGGAAACTCAGTCCTTGGAATACGGAGAACAAAACGATCAAGCCCGGGGAAACCGCGCTTTTGAAAGTGATTTTTGGTTTTTCTTATGGCTTCAAGCCGGCCTTCAAGGTGAATCCCGCCGAGATTGAAAAGATCCTCCTCTTCTCTGAAAAGCGTCCTTACGCCCAATCCTTCCGGATCGAGACGCTCCAGGCAGCGGGCCCGGCGGGCGAAAAACCCCCGGTCGATCCCAAATCCGTGCGCGTCATTCCCAAGAAGGGGGTCATCTTTCCCGGGGAATCCGTGGACCCCGCTAAGCAACTTGAGGCGAAAAATGGCGCCTCTGTTTCCTTGGACGGGCCGGTGCTGAAAATCGATTTTGTGGAAGGCAAAACCGGGCAATCCGTCGCGATCAAGCCTGTCCTGGGAAAATGGGATCTCCGCGACGCACTGCAAGTGCGCGTCCGTCTCAAAAACACGGGCACTTCGGCCATCACGCCGAAGGTTGTGGTGAGCAGCAACGACGGTCCGGCGGACCCCGTGTCTGCGGCCCTAGCGCCGGGAGAGGAAAAGGAAGTCGGAGTTTCCTTCATCCCCAAGGTCCCCTGGCAGGGCATCAAGGGACTGGATAAAACCGCCTGGGACGGGCAACCCAACACGGGGACGAAATTCATTAGCGATGCAGCGGGTCCTATTGTCATCAGTCAGGGCCCGGAAACCGGCCCCCAATCGTTGGCGGTGACTTCCATCATTGCCGACGTTCCTCCCGCTCCGGAAATGCCGGAGTGGCTGGGCAAGAAGCCGCCGGTGGAGGGCGACTGGGTGCAGACATTCTCCGAGGAATTTGACGACGGCACGCTCGACGAAACGAAATGGCGGATCTACACGGAAAATTACTGGGATAAGCGCAGTCATTTCAGTAAAGACAATGTGATTCTCAAGGACGGCAAAGCGATCCTGCGGTATGAGAAAAAGACCGGTTTCCATAACGATGACCCGAAGCTTAAGCAGACCGACTATGCCACCGGGTTTCTTGACACGTATGGCAAATGGGTGCAGCGCTACGGCTATTTTGAGGCCCGCATGAAATTGCCCACTGGCCCCGGTCTCTGGCCCGCCTTCTGGCTGATGCCGGATCGGGGCGAAGCGGAGGGACCCCAGTGGAAGCGGGCGGATACCGGGCGCGGCGCCATGGAATTTGATATTATGGAATTTCTTTCCCGGTGGGGTCCCTATCGATTTAACATCGCCTTCCACTGGGACGGCTACGGCAAGGAACACAAACAGACGGGCACGACCAAAATCTATTTTCAGCCCGATAAGGATGGGTATGTGACTTCCGGATTGCTCTGGTTGCCTGGGCTGGCCGTAATTTACGCCAATGGCCAGGAAGTAGCCCGCCTGGAGACTCCTCGGATGTCGAATGTGGCATCGGACATCATGTTCACCCATGTCTCGGGTGGTTGGGACAATAATGGGATTGATGACAAGACCCTGCCTGACGATTTTGTCATCGATTACGTGCGCGCCTGGCAGCGCAAGGACTTGGCGTCGCCGGTTGATGGACCCGTTGCGCCTGTTGTGAAGCCGGCCAATCCCTGATTTGTGGCTGCTCCAGAACACCTGGCAACAGGGGGTGCGGTCGCTGACGTTCAAGCCGCTCGGTACAAGGTCGGTACGCTCAGCTACACGAAGGCGGGTCTGTTCACCCTCTTCGCGTATTTGTTGTGGGGGGACTTTTGTTTCACTCTGATGGAGACAGTGGTCCCAAGTGTGATGCCGCTGAAGTTTAACGCCATTGGCGCACCCAATTGGGCGATGGGCCTTATTCTGACGACGATTCCGAACCTGATGAACATGGTGATCAATCCGTTCGTCAGCTTCCGGAGCGACCGGTTCCGCAGCCCGTGGGGGCGACGGATTCCCTTTCTGGCGGGGGCCACGCCCTTTCTGGTCCTCTTTCTGATTCTGCTCGGCTTCTCCGAACCGATCGGCCGGTGGGTTCAGCGGGTTGTGCTGGGTGGAACCGGCTCTGAGTTGAACATTCTCCTGATTGTGATCGGGGTTTTCATGGTTTGTTTCCAGTTTTTCAACCTCTTCATTACGTCGGTCTATTATTACCTCTTTAATGATGTCGTCCCCCACGCTTTTCTGGCGCGGTTCATGGCGTTGTTTCGCATGGTCGGAACCGCCGCGGGCACCCTCTATAGTTTTTTCGTTTTCAAATTTGCCGAAACGCACATGCAGGAGATTTTTCTCTTCTCCGGCCTCCTCTATCTAAGTGCCTTCATCCTCATGTGTTGGAAGGTGAAGGAGGGGGAGTATCCTCCGCCCCCGGAGAACGTTGACAAAAACGAAGGACTCATCTCCAGCATCAAAACCTACGGCGTGGAATGTTTTTCCCACCGCTTTTATTGGTTCTTTTTCCTGGGGAATGCCGCGTATGCCATGACCTGGGTCTCGGCGGCCTACGGGGTTCTCGGGGCGACAGGGATTGTCGGAATCGATCTTGCCACCTTTGGCAAGGTGGCCGGTGTCTGTGGCGTCCTAAGCCTCATTCTCCTGTATCCTGCAGGAATCATCGCGGACCGGTATCACCCCTTGAGAGTCCTGCTGGTTTCGACCATTGCCCAATCGATGCTCGCCCCCTTCTCGATTGCGTTTCTGTTTGGGAGACCGATGCTGTCCGACCAGACCGCTTTTTACATCTATCTGGGAATCAGTGTGGTGGGACTGACCATCGTCACGCTGCACGGGGCGGCCGAGCTTCCCATGTTTATGCAACTCCTTCCCCAGGAGCGGTATGGGCAGTTTTGTTCCGCCAACGCCTTGATTCGTTCGGCTGGCTTGATGGTCGGAGGATTGGCCTGCGGAATCTTTTTGGATCTGGCGAAAACCCTGCACCCGGATCCCGTGCAATGTTACCGATTTGTTCCCGTCTGGAACTTGATCTGGCTTATCGCGTCCTCGATCCTCTATTTTTTCCTGCATCGCGAATGGCAGCGTCTGGGGGGACGGCTTGCTTATAAGGCGCCGCAGTAGGCCCTATCTCATTGCAGGGGCACGCTGATTCCGGGAGAAGGCGTCTGTCAGCACTTTTTTGCGGGAGGTTGGTTCGAGAGAAGACGACTCCTCCAGAAAGTCGGCTCTTACCTCCACATTCCAGCCGTGCCACTCGCGAAAGGCGTGATAGGACCAGTCCCAGCCGTATTCTTCAAAAATCTCGATGCAATCGCGGAGATACCGTGCCGCGCTGTCGCCCGGAGCCCAACGCGGGGCACTAAATTCGCCGACGTAAATGGGAACGTTATAATCCTTCTGGTATTCGCGGACCGGCCCCAGGGTTTCCTTGATTTTCGCCTTGTCCCAATAGACGCCGTCGAACGTTCCGGGATACTCTTTTCCGGCCGGCATCCCGCCGAGAACACCTTGGTGGGTGAATTTCATCGGTTCATACAAATGAACGCTGTACACGATTCCGGGGACGTCGAGAGGTTCGAAAAATTCCAAATTGCCCCAGCCCCCGTGCGGGCCGGGTTCGATGATGATGGCGCGCTTGGGATCAATGGCGCGGACACGTTGCGCCACGTGCCCGGCGAGGGCCCGCCAGTCAAGTAAGCCTGCGGCGACTTTGCCTTCGACCGGCTCGTTAATCAGGTCGTAACCCCAGATGCCCGGTTTGTCCTTGTAATGGGTTGCAAGGCGGTCCCAGACCTGGATGAATTTTTGCTGATAAGCCTCTTTTTCAAATATGGCTAACTGGCCAGACGCTCCGGCGCCGGGCGGCGTGTGAAGATCAATCACGACCCGAATCCCGAGTTCGCGGCAGAGCGGGAGCCATCGGTCGACTTCGGTTATGGTCTCTTCGAGCCACTTGTCATAAAGGGCGAGGTCCAGCCGCCGTTCCGGAAACGTTCCATCCCACCAATAGAACTGCCATCGGATGAGATTGCCCTTCCATTGTGCCAGTTCCCGCAGGTCCTCTTCCTTGCCTTTGGGGCCGTACATGACGCCCCGCAAACGGGGCGCATCGCTTCTGCGGTCCAGGTCTTCCGGCTCCAGAAGGGTGGGCTGTGCGACGGGGCGGACCCTCGGGGTGGCGGAAATGGAAACGTTCACATCGTCGAACCAGGCCTTCCCGCTGGCGTCCTGGAGTCCGAGGATGACTGAGGCCTCGGTGGCATCCGGCGGAATCATCACGGTGAGGCCCAGGTCTTTCCAGTCGAAGGTTCCGAAAAGTTCCATGACTCCCTGGTAATCCGGCCCTTTGGGAGAAACGGTATAAACCATTAGCTTCACCCCATTCCACGGTTCGGCGGGTTTGCTCACGTTTTCGGCCTTCACCCGGCCGGAAAGGGTGACGCGGAATCCACGGATCCGGTCAAGCGGAAGGGGGATCGAAACAAGGTGATTTCCAGGCTGCCCGCATGTCACCGCCAATGCGGCTGAGCGGCCGGCAATTTCCTCGGGCGCCGCCGAACCCGAGCCCTCGTTCCGCCAGGCTTCAGGGATCTCGGGGGTTTCGAAGTCGGTGTGGAAAATATGGTGGCTGCCTTGATGAGCCTCTGCCCCCAGCGCGGGAAGGGCGGGGGCAAGAAAAAGCAGAGAGGAAAGAAGGCGCCGTATCATGTCTTACCATCAATCATCGGCGGACGGTTTGAAAGGGTCTTCTTGGCCGGGATTTCAGCCCGCTTTTTCGATCAAGGCATAAGCGTTATGATTGTGAATGGATTCGAAGTTTTCCGCTTCCGCGCGGTACCAGGTAATATTAGGATCGGCGTTGCAGCGGGCGGCGATGTTGCGCACGAGGTCTTCGACGAAAACCGGATTGTCATAGGCGCGCTCGGTCACCTCTTTTTCGTCAGGCCGTTTGAGGAGACTGTAAAGCTCGCTGCTGGCGCAGTCTTCCACGAGTCGGATCATGTCCTCGATCCACATGGGTTTTTGGAAGCGGATCGCCAGGGTGACCTGACCGCGTTGGTTGTGAGCGCCGCGTGCGCTGATGGCTTTGGAGCAGGGACAGAGGGTCGTGACGGGAACGACGGCCGTGACGATAAAATCCATTTTTCCCTTTTCCAGAGTGGCGTTAAAGCGCGCCGTGTAGTCCATCAGGCCGGGGGCTTTTGTTGCGGGGGCCAGTTTTTCGAGGAAGAAGGGAAACTCGAAATCGACATGCGCGCAGTCGCTCTCCAGCCGTTTCGTGAGCTGCTCCAGAATCTCGCGGATATTGTCCACGTGGAGGACCGGTCCATGCGAGTTGAGGGCCTCGACGAAGCGGCTCATATGAGTGCCTTTGAAATGGTGGGGCAGATCGACCGTGAGTTGCACGGTGGCAATGGTGCTCTGGACGGAGTGATTTTTGTCGCGAATCTGAATCGGATAACGCAGGTCCTTCACCCCCACGCGGTCGATGGGAATCTGGCGCGTGTCGTGTTCGTTTTGGGTGTCTTTCAACGTCATGATCAAAATCATACGAAGCCGGTGGCGGGGGCGGCACGGAAAATGTTTGGCATTCCGCCCGCAGATGCGGAAATGATGCCGTCTTTCCCGATGAAGTTACCTCCTGTTCTTGCCATTGATCTCGGCACCTCCTCCGTCCGGGCCGGGTTGTTTGATGTCCGCGGTAAACGTGTTCCGGGCACGGTTGCGCAGCGGATTTACACCTTAAAAACTGGGAGGGACGGCAAGGCGGAACTCGATCCGTTTGATGTCCTGCGTCAGACAAAAGCCTGTATCAAGGAGGCGACAACCGGCTGGCATACGATATCGGCGGTCGGGATGTCGTGTTTCTGGCACAGTCTGCTGGGCACGGATGCGGAGGGGAATCCGCTCACGCCCATTTACACGTGGGCCGATTCCCGCTGCCGCGAGGACGCAGCACGGCTGCGGGAGGAACTGGGTGAGCGGGAAGTTCATGCCGAGACCGGGTGTATGATTCGGAGTTCGTTCTGGCCGGCGAAGCTGCGGTGGTTGCAGCGCACCGACCGATCGAGGTTCCGTCGGGTGCATTATTGGATGTCTCCCGGCGAATGGGTGCAGTGGCGGCTGGCGGGTAAATCGCGCTGCGCCTTTGGCATGGCCACGGGGACTGGGTTGTTTGATCCGACGAAGCTCGCTTGGAGCCCTCGGTTGCTCGAGGCCTGCAACTTTTCCGCGGACCGCATGCTTTCGGTCGGCGACGAGCCGGCCGACTGGCGAGGGGTGCCTTGGTTTCCCGCCATTGGCGACGGTGCGGCCAGCAACCTTGGGTCAGGCGCGGTAGATGCCGGTCGCGGCGCGATTAATGTCGGCACCAGCGCCGCATTACGCATCATGCGTGTGGGCCCGGTCGCCAAGGCCCCCTTCGGTCTTTTTGCCTATCGCGTGGACGCCCAGCGTTATCTGGTTGGGGGGGCCGTCAGCAACGCCGGAAATCTCCATGCCTGGTGTTTGCGTGAGCTGCGTCTTCCGGACAACTCTGCCGCCATCGAGAAAGCACTTTCCGACCGTCCTGGCCCCAGCCACGGCCTGACCGTGCTCCCCTTTTGGACGGCCGAACGCGCCCCTACATGGGATGAAACGGCGATGGGGGCCATCGTCGGCCTGCGTCAGAGCACCTCCTCGTTGGACCTCCTCCAGGCCATCACGGAAGGTTTTTATCACCGTCTTGGCATGATTGCCGAAATGCTGGCGGGCGATGCCCAACCGAAATGGATCGTGGCCGGTGGCATCCTAAAATCGAAATCTGCACTCCGGCGCCTGGCCAACGTGATGGGCCGCGCCGTTTATGCGAATCCCGAACCCGAAGCCTCTCTGCGCGGTGCGGCTGTCTTTGCGTTGGAGAAGCTGGGTCTATCCATCGCTGAGATGAAGTACGGGTTGCCCACCGCACCGAATCCCGCCATCCATCGACTCTACAAAACCGACCGAACGCGCCAAGTCAGGGCGGAAGAGGTGCTGTCGACTCTGGGCTGACGGTTCTCAGGAATCGGCTCGCCGTGCAACATACACCGTGCTCGACGACTCGCCGTCTTGCAGGGGGTTTTCGAAACTAACAGTTTCAGCGCGGGGCTCCGTGAAGACCTCCGCCAGCGAGGCCAGAAATTCCGCATCCGCCCCACCATCCGACCACATGGCAAACACGCCTCCTGGCCGTAGCAAGGCTGCCATGCGAGCCAGACCTTCGGTCTCGTAAAATGCGGCATGGCTCGGGTGCAGGAGAAAGCGTGGCGTGTGATCGATGTCGAGCAGGATGGCGTGGAATGTTTGATCCGGTTCCTCCGGATCGAGCGTCCCGGCCCGCACTTGCGCGAAAAAATCCGCGTGCACCATCCGGCAGCGGGCGTCGGCGGATAGTCCGGCGCCGAGCGGGACGAGTCCGGCCCGGTGCCATCCGATCACTTCTGCCAGCGCATCAATTACGACCAGCGAACGAACGCGCGAATCCTCCAAAGCGGCGCGCGCGGTGTAGCCGAGCCCGAGTCCGCCGACGGCCACAACGAGCTCATCGCCGTCGCAGGCCGCGAGCCCGAGCCGGGCGACGGCCACCTCGGCATTGTGAAACAAACTCGACATGAGGTATTCGCCGCCCAGTTTCACCTCGTAAACCTCCCGGTCGTCCAACATCGCCACGCGCCGCCGTTGCAGCGTCAGCGGGCCAAGCGGGGTTTCCCGATAATCCAGCTCTTCAAAATTCCGGCTCATGCCTCGAGTATTTCCGTTCGCCACGATTGCGCCGAACTATATCTTAGCTCAGGTCGTTTTTGCGCGGGGAAACTCGGCCAGCGCGCCGCCGCCAAGGCAGATAAACTCCGAATCGTGCAGGTGCAGCCGCCACGACTCGTAGCCGCTGGAAAGTTGCAGAAATTGTACTACGCGGTCGCCGCTGAAATGAATCCCAAGGTCGCCGGTTCTGGCGTCGTAGGTCGCAAGGGTGATGCTCTCCCCTTGCAGGGCCGCCGTGACGACTTCCTCCGCGTCGATGGGAGATGACTGACCAAAGTGCTCCTGATCGTCCATCGAGGAAATGAGGATTCCCTGCAATGTCACGACCCGCCAGGGTTCCTCGGTAAAAATGGCATCCCCGCCGCTCAAAAGGAACGACCAAGAGGTCCCTTCGTTTCGCACAAGGGTGAGCGACTGACCAACCAACTCGGTAGGGTCGAAGTTCATCCTGACTAAAACCATCACCCCATTTTTGATTTCAGCAAGAGGGGATTTTTTCGTCTCATCGGTGGAAGGCTGTTGCTGACAATGAGGCCTGACAAATTCGCGGTTTGGGGCGATGGTCGGAAAGTTCCTGCTATGAAACTTTATCTCCTCCTCGGCTTGTTGCTCACGTCCCTCGTGGGCGCGGTGGCCCAATCGGGATCTTTGGTGATTGGGTCTGGCGGGCAACTTGTGATCGGGGGCGCGGAAAAATTCGGAGGCATTGGAGCCGCAGTGAACAAGGATGCTGCGACGCAGGCGTTTTATGTGGCGGCCCTTCTCCCTGGTTACGGTGCGGCAAAATCGGGGATGCTGCCGAATGATGCGATCCTGGAAGTGAACGGTGTGCCCGTTGTGGGGATGGAATTGAAGGAGGTAATCATGCTGATCCGCGGTCCGGCGGGTTCTGCCGTGGAGGTGGTGGTGGGCCGGGACCCCAGTGCGCCTCCTCTGCGATTCCTGATCGTGCGCGAGGAGATCAAGAGCCCCTGATCTCTAGCTAATCAGGAGGAGCCTGCGCTCCATTCCAGGCAGAGTGAGAGGGGCTCGGTGAATACAGGGAAGAACAGGACTTCCGGGGTATTCGGTGGCGATCCGCCAGAGGTTGCCGACGCCAAATGAATAGGGTTGAGCCTCAGGCAGAGGGGCGTAGTGAAGATCGAAATAGTGGTCGTTTAGAAATTCGCAAAACGCCTCATCGTCCGCACCGCCACAAACGCGGAGTAGTCTGGCTCGGGTTTCGGGGAGATCCACGTGTCGCACGGCCTGGGCGTTAGGCAGTCCCTCGCTTGGAGCGCCATGATAGGTGCAAAGCCAAGTGTCCGCTTCCACGGTGGCGCTGTCGACATGGAAGGAAGACACATCGGTGCGCAATGGGGAGGGATCCTCCGCGGGGGGAGAGGGGGCCACGCAGTCCAGCGAAGGGGAAAGCCCCAACGCTCGCAACAATCGCTGGTCTTCGAGAAGAATAGCGAGAGCCACGCGGCCCGCTGCGCTGAGGGGCAGGCGGGCGACCTCGTCGAGGTCGAGGGTGTTGATGCCGGGGTGCACCTCCAATTGGGTGACGATCTCCGCGAAATTCCCTGTCAGCACGCGCGGCCAGCAGAAGGCGTTGATTCCGTGGGCAAATGGCGTCGTCGCCAGTTCCTGAAAACTCCCGACGATTTGGATGGTGTGGGGGGTGGGGGGAAATATGCGGGGCATGAAGTTGGCCGAAGGCCAAGGTCGTCCGTCCATTTGTCGATCTTTCAGGGTGCGGGCGCCAATTCCGGTGTGGGCGAATTTTTATCCTGCCCGGACTTCGCCTTGCGCCGTCCGGTGAGGCGTTCGAGGTAGAGGTAGATGATGGGGGTGATGTAGAGCGTGACGAGTTGCGAGATGAGGAGGCCGCCGACCACGGAGAGACCGAGGGGCTGCCGAACGTCGCCGCCCGCGCCCAGGCCGAGGGCGATGGGGAGGGTGCCCATGGTGGCGGCCATGGTGGTCATCATGATGGGGCGGAAACGCACAAGGCAGGCGTCGAAGATGGCGCGTTCGGGCGGTAGGTTATCGTTGCGTTGAGCCTCGAGGGCAAAGTCGATCATCATAATGGCGTTCTTTTTCACAATGCCGATGAGCATCAGGAGGCCGACGAACCCGTAGACGTTGAGTTCCATGCCAAAGACCAGCAGCGTCAGGAGCGCACCGAAGCCGGCGGAGGGAAGGCCGGAAAGAATGGTAAGGGGGTGGATGAAACTTTCGTAGAGAATGCCCAGGATGATGTAGATGACAACGATGGCCATGAGGAGCAGGAAGCCGAGGTTGCCAAGGGAGGCTTGGAAGGCCTGGGCGGTTCCTTGAAACTGCGAGCCGATTTGTTCGCCGATCTCGGTGGCAGCGAGGGCATTAATTTTCGGAACGACGTCGCTCAGCGAAGTGCCTTTGGCGAGATCAAAGGACAGGGTGACGGCGGGAAGCTGGCCGAGGTGTTGGACGGTGAGGGGGCCGACCTGGGTTTTGAATTTCGCCACGGCGTCAAGAGCGACGAGGCGGCCGGTGGTGGAGGAGCGAACGTAGAGGCGGGAAAGATCGGCGGCTTCGCGTTTAAAGTCTTCGTTGGCTTCGATGATGACTCTGTATTGATTGTTGGGGGTGTAGATCGTGGAGATCTGCCGCTGGCCATAGGCGGCACCAAGAGTGCGCTCGATCTGGGCGGCGGTGACGCCGAGGGTGGAGGCTTTGTCGCGGTTGATATCAACAAGCACCTGGGGGTTGGAAATCTGCAGGTCGGTGGTGACATCAATAATGCCGGGG
This sequence comes from Terrimicrobiaceae bacterium, assembly GCA_041752695.1. Taxonomy (GTDB): domain Bacteria; phylum Verrucomicrobiota; class Verrucomicrobiia; order Chthoniobacterales; family Terrimicrobiaceae; genus CALCJD01. The sequence continues at coordinate 54,559 of JBGSVZ010000092.1, forward strand.
GTGCCGCGCATCTTTTCCTCCATGGTGGAGGCGGCGGAGTAGAGCTCGTCAAGGTTCGGACCGAAGAGGGTGAATTGGTAAAGGCTTTTGGTTTGCATGCCACCGATCCGAATGGTGGGCGGGTTCTGCGGGAAAACCTTTAGTCCTGGGATGCCGGAGAGGTCGCGGCGGAGCTGGCGGACAATGTCTTCGATGGGCGGGCGTTCGCTGCGTGGTTTCAGGGTGAGGAAGAGGCGGCCGGTGTTTCCTCCGGAAGAGCCCTGTCCGCCGCCGATGCGGGACATAAAGGCTTCGACGTTGGGGTTCTTGCCGACGATGGCGGCGGCTTGTTGCTGGAGTTCCATCAGTTTCTCAAAGGAGACTCCCTGTTCGGCCTCGGTGGAAATCATGATGCGGCTGGTATCTTCGTTGGGCAGGAATCCTTTCGGCACGATGGTGAAAAGCCAGACGGTGGCGGCGGCCATCAGGATGGCAATCACGCTGACGATGAGGTGATAACGCAGGGCGAGACGGAGAGTTTTTTCGTACCCCTTCAGAACGCCGTCGAAGACCGCTTCCGACCAGCGGAAAAGAATGTTGTTGCTGGCGCTGTGGGCCTGCTTGAGAAAGCGGCTGCAGAGCATCGGGGTGAGTGAGAGCGAGATGAAACCCGAGAGCAAAATCGCGACGGCGATGGTAACGGCGAATTCGTTGAGGAGCCGGCCGAGGATCCCGCCCATAAACAGCACGGGGATGAAAACTGCGGCGAGGGAGAGGGTCATCGACAGGATGGTAAACCCGATCTCGCGCCCGCCCTTCAGCGCGGCCTCCATCGGCGTGTCGCCATTTTCGATGTAGCGCACGATGTTTTCGAGGACGACGATCGCATCGTCCACCACAAAACCCACGGCGAGAATGAGGGCCATGAGGGAGAAATTGTTCACGCTGAAACCGAGGAGGTACATGACTCCGAAAGTGCCGATGATCGAAAGGGGAATAGCCGCGCTGGGGATGAGAGTGGCGCGGACGTTGCGCAGGAACACAAAGATAACGAGCACAACGAGAACGATGGCGAGGATGAGAGTAAACTCGACGTCGTGGAGGGACTCGCGGATCGACATCGAACGGTCGTAAAGGATTTCCAGTTTCATCCCGCCGGGGAGTTGGGCCTGATAGGAGGGAAGGATCTCACGGATGCGGTCGATAACGGCGACGGTGTTCGCGCCGGGCTGGCGCTGAATGGCAAGGACTACGCCGCGGGTGTTGTTGTACCAGCCGAGGTTTTTTTCGTTTTCGACGCCGTCGAGGACGGTGGCGATCTGCCGGAGGCGGACGGGGAACCCCTCGCGGTAGGAAACGATGAGCTCGCGGAATTCCTTTGCGTTGGTCAACTGCCCGGTGGCCTCAACCGTGCGGGCTTTTGCGCCGGTGTCGAGTTCGCCGGTGGCGGCATTGGAATTGGCCTCCTTAATTGCGGTCTCGACCTCGTCGAATCCAATACCGCGGGCCGCGAGTTCGCGGGGATCGACTTTTACGCGGACCGCATATTTTTGGGAGCCGTAGAGATCGACCTGCGCGACGCCCAGGACGGTGGAAAGCCGTTGGGCGATGAGAGTATCGGCGTATTCGTCGACTTTGCTGTGGGGCAAAGTATCGGAGTAGGCCGCCAGCATAAGGATGGGCTGTTCCGCGGGGTTGACCTTGCGGAAGGACGGCGGCGCCGGCATGTCGGTGGGCAGATCGCGCTGCGCTTGGGAAATGGCGGCCTGCACGTCCTGTGCGGCGGCGTCGATGTCCCGGGAGAGATCGAATTGGATGGTGATGGTGGACGACCCGAGCGAACTGGTGGAGGTCATCGACTCAATCCCGCCAATGGTGGAAAACTCTTTTTCCAGCGGCAGGGCCACAGCGGAGGCCATGGTTTCGGGGCTCGCTCCCGGGAGGCCGGCGGAGACGGTGATGGTGGGGAAATCCACGCTCGGTAGATCGCTGACGGGCAGGCGGGAATACGCCAGGAGGCCGAACCCAAGGATGCTTAGCATCACGAGGGTCGTCATGATCGGTCGGCGGACGAAGAGGTCAGTCATGGGTGAAGAAAGACGCGGGGACGCGGAGAGGGAGAGACGGGGGGAGGCTGGAGTTTGACGCTCTTGGACACTTTTCCGCGCCGTCGCGGTTCCGGCTCTCGGCGTTTCATCGAGCCTCCCTCACCGTCACCTTGCCGCCGGAATTGACGCGGAGTTGGCCCGTGGTAATGACACGTTCGCCAGGCTCCAACCCGGATTTGATAATGGAAAGGCCGCCGACGGATCGCTCGATCTCGACCTTGCGTAATTTGGCGATGTCTCCTTCCACCACAAAAACCTGCGAGCCCTTCTGACCTTCCGTAACGGCGGTGGAGGGGACGACAATCGCGTTGGGCTCTTCCGCGAGCCGGACGTTCACATCGACAAACTGTCCCGGCCACAGAGCCTCGTCGGCGTTGGGAAAGGTGGCTTTGAACGTAATCATGCCCGACGCACGATCCACCGCATTGTCGATAAACGTGAGTTCTCCCCTGCCAAGCTCCCGACCGCTGTCGGGTTCGTAGGCGGTGACGGTCGGTTTGGATTTGTCCATCCACTGGCGGACATCGGCAAGGGAATTTTCAGGCAGCGAAAACGCCACATAGATGGGTTGCATTTGATTGATCACGGCAAGGGTATCTACGTTCGGTTGGGCGATATTGCCGGCTTTGAGCAGGGCCGCCCCGGCGCGCCCGGAGATGGGAGCGGTCACGCGGGTCCATTCGAGCGAAAGCCGGGCCCCGTCCAAATCGGCCTGGCGGGCGGCGAGTTCGGATTTCTGGGATTCGGCGGTGGAAAGGAATTGCGAGGTTTGTTCCTTGGACGCGACACCGCGTTTGATGAGGGTGGTGTAGCGCTCGGCCTGCTCAGCGGCGTTTTCAGCGGTGGTCTGCGCGATGGCGAGATTGGCTTGGGCGCGTTTGTGGGCGGCGTCGAAGGTGCGCGGATCAATGCTGAAAAGCGGGTCGCCAGCCTTGACTTGGGCGCCATCCGCAAAATGGACGTCGAGGATTTCACCTTGAACCTTGGATTTGATCTGCACGCTGGCGATGGGTTCGACCGCGCCGATGGACTTGATCTCGACGGGCATGGCTCGGGTTTCCACGAGAGCTACTTCCACCGGGGCGGGAGGCGCACCCCCAGTCTGGGGGGCGGGCGCTTTTTTACAGGCCCCCATCAGGGAGACCAGGGCGAGGGCAACAGGCAGGGATGATTTCATATGCGGGAAGCTCCGTGGAGAAAACAGTCGGCGGCAAAATCCGCCGAGTCGGTGAGACGGCTAGGAGATTGGTCGCGAATGCCCTGACGGATGATTTGCAGGGTCACTCCCAGGAACGCAACGGCGAAAAGACGGGTGTCGCCGGGTTGCAGTTCGCCACTCTCCTGACCGCGGCCTACACAGTCTTCGATCAGAACGAGGATGCGACGTTTCAGGTCTTCCAGTTCGGTCCAATGGCGGGAGTGGAGTGGTGAGCTTTGCACCTGATGCTGATGCAGAAAGATCTCGAAAAAATGGCGGTTGGCATCATGGAAGGCGAATTGCGAATGCACGGCCGCCCTTAAGCATGCGGAAGCGGACTCCCGGGACGTCAGCGCCGCCTCGAAGTTGGTGGTGATCTGCTGCATTTTTTCCAAGATCACACTGCCGTAGAGATCCGATTTGTCGGCGAAATAAAGGTAGAGGGTGCCCACGGCGAGGTCGGCCTGACGAGCAATCTCCGCCAGGGAGGCCTTGTGATAGCCCTCCGCGCTAAACGCCCGCTCGGCCGCCGCGAGAATGCGCTGCCGACGGCCGTCCTTTTCCAGACGGCGGGAGGAATGGCGTTCGATTGGTGAATCCGTGTTCATGAAATGAATCTCTGTTCATATAACGTCCCTTCGGAGGGAAAAGTCGTACGGTTTTTCAGAATTCTGCGCCGTTATGTGTGCCGGGTGTGTGCCATTGTCACAGTTTTCGAACGCCTGGTGCGCCACAGTGGCTCAGACTGAGGGTGGGAGGAATCGTTTGTTTTTACATAAGCTGTTATCAATCAATAGGATGCGTGGCGTCAGGCGCGCTGGGAACGCATCATGCTTCTAAGCTGTGAGCTAATTTATTATGTCAAAGATTTTAGGTATCGATTTGGGCACGACGAACTCCTGCATGGCAGTGATGGAGGGCGGAGAGCCTGTCGTTTTGGAAAATTCCGAAGGAGCGCGCACCACGCCTTCTGTCGTCGCATTCTCGAAGACAGGTGAACGTCTGGTCGGGCAGGCTGCCAAACGCCAGGCGGTGACCAATCCGCAAAACACAGTTTTTTCCGTGAAGCGATTCATGGGGCGAAAATTTTCTGAAGTTCAGGACGAGCTCAAACGGGTCCCTTACAAGGTGGTCGCGGCCTCCAATGGCGACGCGCACATTGAGGTGACGGTCAATGGGGAAGCCAAACGTTTCAGTCCGCCGGAAGTCTCGGCAATGATCCTCGCGAAGCTCAAGGCCGATGCGGAAGCCAAGCTTGGGGAAAAAATCACCCAGGCCGTAATCACGGTTCCGGCTTACTTTAACGATTCGCAGCGCAATGCGACGAAGGACGCGGGCAAGATTGCCGGCCTCGAAGTACTTCGCATCATCAACGAGCCCACCGCGGCGTCACTGGCCTACGGTCTCGACAAAAAATCCGACGAAAAGATCGCCGTTTACGACCTTGGCGGCGGCACGTTCGATATCTGTGCTCTCGAAATTGGCGACGGTGTTTTCCAGGTTGCGGCCACGAATGGTGACACCCACCTTGGTGGCGACGACTGGGACAACCGTCTCATGGATTGGATCATCGGGGAGTTTAAAAACGACACCGGCATCGATCTCACCAAACAACCTGACGCTGTCCAGCGCATCAAGGAAGAGGCGGAAAAAGCGAAGATCGCTCTTTCGTCCACGCAGGAATACGAAATCAACCTGCCCTTTGTGACCGCCGACCAGTCGGGTCCGAAACATATTCAGAAAAAACTCACCCGCTCCAAACTCGAGCAGCTCACCGATGATCTGTTCGAGCGCACGATCAAGCCCGTCAAGGATTGCTTGAGCGATGCAAAGTGGACCGCGAGCACGATCGACGAGCTTGTTCTCGTGGGCGGCATGACCCGCATGCCGAAAGTGGTGGATACCGCGCGGTCGCTTATCGGCAAGGAACCCCACAAGGGCGTGAATCCCGACGAGGTTGTGGCCATCGGTGCTTCCATTCAGGGTGGTGTGCTTAAGGGTGACGTCAAAGACGTCCTCCTGCTCGACGTTACGCCGCTTTCGCTGGCTATCGAAACTGCGGGAGGCATTGCCACCGCGATGATCCCCCGCAACACCACAATCCCGACCCGCAAGTCGCAAATTTTCTCGACCTACAGCGACAGCCAGCCTGGTGTGGAAATCAAGGTTCTGCAGGGCGAGCGTCCCCTCAGCCGCGATAATAAACAGCTTGGAACGTTTCACCTCGATGGCATCCCTCCGGCCCCGCGTGGCACGCCACAGATTGAAGTGACCTTCGACATCGACGCTAATGGTATCCTCAACGTCTCCGCCAAGGATCTAGGCACCGGCAAGGAGCAAAAAATCTCCATCACCGGATCCAGCGGTCTGACCAAGGAGGAAGTGGAGAAAATGCAGAAGGAAGCCGAGGCTCATGCGGCGGAAGACGCCAAAGCCAAGGAGTCGATTGAGATTCGTAACAATGCGGACAATCTCGCCTACCAGTGTGAGAAGCAGCTCAAAGACCTCGGCGATAAACTCGACGGCGCGCAGAAAAAGTCCATCGAGGACGCGATTGCCAAAGTGCGCGAAGCCCTCAAGGGCAGTGACTCGGATGCGATCAAGGCCGCCAACGACGATCTGCAACAGAAATTTCAGGACATCAGCACGGAGCTCTACAAAAACGCCGCCCAACAGGCTGGGCCTCAGCCCGGTGCTGAAAACGAAGCGGGCGGACCTCCCCCGCAGTCCGAAACCAAAAAGGACGCCGACGTCGTTGACGCGGAGTTCGAGATGGTGGACGAGGACAAAAAGAAAAACTAACGCCCGTCCAGGCAATCCCTTTAACCAATAGTTCCGGAGCCGCCTACGCGGCATTCGGGACAGTCGTTAAAAACCAACCAAACCCAAATAAATAACACATAGCCCTATGGCCAGCGTGAATATCAAACCTCTCGGCGACCGCGTGCTCGTTCAGGCGCTCGAAGAGAAGGAAGTCAAAAAAGGCGGAATTATCATTCCCGACACCGCTAAGGAAAAACCCCAGGAAGGCCAAGTGGTCGCCCTCGGAACCGGCAAACGTGATGAGGACGGAAAACTCATCGAGTTCACCGTGAAAAAAGGCGACAAGGTCCTCATTTCCAAATACGGCGGAACCGAAGTCAAAATCGACGGCGAAAGCTATCTGATCATGCGCGAGGACGACATCCTCGGCATCATCGGCTAAGCCCTTCCATCAACAATCAACCAATCAATAATTACTAAATATTATGGCAGCCAAACAACTCTCGTTTGACGAAGCCGCCCGGCAATCTCTGCTGCGTGGCGTCGAAAAGCTGGCGAAAGCCGTCAAGGCGACCCTCGGGCCGTCCGGACGCAACGTCATCCTCGACAAAAAATTCGGTTCTCCCACGATCACCAAGGACGGCGTCACTGTCGCCAAGGAAATCGAACTGGAAGATCCTTATGAAAACATGGGCGCCCAGCTCGTTCGCGAAGTCGCGAGCAAGACCTCGGACATCGCTGGCGACGGCACCACGACCGCCACGGTTCTCGCCGAAGCCATCTACAAAGAAGGCCTCAAGAACGTGACCGCCGGGGCCAACCCAACCACGCTCCAGCGCGGCATCAACAAGGCCGTCGAAGCCATCGTCGCGGAAATCGCGAAGATCAGCAAGAAGGTCAAGGACAGCTCCGAAATCGCCCAGGTGGCGACCGTTTCGGCCAACTGGGACACCACCATCGGCAACATCATTGCCGAGGCAATGGACAAAGTCGGCAAGGACGGCACGATCACCGTGGAAGAAGCCAAGTCGATCGAAACCACCCTCGACGTTGTCGAAGGTATGCAGTTCGACAAGGGCTACCTCTCGCCTTACTTCGTGACCAACGCGGAAAGCCTCGAAGTCAACTTCGATAATCCTTACATCCTCATCTTCGAAAAGAAGATCAGCTCCCTCAAGGATCTGCTTCCTCTTCTCGAGAAGGTGGCGAAGAGCGGCAAGCCGTTCCTGATCATCGCGGAAGACGTGGAAGGCGAAGCCCTCGCGACCCTCGTGGTCAATAAGCTCCGTGGCACGCTCCAGGTCGCAGCCGTCAAGGCTCCCGGCTTCGGCGATCGCCGCAAGGCCATGATGGAAGACATCGCTGTCCTCACGGGCGGCCGTTGCATCACTGAAGACCTCGGCATCAAGCTCGAGAACATCACCTTGGAAGACCTCGGCCGCGCCAAGCGCGTCGCGATCGACAAGGAAAACACGACCATCATCGAAGGTGAAGGCAAGAACGCTGACATCCAGGGCCGGGTCAATCAGATCCGCCGTCAGATCGAAGAAACCACTTCCGACTACGATCGTGAGAAGCTCCAGGAGCGCCTCGCAAAACTCGCCGGTGGTGTCGCTGTCATCAATGTTGGTGCTGCGACCGAAACCGAGATGAAAGAAAAGAAAGCCCGCGTCGAAGACGCCCTCCACGCCACTCGTGCGGCCGTTGAGGAAGGAATCGTTCCCGGGGGCGGTGTCGCTCTCGTGCGTGCCCAGAAGGTGCTCGACAACCTCAACCTCGAAGGCGACGAAGCCATCGGTGCGGCGATCATTCGCCGTGCGATCGAACAGCCGCTCCGCACCCTCGCCGACAATGCCGGCAAGGAAGGCGCTCTGATCGTTCAGGAAGTCAAAAAACGCAAGGGCAACGAAGGATACAACGTTGCCACGGACACCTACGAAGACCTGATCAAGGCCGGCGTGGTGGATCCTGCCAAGGTGACCCGCAGCGCGTTGCAAAACGCCGCGTCCATCAGTGGTCTTCTCCTCACCACCGAGGCGCTCATCACCGAGCTCCCCGAGAAGGACAAGGCTCCCGCCATGCCTCCGGGCGGTGGTGGAATGGGCGGCATGGACTACTAAAGTCCAGCTCGCACACAGTCCAAAATCAACAAGCAGCCCCGGTCGCAAGACCGGGGCTGTTTTGTTGAGTGGCGGCACCGACAGCCCGCCGGCAACCGTTCCGCCCAACCTGGCAGGAATTCCGTGCCACTTTTCATCCGCAAAGACTTGAAAACCATCCGGTCTGCGCACTAGTGTGGTGGGATGGCCAAAGAGCTGCCCCCATTCGTTCAGACGTTTCTGGACAAATTCAGTAATTCCCGGGATTTCACGATTTCGTTTACCCTGCACGCCATCCTTATTGCGATCTTCGGCGGCACGGTGCTTTTTCAGGCGGTGCAGGAACCTCCGGATTTCGAGGGCGAGAGTGGCGGGTTCGTTCAGTCGAGCGACTCCCCCCAAGCTCCCCAGCAACCGCAGCAGGTGCAGCAGCCCACGGTAAATACTCTGGTTGCTCCCCCGAGCGCCTCCAATCCCCTTAACACGATTACCACCAGTGCGGTGAATCCGGCGAACTTCACGATGTCGCCCACGATAATGACGCCGGTCACGACGGCACCCGCCACCACGACGACGACCACGACGGTTGCCGCCCCCACGACAGGCATGAGCTCCGACGGACTCACGACTGCCGCGGCTTCGCAGATTAAGGCCTTCACGGGTGGGTGGGGCAAGGGGCAGGGGAGTGGCACCGGCATTCGCTCCCGTGAATTTGAGTTCACCGCCTACCTCGGCCAGTATCAGGGTGGCAACTGGAACTCCACGGTTCGAGTGGTGCAGAACAAGATCGAGACAGGGAGCCTGCCAAACCTCCTCTATCTCATGAGCGCGTGGTCGAAAGATAAGATCAAGACCAACTACAAAAATGTCGTGGCCATCAAACTCGACAGCGACCAAATCTTCGCCATCAAACCGCCGTTCATTTTCATGACCGGCACCCGGGATTTTAAGCTGACGGATAAAGAGGTGGAAACGCTTCAGAAGTACATCCGCCTCGGGGGTTGTATCTGGGGAGATAGCTCGTTGCCGGGATTGCGCTCGCGCTTCGACATCGCGTTCCGCCGCGAGATGAAGCGGGTGATTCCCGATGTGGACAAGGACTTCGAGCCGCTCCCCAACAACCACCCCATCTTTACGCAAACGTATTTTCCCGAAATCAAGGAAGTGCCTCCGGGTTTGAATTTTTACCAGGAACCCGTCTTCGCGATGAAGATCTACGGGGAGATCGCCATCCTTTATACCGCCAACGACTACGGAGACATGTGGCAGGTCGGACTGAATCAGCAGGGCCAGATCGACACCCGAAAAAACCAGTCCGGGCAATTTGTCGCCATCAATTCCACGATCTACGAGAACCGCTCGGTGTATCTGCGCAACATCACCACGGAATCGCTCGTCACCTCCTTTCGCTTCGGCACAAACGTGGTCATCCATCTTCTGACCCGTTGGGAAAGCAAGACCCGCACTGCGCCAACCTTGTAACCAACGGGGCGTTGGCAAACGTCGAACGCTCAACGCTGAACTCTGAACGCTCAAGTGAGGCGTTTTGGGTTCGGCGTGAAATTTTGAGCAGGCACTCAAACGTGTGCATGAGTTCCGTCAAAAGGGGTTCCCAATAAACATGGGGACATGCATTTGCCTTCCGGCGGGTAGCCGAGAGTTCCTTACTTCAGCGTTGAAAGTTGAGCGTTCGGCGTTCGGCGTTGGCCGCCGCGGCGGAGGCTAGCCTCCCCAGCGGCCGCCTGGGCTTAGCGACGGAACCCAGCCGCGGAGGTGTCCGTCGGCGTAGTTGGTTTTGCCAATGGCCCCGATCATTTTTTTGCCGGTGGCGTCGCGCCAAGCCTTGCTCATGCTTTCGCCGGTGTGGCAGCCCCAGCTTTTCACGAAGGCGTCGCGGGTGAAGAGCCCGCGGTGGATTTGTTTCAATTCGTTCTCGTGCAGCCAGACTTTGGAAGCGCTGTCGATTTCGTTGCTGTAATCGAACATGAAACACGCGCGGTTGGAGTGCCCGTAAAACTCGAAGTTGGCGATCTTCACCTGACTGCGGGGCTGGCCGGCGTTGAGGTAGTTGATGAGTTGGCTGGTGCTGTTGAAAAACACCAGGTTGACACCGTATTTGTCGCGCACGCTGACAATGTTGCCAATGAGGTCGGACTTGTCCTGGCGCTCGGCGCGTCGGGAGTAGCCGGGTTTATAAACCAGCCAGGTGATGCGGGCACCTGGGCCGTGTTCTTTGCGGAGTTCCTCGATGCGAACGCGGGCGGCGCGGATAAAATTGCCCCACCAGCGGTCGTGCGGGGCGGCTTTGTATTTTTCCCACTCGTCCAGGGACGGGCCCCCGCTGACCAGGATGTATTCCTTTTGCACCTCGGCGACGACCGGGACGGTGCACACGACGAGGAGCAGGAGCGCGCGGAGCAGAGACTTCATCGTTTGGAGAAAACGCAGCGCGTGGATTTCTGCAAGAGGATTTCTCGCCAAAGTGGCAGGTTGTTCTATTCTCCCGCCATGGCTTTGGACCCCTCTGTGTTCGAAAAACTTGGCGCATTCTATCTCGGCAGCCCGCATGATCAGGCCGCTAAAAAAACGGCTGAAGTCCCTTTGCTCTACGATTCCCGGGACTTGGTGACGCACGCGGTCTGTGTGGGAATGACGGGCAGCGGCAAAACGGGACTTTGCCTCGCTCTCCTGGAAGAGGCGGCAATTGACGGGGTGCCGGCTATCATCATCGATCCGAAAGGCGATCTTGGGAATTTGCTCCTCACTTTTCCGGAATTGCGCCCGGAGGATTTCCGACCCTGGATTAACGAGGAGGATGCGCGCCGCAAAGAGATGGAGCCGGCGGCCTTCGCCACGCAGCAGGCGGAGATGTGGAAAAAGGGTCTCGCGTCGTGGGGGCAGGACGGGGACCGCATCCGCTCGTTGCGGGAGAAGGTGGACATGGCCATCTATACGCCGGGCAGCACGAGTGGGCTGCCGGTGAACGTGCTGGCATCTTTTGCGGCTCCCGAAACGGATGATCCCGAGGCCCTGGCGGATCGCGTGCAGACCACCGCCGCGAGCCTGTTGGGCTTGTTGAAAATAGAGGCCGACCCGGTAAAAAGTCGGGAGTGCATCCTGCTCTCCGCTCTGCTCCAGCACGAATGGTCGCAGGGCCATGACCTGGATCTGCCAGGGCTGATTGAGCGCATCCAGACCCCTCCGTTCGAGAAAATTGGTGTGCTCAATCTGGAAACATTTTATCCTGCGAAAGATCGCTTTGCGCTGGTAATGGCTCTGAACAACGTGCTGGCCTCCCCCGGGTTTGCGACCTGGCAGCAAGGCGAGGCGCTGGATGCGGGGAAGTTTCTCTACACGGCTGAGGGGAAACCCCGCGTGTCCATTTTCTCCATCGCGCACCTCGGGGATGATGAGCGGATGTTTTTTGTCGCCCTTCTTTTAAACGAGGTCCTTTCCTGGACCCGCGCCCAAAGCGGCACCACCAGTCTTCGCGCCATACTTTACATGGACGAGATTTTTGGATACCTGCCACCGACCGCCAACCCGCCTTCCAAGCTCCCCATGTTGACCCTGCTCAAACAGGCGCGCGCTTTCGGCGTGGGGGTGGTGCTGGCCACGCAAAATCCAGTCGATCTCGACTACAAGGCCCTGTCCAACTGCGGCACCTGGTTCATTGGGCGTCTGCAGACCGAACGCGACAAGGCCCGCATGCTCGATGGACTGCAAGGCGCGGCCGGGGGAGGTAAGTTTGACCGACAGGCCATGGAAAGTGCGCTGGCGGGATTGGGAAACCGGATTTTCCTGATGAACAATGTTCATGATGACGGTCCGGTGATTTTCGAGACGCGCTGGGTGATGAGTTACCTCCGCGGCCCGCTGACAAGGGATCAGATCAAAGTTCTCATGAACGGCCGTCAGACCGCGGCCCCTCCCAAACCTGCATCCATGCCCGCTCAGGCCGCGGGACGTCCGGCGTTACCCCCGGGTGTGCCCCAGGTGTTTTTGCCGACCCGTTCCGGGGCCGATGTCCTCTATGTCCCGGCCTTGCTCGGTGCGGCCTCCGTGCGGTTCAGTGATTCCAAACTCGGAGTGGACGAAACCCGCGAGGTGATCCTGGCGGCGGACATTCCTGCCGGAGTTTCCGGGGCGAATTGGGAAAATGCCGAGTTGCTCGATCTCGAAATCGGGGATCTGGCCAAGGCGCCCGAGGGAGCGGCGAAATATGGCGAGGTGGCTGCGGCCGCGGGTCAGCCGAAAAACTTTCCCGCGTGGGAAAAGGAATTTTCCCAAGCCCTCGCCGCCACCCAGAGACTGACCGTTCTTCGCTGCGCGGATCTCAAAACCGTTTCCAACCCCGGGGAATCCGAGGCCCAATTTCGCGCCCGCATTGCGCTGGCCGTGCGGGAAAACCGGGACGCTGGCGTGGAGGCTCTGCGGAAAAAATACGCCCCGAAGCTGGCTGCCCTCCAGACCCGACTTGCGCGTGCACAAGGCATGGTGGAGCGACAGAAGGAACAAGCCTCCCACGCGCGCATGCAGACGTTTATTTCGGTCGGCTCCACCATTTTGGGCGCCCTCCTGGGCCGGAAGGCTCTGAGTAGCGCCAATGTGGGAAAGGCGGCCACGGCGGCCCGTGGAGTCAGCCGCAGCATGAAGGAGGGTTCGGATGTGGCATCGGCCGAACAGGGGGCCGGGGCTATCAGTCAGCAAATCGCCGACCTGGAAACGGAATGCGAAGCGGAGAGCGCGGCATTGCGGGCGACGGAACCCCAGATCGAAACCGTAGAGGTCAAGCCGCTGAAGAGCGCCATTACGGTGCGGCTCGTCGCCCTCGCCTGGCGGCCAGTGTGACGAAGCCGACGCAGCCAAGCAGCAATAACGTGGAAGGTTCCGGCACGGTTGAGACCGGGATTCCCGCGCCGGAAATTTGCTCCAGATAGGCGGGGATAAACGCGTCGAGATTGGTGGAACCCGAAACGGCGGAATGGACGCCCACCAGGGCGAGCGAACCGTTCCATGCGACAAAGGAAGGGCTTCCAGAGTCGCCCAATTGCAGCAAAGCCTCACCGGCACCCGCGCCTTGCGTGAAAGCCATTAAGATCGTGTCATCGAGCAGGTCGAAATTCGTTCCCGTATTTAAGACGTCGTCCGAGGCCACTGCCGGAGTGCCGGCGTTCCAGTAGAGATTTTCCGTGCCCAGCGCGCCAATCACTCCCGTGCCCACAGCAGCGCTCCACCCATAAACCAGCAAATCCAGCCCGACGTAGTCTCCAGAAGTCGGCAAATCGAGCACGGGATAAAAAGCAATGGCATCGCCGGGATCGATCGGTGTGGTCAGCCGGCCGATGGACAGATCCGACTTGAGATGATCCCCTGGAGCCTGGAGGGGGTATTCCATGGCCAGTGAAAAAGTCGTGTCGATGGTGTAGGAAACCACCGCGTTATCCGCCGGGCTGTAGAAGAATATACTCGAATTGGGAGGCTGGTAATGAGTCGCGAACACGAAGTATTGATCGCTGATCATCGTGAAACTCTGGGTGGAATCGGTTCCCCAGCCCACCCCGGAGAGGTCGTAGCCCGCGGCGAAGAAATTGGGGCTGGTGTTGGGAACGGGAGCGCCGGGATAGCCGGACTCAAAACGATAGTTGTCCTCCGCGTTCTCCCCATTGATGATTAGGGCAATCGATGCCTGCGGGAGGAGGAAACCGCCCGCAAGTGCAACGAGGGCGGCGGAGAGCGTTCGCATACAACGAATTACGCACCCATCACGCCATACGGTCAATGAGAATTTGGCGACCCCGAACCCGCAGCGTCCAGAAGTTCGCGGCACGCCCGGCAGTAGCCCGAGATGTCGGAGGCTTGCAGAATGCCGGACACAATAACGACCCTGCTGGTGCCCGCCTTGAGCAGTGGCCCGAGATTTTCGAGCTTGATGCCTCCGATGCAAAAAATGGGGACGGAAACCGTTCGGTGCACTTCCGCGAGATCCGCCAGCCCAATGGGAACGTAGTCCGGTTTGGTGGGTGTGGCGAAAAGCGGCCCGAAGCCAATGTAGTCGGGGTCGTGCTCATTCGCCGTGGCGGCCTGGGTCACGCTGTGGGTGGAAAGCCCGATGATTTTGCCGTCTCCCGCGAGCGCTCTGGCCTCTGCCACCGTCATATCGTCCTGACCCACATGGGCTCCGTCTGCGCCGGTCTCCGCCACGAGGTCCGGGTGGTCGTTCAGAACGAAGGGCACATCGCGCTCGCGGCACAGGGGAGCCACCTGCCGGGCGAGAGCCGCGATTTCAGACACGGGCCGGTTTTTCGCCCGGAGTTGGAGCATTTGCACTCCGCCCTCCAGCATGGCCCGGGTGACTGGCAGGGCGTCCTCTGCGGTTACATAACCGAGGTCGAGGATGCCGTAGAGGCGGGCCGCCCGCAGACTTCGGATTATTTCCACAGTGGCGTGGGATAGGTGCCGTCGGCGTGCAGGGCGGCCAGGGACTTCATCACGATGGGTTTGTCTTCGCGGTAGGTGACGCCAAACCAGGCCGCGTCGGTGGGCAGAACGTCCAGCGTGGCTTCACCGAGGGTCACCATCTCGCCGATGGCCATCGGGATGTAACACTCGGCCTTCGGGTCGGCCGATTTTTCCTTGAGGAAGGCGATGAGCTTGCTCTCGAGGAGAGGAAAAACCGCCGGGGTGAGACCCCAAAAATTCATCGAGACCGATTCGTCTCCCGTAAAGGTGCGCTCGCTTCCGTCGGCCTCCTTCTGGGAAATTTTTTCGCCCCCTTCGATGCTGGTGCATTCGACGATGTGGATGAGGCGGCCGGTCGGGTCCACTTCGCAGACCCCTCGCGCCACGGAACCGTGCTCGGAAAGGGTGCTGCTCAAACGGTAGCCAGCCATGGCAAAGCGGGTGGTGTCGGAGGGGCCGGACTGGAGAAACTTGCCCATGATTTTATACGACTGTCCTCCGTAAAAATCATCCGCATTGATCGCGGCGAAGGGGCCATCCAGTGCCCCGCGAGCGCACCAGATCGCGTGCGCCGTGCCCCAGGGTTTTTGCCGACCTTCGGGAATAAAGAACCCCGCTGGCAGAGCGTCCAACTGCTGAAACACATAATCGACAGCAATTTTTCCCTCGTACCTCGCGCCAATCTTTTCGCGGAATTCCGCCTCAATGTCGCGACGGATGATAAAAACCACCCGGTCAAATCCGGCCTGAACCGCATCAAAAACCGAATAGTCGAGCAGGGTTTCCCCGGTGGGTCCCATGGGATCGAGTTGTTTGAGACCGCCATAACGGCTACCCATGCCGGCCGCCAAAACGAGGAGAGAGAGTTGAGACATCCCGGCTGTTCTCGCCGATCCCCACCGCTGAGGCAAGCCGCAGATAACCGGCTCGACCGCGTTTTACAATCGTTGTCCCAGGTGGGACATTTATTGTAAATCCGACCCGCTGGTGTTCATTGGGGGGTGCGGGCGATTTTGGCGGATTCGTAGCCCTGCGCGACGGCGAGAGCAACGAGGCGTTCGTAGAGTTTTTCGTCCATTGCCGGACGGCGTGCGAGGATCCAGAGGTATTTGCGAGAAGGGTGGCCGACCAGGGCCCATTGGTAATTTTTGTCGAGTCCGATGATCCAATAGGCGCCGGTGAAGGGGCCGAAGAAGCTCACTTTGAGTTTCGCATTTCCGCTGCCGGGAACCACTTTCGCCCGACCTTGGATGGACTCGCGGGAGCCGTCGGCCTGTCGGCAGGCATTCACCACGCGGATGGCACCGTCGGGCAGCGGGGAGTACGATGCGGTCACCGCCCCGGTGCATTTGCGTTGAAACCAATTGGGGTAGCGTGCGATCTCATGCCAGTCGCCGGAGTAGCGTTTGAGGTCGACTTCCGGCACGGTGGCAAGCGGGCGGGAGGTCGCACATCCGGAAAGTAGGGCGATGATCATTGCAGCGAGCGGTGCTTTTGCTTTCATGGTGGTGATGACTATTCGCCTGCTGGGCTTGTTTTGGTTGCTGACGATCCTCGCGGCGTGCGGGCCTTCGGACAAGCGTGCAGACTTGGTTTTCATCAATGGGGCCGAACCCGAGACCCTCGACCCGGCACTGGTGACCGGTCAGCCGGAGGGGAGGGTGGTCAATGCGCTCTTTGAGGGCCTCACCACCTTCAATGCCGAGGCGCGGCCCGGTCCGGGCATGGCCGAGAGCTGGACGGTGTCCGACGACAAGAGGGTTTACACGTTTCGTCTGCGGGGGGACGCTCGCTGGAGCGATGGGTCCGCGCTCACCGCGGAGGATTTTGTGGCCTCCTGGCGGCGCACCCTTCTTCCGGAAACGGCGGCGAGTTACAATTACCAGCTCTTTTACATCAAGAATGCCCAGCCTTTCGCCGAGGAGAAGATCGCGGACTTCTCCGAGGTGGGTGTGAAAGCCCTTGATGAGCGGACCCTTGAGGTCACTCTGGAAAATCCCACCCCGTTCTTTCTCGATCTCTGTGCCACGCCCCCCCTTGCCCCGGTCCCCACCAAGCTGATCGAGAAAGTGGGCGACGACTGGATCAAGCCGGAGCATATGGTAAATAACGGTGCCTACCAGCTGGTAACCTGGAGGATCAATGATCTCATCCGCCTGCGGAAAAATCCCCGGTATTGGAACGCCGTCAATGTCGCCCTGGAAACCATCGACATTCTGCCGATCGCCAAAGACACCGTCGCTTTCAATTTTTATGCGAGTGGCCTGGCCGACCTGAGCATGGACAAGGGGCTGACGCCGCCGGCGTTGCTGGACGAGTTGAAAAAACGCCCCGATTTTCATCCCGCGCCCTTTCTCGGGACCTACTTTCTGCGGTTTAATTGCCAGAAAGGCCCGTTCGCGGATCCTCGCGTCCGACGGGCCTTCAGCATGGCGGTGGACAAGCGGCGCATCGTGGAAAAAATCACGCGCGCCGGCGAACTGCCCGCCGCCGGTTTTGTGCCTCCCGGCCTGGAAGGCTATCCCGCCCCCGACGGTCTGCCGTATGATCCCGAAGCTGCACGGGCCCTGCTGGCCGAAGCCGGTTTTCCGCGGGGCGAGGGATTTCCTCTCGTCAACTACCTCTACGACGACAAGGGTTCCAATGAGTTCATTGCGGTGGAGCTGCAGGACATGTGGAAGAAAGAACTCGGCGTCGGCGTGAATCTCGCCAAGCAGGAGTGGAAGGTCTATCTCAACTCCCTGTCTTCGCTCGATTATGACATCGCCCGCTCAAGTTGGGTGGGGGATTATCCGGACCCCAATACCTTTCTCGACATGTTTCTCACGGGTGGGGGCAACAATCGCACCGGATGGAGCAATCCTGCTTACGATCGCCTGATTGCGGATGCGGCCAGGGAAACCGATCCTGTTCGGCGGGCGGAGATTCTGCGGGAAGCGGAAATTTTGCTGGTCGTGCACGAGGCCCCGGTCTGTCCGCTTTATTATTATGTCGGGATCCAGCTTTACGATCCGGAAAAAATTGGCGGCATCGCTCCCAACGTCCTGGATGAACACCCTCTGAAGGCGATGTTTCGCAAGGACAGGGGCGGCAAGCCCTGAATCGGCCCTTCCATTTTCAGGAGAAATAGAATTGACACAAGGCGCGTGTCTCCCTAGCTCTAAACGTTCCGCGCGATTAGGTCGGCGGAGTCAGGTTCTATGAACAGCATTTTTATCGACGACGCCTCCAAAGTGATTCCCGATCCGCAAATTTTGATCAATATGGTCTCCAAACGGGTGCGCCAGCTCAGTGCTGGAAGCCATCCCATGGTCTCCGTAGAGCCCAGGATGGGTCTCGCCGACATCGCGTTGGCGGAAATCGCGCAGGGAAAGCTTGCGCCTGTCCTTCCGGACAGCGGGCCAACTAAGGAGGAATAGCTCCGCCGGGAGCGGGCCGTTATGTCCGCTGAAATTGTCACCAACCGCAAGGGTCTGCGGGATTACCACATCCTCGAGAAAATCGAGGCGGGTGTTGAGTTGCGTGGCACCGAGGTGAAGTCCATCCGGTCCGGTCTCGTAAACCTTCAGGGGTCTTTCGCCCGCATTGAGGGCAATCAGATGTTTTTGTACGACGGGGATATCCAACCCTATGTGCGAGCGAGTCATTTTCAGCACGAACCCAAACGTCGTCGTCGGCTCCTGCTGCATCGCCGGGAAATTCTCCGTCTTTCCGCGCAGACCGAACAAGCGGGGTACACTCTGGTGGCCCTGCGCATGTATTGGAAGGGCGGCCGGGTGAAGGTAGAACTGGGCGTGGGCAAGGGCAAGGTGGCTTCAGATAAACGTGCGGATCTGAAGAAGCGAGTGCAGGAACGCGAAACCAATCGCGTGCTGGCCAATATTCAACGCAAAAGGTAAAGCGGCGTCGGGTGATTTTCCCGCTCGCACCGCTGGCGGGGGAATCGATCGCAGTGGGCATTCAAAAAGCGCGGCTGGCCGGAAGGGTCAGAGATTGCGGCGGGAGGAACGTCTCGGCGCGAATGCCGCTGGTCGTAGGCTCCCGTTTGGCCTGTCATCCTAACCAGCAACTGACCCGCCATATTTTCGGCGCTCGAAGGGGGTTATTCTCGTTCGCGAGAAGGCACTACCGTTGGTCATGGTCGTTGCGAAGCGAATGGGATTTTTTTGGGAACAACCTGGCGCACAGGTTACCGGATCACTGGATTTCCGGGGGGGCGACAATTTCCCGATTCGGTCCGGCTCTCTCCCCGCAGCGAGTCCGCGGACTGCGGTTTCCACGATGCCAACCTGTTGCGTGCGTCCATTTAAGGCGAGGGTTTTCCTGTAGCAAAAACCGTATCTGTTGCATAAATGCTTTGACGCAAAATTCCCTGCGCAAAATCCGTTGAAGCCCCATAAATAGAGCGTCGGAGGGGTTTTGGGGCGAACTAATTCTTTACATCTGCAACAGTTGCGCGCACTTTGTTGCGTAGATTTTTTCCGTAACGATTTCTGATTATGAGTGGGTATTTTTCGCAGGCCGCCTTGGAGGGATTCCGGCGGATTCGTGGGGTGTGCAACCGGGCTTTCGTGCTCGGGGTTTTGGGGGTCTTGCCCTGGACAGCGGTTCCGGCGTCCACGTTCTCGTGGAATCTGGCTCAGTCCGGGCTCACCAGCGCCGGGATTTATGATGGGCAGGGTCGCCTGACCCGGGTCCTGTGGACGATGGAGTCCATGCCATCCGGGGCGCACGTCTCGAATTGGGACGGTTTGGACGACCGGGGGAACGTGGCCCCGGCGGGGAATTATTCCTGGAAAGTCGTCATCAATCGCAGCGTGTACAACAATATTGGCACGGTGGGAAATACGGGCCAGCCATCGACAAGTTTCGGGCACGTCCCATTTTTTCTGGAAGCCGTGGCGGTGGACGCGCAGAACGCGATTTATTCGGTGCATGACTGGAATGAGGCCGGCCATGACGTGAAGCGGTGGAACTCGTCGACCGGTCTGGCGGAATACAACAGCGGCCACATTATTGGCGAGGCGCTGCTGAAGGGCATCGCGGTGGAGCCTGATGGTTCCCGCGCTTACGTCACCGGCTACGGCGAGGCGGATGTTAACGACCGGGCCAACATCAAGTTTTCGCTCTTTCGCATTAATCTCACGAATTCCACCGTGGAGGACTTCACGCAGGCGGGGCGGCGGGTGCATATTCACGACGGCAACGTTCCGTATCCTCCGGGCGCCACGGCCGCCGATATCGAGGTGATGAAGGTTCCGCTGATCTCCGTCGCTCTTTTGGGCGGCAGTGTTTATGTGACGGACGCCCTGCTCGGACGGGTTCTCAAATACGATAAAAACTCCGGCGCGTTGCAGCAGGAAATCACCGGCATTCCCCTGGCTTGCGGGCTGGCGGTGGCGCAGGACGGTCGCATTTGGGTGGGCCATGAGCATGGCAAGGTGAGCGTGTATTCCCCGGCGGGAGTCCGTCTCGCGACGCCGATCTCCGACCTCTCCGAAGTGCGGGCGCTTTCCCTCCAAAATGGCACGCTGGCCGTGGCTGATCGTGTCGGACAGGTCCGGAAATACAGCGTCAACGGCACTGCGGTGACGCTCACGGGCACGTTTGGACAAAAGGCCGAACCCGGGGAAAAGCGCGCCGACCGCCTTTCGATGATCAACGGTATGGTGATGGACTCCGCGGGCTGCGTGATTGTGTCCGACCGCATGGGCCAGGGCTCGCGCCTGCAGAAACTGAGCCCGCAATTTGACCAGGTCTGGCAGCAGATGGGCCTCGAGTTCTCTTCCCAGGCCGCTTACGGCAAGGAAAATCCGGATGTTCTCATTTCGAGCTACCGGAATATCTACCAAATCAATCGCGCGACGGGTCAATGGACCTTTCTTGGACCCGGCGGCACGGATAAAGTAGGTTCGTATTTTGGAAATTTCGAAAGCACTCACTTTGGCCCGCCGCGGGTGGTCCGTTTCGGCGGCAACGATTTCTTTTATTATCCCGCAGGTGACGGGGTGGCGATTTACCGCCTGACTCCACCGACCGATCCCGAGCGGGGCCCCACGCTGAAGCTGGCCTCCTGCCTTGGCGGTTCCATGCCTTCGCCGGACGGCGTTCATCGCGACAAATGGTGGCTCGATGAAAACAAATTCCTCTGGTCCTGGGACGACACCCAGGGCGATGGGGAAATCCAGTATCAATCCGCCACCCTGCCCGGCGAAGTGACCCTCGACGCCAGTCCGAACAGTCCGGAGGGTTGGAAATGGGACAAGGCCTCCGTGGGTATTGATGACCAGGGCTGGGTCTGGCTGGCTTCTTATGCGCGGATTTTTCCTCCCGGGCCCTTTGAGGCCAAGGCGATTTACGCCATTGCGCCACAGGGACTCAACGCCCAGGGAAACCCCATTTATCGCTGGGCCAATGCGGTGAAGGTGATGGATGAGGCGACCGGCCGCAATGCGCTCGGCGTTACGGGTGGGGAGTTTAACTGGATGATGGTGAACCGTTCCGACGACGGCATGGTGTACTCCCTCGCGTATTCCGACAACGCGGCCTACCCTCAGGATGGCGCGCGCTGGATGGGGGGCAATTTGCTCTTCGGATTTGAAGGTCAGACGTCCGCCAGTCCCGCTCCCCTGGGTGCTCCGAAATGGCATGTTGTCCTGCCGGAGCGCTCCGTGGGCTTGACGCCCATTCCGGGTGGAAAAGGCGGGGTCTTTGTCGGCATCGGCCCCGTATCACGCGGCACGGTCGGACATTACACCAAGGACGGTCTTTTGATCGGCAGCTTCCAGGTGGCCCCAAAGTATGGGGACGACGTTCCCCCCAACCTCGCCTCCGGGGCGCTTGACGCCTTCCTCGCCCTCAACTGCAACCGCGACCCTCGCGACGGGGTGATTGATCTCTTTGCGGAGGACAACTGGAACCAGCGCCTCGTCTGGTATCGGGTAAACGACACCAATATTGAGACCTTGTCGGGACAGATCACCACCGCTGGCACCGCGGGGACGCGGTTCGCCCTCACCGTTCACCAGGGGACGGGAGACGGCAGCTACTCCGCGGGGACGGTGGTGCCCATCGTTGCCGCCCTTCCTCCGGCGGGTAAGGCTTTCAAAGCCTGGACCGGTGATACGGCGGTGTTGGCCAGCGCCAGTTCCGCCGTCACCACCGTGACCATGCCCGCCGCCACCGTGACCGTGACGGCCACCTTCGACTGGGCGGTTGGCAACGACCAGGTGCGTTTTTATGCACGCACCGGGGACGAGCACCGCATGGTGAATTGCGTTTTCGAAGGGACCAATGGCGACCCGGTGAACGGAACCTACACCCCGTTTTACGTGGTCACGACGACCCCTGCTGCCGGGTGGACGGCCATCTCGGTGGAAACCGCCAATTTTCGCTATCTGCGTTTCCGGGATCCGAACACGAACGGGTTGCTCACCGAGTTGGAGTTTTACCGGGATGGCGTGAAGTTGGTCGGTCCTGGATTTGGGACGCCGGGCAGTTGGAACAACGAGGCGCACCGGACATTCGCCGCGGCGTTGGATGGGGACCTCGATTCGTATTTCAACGGGCCTCCAGGGAAAAACGCTTATATCGGGATCGACACTGCCGGATCGAATCCCTCCACCCACACGCTCACCGTGACGGGCGGCAGCGGAGGAGGGGATTACGAACCTGGAACCACCGTGCTTGTCACGGCGGGGGCGGCTCCGGCCGGCAGCGAATTTGCCGGATGGACGGGCGACATTGCGATCCTGTCCAACCCCTTCCTCGCCACCACCAGTGCGACCATGCCCACGATGGATGTTTCCATCTCTGCGAGTTACACGGCCCAGAATACCGTTCCCCCGGCCCTCACCAGAGCCTACTTGCGCCAACAACACGGGGCGGGAAATGTTTTTGATCTGGATGTCTTCGGCCCGGGCACGGTGAGCAACGTCGAGACCCGCAAGAGTGACTTTGCGACCACGCGAATCCTTGTGCTGGAATTTGATCAGGCCGTCGTTTCAGGCACCGTTGCCGTGGCTCAGGGCACCGGGACCGTATCCTCCGTGAGTTTTGAAGGGAGCGCCGCCACGGTCACTCTGATGGGCGTCAATGATCGACAGAAGGTGAGGCTTTTGCTGACTAACTTTGCCGGCTCCAATGGCCCTGCCATGACGCCGACCACTATAGCCATCCGGTTTTTGGTTGGGGATGCCAATCGGGATGGCAAGGTGAATCCGAGTGATCTGTTGATTATCCGCCAGTATGCGGGAAAAACCTTTGGCAATCCTGGCTATCAGGGAGTGATGGACTTCGACACCGATGGGGTGATCAACAGCTCCGACCTCAGTGCCCAGCGGGCGAACTACGGGTATTCTGTCGCCCAGTAAAATGAACATGGCGACGGCGGGACGGGCGGACGTTTTTCGCAGTTGCGTGTCGGGCTGAACCTGCGCACTCTCTTGGGCATGGGAACTGGTTTGCTTGTCCTTCTTGTGCTGGTCGGTCTGGTGGTGCTTTTCGCGCTCTACGCGATTGGCCAATACAATGCCCTTGTCACGTTGCGCAATCGTTTCAAAAATGCCTTCGCACAGATCGACGTTCAGCTCAAACGTCGCTACGACCTGATTCCCAATCTGGTCGAAACGGCCAAAGGATACATCAAGCACGAGCGCGAGACGCTTGAAGCTGTGATCGCCGCGCGGAATTCCGCCTCCAGCGCGGGTTCGCAGGCTGCCTTGAATCCGGGTGATCCGAACGCGATGAAGGCCCTCAACGGCGCGGAAAGCGGACTCACCGCGTCACTTGGCCGGCTGTTTGCCGTGGCGGAGGCTTACCCCGATCTCAAGGCGAATCAAAACATGATGCAGCTCACCGAGGAATTGACCACGACGGAAAACAAGGTCTCCTTTGCCCGTCAGGCCTACAATGACTCGGTGATGGGCTACAACACGAAGCGGGAAATTTTCCCGACAAACATCATTGCCGGCATGTTTAACTTCGCCCCGGCCGAGTTGTTCCAAATTGAGAACCCCGGAGAGAAGGAAGCGCCCAAAGTTTCGTTCACATGATCCCTCTCGTTCCGTCGCGTTCCGTTTTCGCGGAGCAGGCGGCCACGGCGAACGTGGTCCCGGTTTGGACCGAGATCGTCGCCGACGGTGACACGCCCGTTTCCGCCTTCGCCAAAATCGGAGGCGTCGCTCCGTCGTTTCTGCTCGAGTCCGCCGAACAAAACGATCAGGTTGGCCGGTATTCCATCCTCGGGGCGGGCGCACGGCTGACGATTTCCGCGCGGGGCAAAACGGTCACCGTGATGGAAAACGGCATCACGCGGACCTATGAGGCCGGGCAGGATCCGTTCAAGGAACTCGAGACCATCATGGCGCGCTACCGAACGGTACCGGACGTCAATATTCCGGGCTTCTCCGGCGGGGCGGTGGGGTACCTTTCTTATGATTGTGTGCGGTGGTTCGAACCGACCGTTCCGCCTCCGCCGAAAGACGAACTTGGCGTGCCCGACATGTTTTTTCTCCTGGCGGATACGGTTGTGATTTTTGATCACCGCCGTCGGCGGATGAAAATCGTCGCCAACGCCTTCGTGGAGGAGGCCGGTCCTGAGGCGGCATACGAGGCCGCCACGCGGGAGATCGAAAGCATCCTGGAGAAACTCCGCCAGCCTCTGGCGTTTGACCCGATTTTTACCGGTTCCGAGCCGCCCCGCGGTGAGGCCACCAGCAATACGACGCGCGAAGAATATCACGCGATGGTGGATCGCGCGGAGGAATACATCCGCGCGGGAGACATCTTCCAGATGGTGCCCGCCCAGCGTTTTGAGACGCCCTTCACCAACGACGCGCTCGACCTCTATCGGGCCCTGCGTTTTGTGAATCCTTCGCCGTACATGTTTTGCCTGCGTTTCCCCGAGGGGTATTCGCTGGTGGGCAGTTCGCCGGAGGTTCATGTGCGTCTCACCGGCGAACTGGTTGAGATCCGCCCCATTGCCGGGACGCGCAAACGCGGGGAAACGGAAGACCAGGATCGTGCCAACGCCGAGGAACTTCTGGCCGACCCCAAGGAGCGTGCCGAACACCTCATGCTGGTGGATCTGGCGCGGAATGACGTCGGACGTATCGCGGAATTTGGCAGCGTGAAGGTGACCGATTTCATGACGATTGAGCGCTACAGCCACGTCATGCATATTGTCTCTCATGTCTCCGGCAAGTTGGCGGGAGGCCGATCCGCTTACGATGTGATGCGTGCGACCTTTCCCGCGGGCACGGTCTCCGGTTCGCCCAAGGTTCGTGCCATGCAGGTGATCAACGAGTTGGAAAACAGCAAACGCTGCACCTATGCCGGAGCGGTGGGATATTTTAATTTCAATGGAGACCTCGACTCCTGCATCGCACTGCGCACCGTCCTGCTGAAGGACGGCAAAGCTTACGTGCAGGCCGGCGGGGGAGTTGTCGCCGATTCCACTCCGGAGGGGGAATACCAGGAAAGCGTCAACAAGGCGATGGCCGCGATGCGCGCGATCGACCGGGCGCGGACGATAGGTCATTGATCGGTTCGCCAAGTCGGTCGATCCTCTCATGCCCCGCCGCCTTATCGATATTTCCCAGCCTCTGGCGAATGGAGAAAACGCCGACCCGAAGGGGTTTGCGCCCCGCATTCAGTATAGTGGACATCAGGAGAACTTTTCTCAACTCGCCTCCTTTTTTCCGGGGCTGCAATCTACGGATGTGCCGGGAAGTGAAGCCTGGGCTCTTGAGCAAGTGCAGCTTACGACTCACAATGGCACCCATCTCGATGCGCCCTGGCATTTTTCGGCCACGATGGACGGGGGGAAACCCGCCCTGACCATTGACCAGATCGATTTGGAATGGTGTTTCCAGCCGGGCGTGAAACTGGACTTTCGACACCTGCCCGACGGGCATGTGGTGACCGCGGCCGAGGTGGAGGCGGAGTTGAAGCGGATTGGCCGCGTCATCCAGCCGCTGGAGATTGTGGTCATCAACACCCGGGCCGGTGGGCTGGCGGGATGTGAGGGATATGTTGACGCTGGCTGCGGCATGGGCAGGGATGCGACGCTTTTTCTGTTGGAACGTGGCGTGAGGGTAACCGGCACCGACGGTTGGAGCTGGGATGCGCCGTTTTCCCATACCCGGGAAAAATATCTGACCACCGGCAATTCCCGCCTGATTTGGGAGGGTCACAAGGCTGGCCGGGAGATCGGCTATTGCCACCTGGAAAAACTGCATAACCTCGAGGCCCTCCCGTCCTCAGGGTTCACTATCTGTTGTTTTCCCGTCAAAATCCACGCCGCCTCAGCCGGATGGACGCGGGCGGTGGCCATCCTCGAAGGAAGCTCATGAAGCGCCAACGCATTATGCGGCTGGCGTTCGGGTTGCTCCTTGCGGGAATGATGGCGCTTTCCGCGGCGGAACGGCGCGAACAGGCGTTCCGCGATGCGGTCTATGCCCGACCGGAAGGTGGCGCCTTAAAACTGGACCTTTATGTGCCCCAGAGGGATTCGCCGCCGCCGGTCATTGTTTGGTTTCACGGGGGCGGCTGGAAATTTGGGGACAAACGATATCGCCTGTTGATTCGGGATCTGACCCGAGAGGGTTTTGCGGTCGCCACGGTGGGATACCGGCTTTCGGGCCGCGCCAAATGGCCGGCTCAGCGAGAGGATGCTCAAACGGCCCTGCGGTGGTTGCGCTCCCACCAACGTTCGCTGGGGATCGACGCCAGCCGAATGGGACTTGCGGGCGATTCCGCCGGAGGCCATCTCGCGGCTCTGTTGGGACTGATGGAAGGCAAACCGCTAATCAAGGCGGTCTTGGCCATCTATCCGCCCACGGATCTGGTTCTTCTTGCGGAGCACCACGGCAACCAATCCTCCAGCCTTCTGACGGAACTGTTGGGCGGTACCGTGAAGGAAAAATCGCGAGAGGCTTACGAGGCGGGACCGGTGAACTTTGTGGATGCCAAGGATCCTCCCTTCCTATTTCTGCATGGCGACAGCGACGAAGTGGT
The DNA here is from genome assembly GCA_041752695.1 of Terrimicrobiaceae bacterium. Taxonomy (GTDB): domain Bacteria; phylum Verrucomicrobiota; class Verrucomicrobiia; order Chthoniobacterales; family Terrimicrobiaceae; genus CALCJD01. The sequence continues at coordinate 81,186 of JBGSVZ010000092.1, forward strand.
GCCTCTTAGCCAAAGTGAGGTGCTCCGCGACAAGCTGCGCAAGTTTGGCGTCCCGGCGGAATTGATCGTGGTTAAAAACCGGGGTCACGCGTTCCCTCTTGACCCATCACAACTTTCCACCGCGGCGGCGTTTTTTCGGAAGAATCTCTAAGCGGGCGGGAACATTCAGTCCGCCTTTTTCATCACTCTCATCGAGACGCCAGCGGCCAGCACTCCGATGGGCTTGCCCTTGTCCGTCACCGGAACGGCGATTTGCACGGCGTGCGATCGGCTGGATTTATCGAATTCGGGCATTCCTTCCCACGTTTTTCCCTCCATTGGCTGATCAAACTTTGGTTCGCCCTTATGGATATAGGTGCTGGGCTTTGCCACAAAGGCAACTTTTTCCCCCTGAGCGCCGGACAGAAACGCCTCAGTGAAGATTCCCCCGCTGGCCGCCACCTTCTTGCCCAGGGCGATCCCCGCCGGGTTTTTTCGAAATGCTAACACCGTGGGATCGGTCGGCTTGAGAGACCGCCACTGGCGATTGGTCAGTCCGGGAATGGGTCCCTTGGCATTTTGCGATCTCACCGCCGCCACGATCGCCGGGTCCGCCGCCCATTTGAGCAGGGTGCGCTTCTGCGCGTCGAGTTGCGCGCGGATTTCGGGAGTGATGCGGGCGGCGGGATCCAGCGCCAAGGCCTGACCGACGACCGCCCAACTGAGACAAACAGCGAAAAAAAGTTTCATGGGGTTATCTAGAGCCTACTGCCTAGCGAACAATTTCAAAAGGCATAATTCGTGGGATGCGCGCAGGAATCCGGCCCGCTGCGATGCAGGAGCATGCCGACTTTGAAGAATCTCGCATCCGATTTGTGGATGCTCACCTATCCCCTCAAAACCTTCGGCGTGGATCTCCAGCGCAATGTCACGGTCATCCGGCTTGCTTCCGGCAATTTGATCATCCACTCGACAGCGCCGTTTTCCCTCGCAGACGTCGCCGCCATTCAGCTTCTTGGGAAACCGACCTGGCTCATCGACACGCTTCTTCGGCACGACACTTTCGCATCCGAGGGGCGTAGGGCCTTCCCCTCCGCCACCTATCTGGCACCACCGGGTTTTTCAGTCAATCTACCCTTTCAGACGGATGCCCTTGTTCTTGCCCCACTGGAATGGGAGGGGGAAGTTGCCATAGTCTCCATTGAGGGTGCATCCAATTTTGGCGAAATTGCCCTTCTGCATCGCCCCTCCCGCACGCTCATCGTGGCCGATCTGATTTTTAATTTCCCCGGTCGTCACGGTTTGTGGACCGACTTCGTGCTTCATATGGCTTCCGTGGGAGGGCGGCACGACCCCGGAGTCACCGTGCCTTTCAAAAAAGCCATCACCAATCGGGCCGCTTATGTGGCTTCCGTGGAAAAAGTTCTTTCCTGGGATTTCGACCGGATCGTCGTCGGCCATGGCGAACCGATCGAATCGGGCGGCAAAGCAAAACTTCGCGCAGCCATCGAGGCCGCCGGGTTCGAGGAATTTTCCGGTTAGCGGCTGGATTCCAGCCGGAACAACATTTCGCCCGCCTTGGGCACATAAAGGATGCCTTCGTCCTCTCGATCCCTGTAGTCGGCTGGGTTGATGGTGGCAGGATCCCGGTAGCCGAGGTTAATTTCCCGGCAGACCGATTCCGGGATTCCCGTGGCCAAGGTCACTTGGATGCGGCATTTCTCGACGCCGTCCTCAAAGACCCCCATACCTCGGACGTGGGTCGAGTGCGCCAGCACGCCCCACGGGTAGTCTTTGAATCGTTCCCACTGCTTCAAAAAGTAATCCCGGCAGTGGTAGCCAAGTTCACGAATGAGCTTTCCATGGATCACGCTGATTTCGTGAATGTGGGGCGCGTAAATAATCAGCTCGCCGCCGTCCGCCACCACGGGTTCGAGTTTGTACATACATTTGCCGCCGACCCAAAGTTCATCATACATCGCGGGCGCGCACGATAGGACCGTCTGAAAGGGCTTGGCTTGGTATGTGATGTGCAGTCGGTCGGAAAGGTCGCTGGCGGCGTCCCAGGCTTGTTCCGGCGTGCCGGCGTAAATTCCGGCGAAGTTTTTTCCGTCGACCACCAGGCAAAAACATAGTTTCTCGATGGGCACCAGCTGCGCCGCACGATCCACCACCTTGCGCACCGGCGTCCACTTGTTGCCGATGATGAGCGGGTTGGTGATGACGGCTCCGAGCCAGTGGAAAAAATTCAAAATGTCGGGGCCGGCCACTCCGGGGAAAAGGTATTTGTTTCCCCCGGAAAATCCCACCACCTCATGCGGGAAGACTGGACCTATGATGATGAGACGGTCGTAGTCGAAGAGGTGTTTGTTGATCGAAACCGGCACGTCCATCGCGAAGAGCCCGTCGGACAGTTCGCTAATATCCGCCGCGGGAATGTGCCCGAGCGATCGCAGAGCCTCCGGGTTGTCCCACTCGTGATTGAGCAGGCGGGGCGCGGCAAACTCGCCCGCGCGTTCGGCTGCGGAAAGCTCCAGTCGTTCGCAGATGGCTTCCTCCGTCATGGGGGGATGCGTGCCCAGTGCGACCATCACATCCACCGCAGCGCATTGGGCGGCGATGGCCCGATGCAGGGTCTTAAACACAGGACCAATAGGTGCCGTACGAGTGGAGTCCGGCACGATGAGGAGAATCCTTTTTCCCGTCCAATCCTGACTCGCCGCAAATTCGGACACCGCGGATTGAATTTGTTCCGGGCTTAGGCTCTGTCCGGTAGGGGCGATTTGGGAAATAACTTTCATGGGATGCGGCAGAAATTAACCACGGATGAAACGGATTGGCACGGATGGAGAAACGCCATCCTAGATGGTTTGCGAAAGAAATCCCCCGTCCACGCGGATGTCCGTGCCGGTGATAAAGCTGCTGGCTTTGTCACTGGCCAGAAAAACTGTGGCCCCGGCTAATTCGTGGGCCTGACCGAACCGTCCCATCGGGGTGTGGCCGAGAATCGACGCGGCCCGGGGAGTGGGGGAGCCGTCGTCGTTGAAGAGAAGGCGGCGGTTTTGTTCGGCCGGAAAAAATCCCGGTGTGATCGTATTCACCCGCACGCCCTTCGGAGCCCACTCGCGGGCAAGGAAGAGGGTGAGGTTCAGCACGGCAGCCTTGGCGGCTGAATAGGCTACGACACGGGACAGGGGCAGATGCGCGGAAACGCTGGCGATGTTGATGATGCTTCCGCGGCCGACCGCAAACATGGCCGGTCCGAATTCCTGGCAGGGCAGAAGCAGTCCTCCCACCAAATTGAGGTCGAAACTTTTCGCCCAATCCTCCGCCGTGATGTTCTCAAAAGAATTCTCCGGAGTCACGGTCACCTTGGGATCATTGCCCCCGGCGGCATTGACCAACACGCTTGTTGCGCCGAATTTTGCGGCCACGGCCTCCCGCAATCCCCGCAGACTGTCCCGGGACGAAGCGTCCACCTCGAAAAATTCCGCGGTGCCGCCGGTTTCGCGGATGGCGGCACACCGGGCCTCACCCCGCTCGCGGCTGCGTCCGGCGACGGCCACTTTTGCTCCGGCGGCCGCCAAGGCTTCCGCCATTCCACCGCCCAGCACACCTGTGCCGCCGATCACGGTGGCGACGGCATCAGAAAGATCGAAAAGTTGATTTGTCATGGGACCCATCATTCAATGGCTCCCAGATCGCGGCGTCAATCTTTGGTGCCGCGGCGCGGAAGGCGTCTCAGAGTTGTTTCTCTGCGGTCAACTGGTGAACCCCCGGCCCCAATTCCCCGCCGTCCCAAGCAAACCCCTTCGGTGCGGAAAACCGGCCTCTCGACCCCTCGGGCACGGTGAGTTCCACCTCGAGCGAGCTGTCTTTCAGTTCCCAACTAATCCCCGCCTCGCCGCGGGGCGTTTGCAGGTGGGCGGAAGCATGGGTGAGCGTGCCGCCGGGCCGTGGGCGGAAAATCACCGTCCTGTACCCGGGATCAGCCGGGTCGAGTTCCAGCCCCGCCACCGTGCGGTACATCCACGCCCCCACGGCTCCGTAGGCGTAGTGATTGAAAGAGTTCATCCCGTGGTCCTGGAAGCCTTTTTCCGGTGTCCAGCCATCCCAGCGTTCCCAGATCGTCGTCGCGCCGTTTTTGATCGGAAAAATCCAGGAGGGAAACGTCTCCTGTTCCAGGAGTTTGTAGGCAATTTCGAGATGTCCGTGCGCTTCCAGCACGTCCAGCACATAAGGCGTTCCCACAAACCCGGTCGCGAGATGGAACCCGCGTTCCTCCACATGGCGGGCGAGTGCTCCCGCCACGGTGGCGGTCAGGTCCGGCGGGACCAGGTTAAAATGCAGCGCCAGCACTGCGGCGGTCTGCGTTCCGGCCGTCAGCAAACCATCCGCCGTCAAAAAGCGTTTCTGAAACGCGGCGACCACTTTTCCATGCAGGTCACGGTATGCCGCGGCATCGTCCGCGTGCCCGAGCACGGTGGCGATCTTGGCCAGCAGCTCCGCGTCGTAGGCCAGGAACGCCGTCCCGATCAGGTCCTTGGGCGTGATTCCCTCCAACACGCCGCTGCCGTCCAGCGCCAGCCAGTCGCCGTATCCTCCCCATTCCGTGAGGTCGGGATGGGAGCGGATGAGGTCCTTGCTCCGGTGCTGAACCAGAAAATCGAGGTAGCGTTTCATGCTCTCGTAGTGGTCGGCCAGGATTGTCGTGTCCCCGTAACACAGGTAGATGGTCCAGGGGCAAATGATCGTGGCGTCGGACCACGCCGGCCCGCCATCCTCGCGGCCGGGGATAAAATTTTCGTTCGGAACGACGGAGGGGACACCCCCGCGGGACGTCTGCGCATCCCGGACGTCGCGCATCCATTTGTGAAAAAACCCCCGCACATCCATGTTGAAGCATGCCGTCCGCACAAACACCTGGGCGTCGCCCGTCCAGCCGAGGCGCTCGTCCCGCTGCGGGCAGTCGGTCGGGACTTCCAGAAAATTGCTTTTCTGTCCCCAGACAATGTTTTGCTGAAGCTGATTGAGAAGCGGGTTTGAGCAGTGGAACTCCCCGGTTGGTGGCGTGTCGGAGTGCAGCACGATGCCTGTGATTTCCAGCGCCGCGTCCGGCCCGAGTCGTGAAGTTTCCGCCTCGACATAGCGGAACCCGTGGAAGGTGAAACGGGGTTCCCAGCACTCTGCCGCCCCGCCCTTGCACGTGTAATAGTCGGTGCAGCGTGCGCCGCGCAGATTTTCGATGTAAAGCGTGCCGTTGGGATTCAGCACCTCTGCGTAGCGAAACCGCACCACGGCGCCGCGGGGTGCCGTGACCGTGATCCGGATGCGGCCGGAAAAATTTTGTCCGAAGTCATAGATGCGGTGGTTCTGCTGCCAGACCGGACCGTCTTTGATCAGGGTAGGGGAGATCTCTCCGAGGCGTCGGACGCCCGGCCCGAGGGACGCGGAAAGTTCCGGTTCGTTTTCGGGCGTAAAAGGAAGGGATGCCCCCCAATTTTCCCCGGAAAATCCGGGCGAAGACCACCCGGTTGGCTCTGCCCGGGCATCGTAGTCCTCGCCCATCAGAAAGTCACTTTGGGCGATGGCCCCCGGCGCGGTTCGCCAGGTCGGATCGGTCAGGATGGTCGTGGTCGAGCCATCGACAAACCGGATCTCCAAAGCGGCTCGCAGCGCCGGCCGGTTGCCATAAACCCGCCGCCCTTTCCAAGCGATGTGGCCACAATACCAGCCGTCTCCCAGGATCGCGCCCAGCACGTTTTCGCCGGGTTGAAGAAGGGTGGTAACGTCATACGTCTGCACCTGCACGCGCTTCCCGTAGTTCGTCCATCCCGGAGCAAAGATCCGGTCGCCCACCGGCTGTCCGTTGACCTCCGCCTCATACAGTCCAAGGGCCGTGATGTGCAGGGTGGCTTGGGCGACGGGGCTAGGCAGAAAAAATTCTTTGCGAAAATAGGGGGCAGGGGCGCTGCAATCCGCCCCGCCGCTGAAGCGGGAAGAAATCCACTGGGCGAGGGCAATAGAGGGAATCATTCGGGCAGACTACCAGAACCGAATCGGCGATTCCTTGAAAATACCGCCAAAAACCAGCACGATCCCGCCACCATGAAAACCGCGGTCATTCCTCCCCATCATTTTCTGCATCCCCGGGCGCAGGTGGCGGTTCGCCGGGAACCTGCGCAGTGTGAAATGCGATCGCACCGCCATGAGTTTATTGAAATTGTCTTCATTCTTGGCGGGAAGGGCCAGCACGTCACCGGGGACGTCCGGCACGAGGTCGGTGCGGGTGATGTTTTTGTCATCAACAACCGCCGTAGTCATGGATACGAACAGACGCGGGGATTGCATCTGCTCAACCTTCTGGTGCGCGACGACGCACTGGGTGAGGCCCGGCAGGAACTTGGCTTTCTCCCCGGCTTTCATGCTCTTTTTACCTTGGAACCCGTCCGCTGGCGGCGGCGCGATTTTACCGCCCGACTCCGCCTGACGCCGCGCGAAATGCGGACGGTGGCTGTCTGGCTCGACGCTCTGGAGGCCGAGTCCACCCGCGATAAGGATGGGGGCCGATTCCTCGCCCGGAGTTGGTTGATGCTCGTCATCGGGTTTCTGGCCCGGTGTCATGGCGACCGTCCGGAGCGCTCCGGGGAAACCGACGGTCGTCTGGCCCGGTTGCTTTCCCGCCTCGATGGCAGGCCTGAAAGTGAATACCTCCTGGAGGATCTGGCGAGGGAGGCGGGGATGTCCGAGAGGTCGTTTCTCCGCCATTTCCGGGAAGTAACGGGGTGTTCTCCCGCCGACTATGTGATCCGCGCGCGCATCGGCAAGGCCGTGCATCTGCTGGACGAGGAGGATCATCGCGTTCCCATCACGGAAATCGCCTTTCGGTGCGGATTTGCCGACAGCAACTATTTCGCGAGGCAGTTCCGGCGTGTCACGGGAACTTCACCCCGCCTCCACCGGGCGGCGAATGGGCGGATCCGTGCCTCCCGCCCTTCGCGGGATTTGGGGGAAATCCGGACGTAATGCACCGAACCGCGTGCGCGATTGCCCCACGGGAGGGCTGTCCGGCATTTCACGTTGGGGGTGATGACGCCGGACAAACGATTTTCAGATTTTCGTGTGACATTCCCGGTTCGTGCTATTGTCACGTGCTCTCGTGAATTCCAAACCAACCATCGACCGCTCGCTTCTTCATCCTGAATCCAACAAGGCCCTGGCCATGGACGCGGAGGGGAAGTGGCTGAGCTATTCCGAAGTTCCCGTGGCGGACGAGGTTGGCTGGCTCAAGCCCTCGGTGGATACGGTCTGTTTTCGGATCCCCGAATCCCGGGCGCCAAACTGGAAGGGTGACTGGCGTCAGTCTTTGGTGGTGTTCGAGGAAGTGGAGGCCCCCGGCCGTCGGGTGGTGCCTCAACAACCCGTCCGCAAGTTTGGCTGGGGCCGGGCGAAATCGGCTTCGGCGGCTTAAGCGTTCATCCGGCGGCGGGTGTTGCATTTTTTTCGGCTCGACCCATCCTCCCGGAGCTGGCTTCCGTATGAAGGGATAGGGATATGAAGACGCATTTGGTATTTGGGCTGTTGACCGCTCTGCTCCTGGTCATTGTGATCGGCAGCCGCCGGGGAGATGCGTTTGGGTTTGAGGACGTGGTGGTGATCGCCGAGAGGATGGCGCGGGAGAATTATATGTCCGCGGTGCCCACGTTGCCGAAGTCGTTGCGCGAGCTGAATTATGATCAGCTGCGCGACATCCGGTGGAAAAACGAACGAACCCTTTGGCGACGGGAGGGGTTGCCGTTCCAGGCGCGCTTTTATCACCTGGGTTCGATGAGCGATCGGCCGGTGCAAATTTACGTCCTGCCGGACAGTCCCACGGAACCCCTGCGCTATTCGCAGGACTTTTTTGATTTTGGCAAAAATGAGATCATCGAAAAATTTCCCCCAACGCTCGGATACGCCGGCTTTCGGATTCACCATCCCCTGAACAAGCCCGATGTGCTGGATGAATTGGTCTCGTTTCTCGGCGCGTCGTATTTTCGCGCCCTGCCCAAAGATCTTCAGTATGGCGCGAGTGCCAGGGGACTGGCGATCGACACGGAAGTTAAAAAACGGAAAGAGGAGTTTCCGGTCTTTACAAAATTCTGGCTGAAACGGCCGGACCGCTCCGCGAGGCAGTTGACAATTTACGCGCTCCTGGAGGGATTGAGTGTGACGGGAGCCTATCAGTTTGAGGTGCAGCCAGGGGTCGAGACCCGCATGGCGGTGAAGGCCGTTTTGTTTTTCCGCAAGAAATTGGACGAAGTGGGCTATGCGCCGCTGACGAGCATGTTTTGGTTTGGGGAAAACACGAGCAACACCTTTGGGGATTTTCGGCCGGAGGTGCATGATTCCGACGGGCTTCTGATGCACCGGAGTTCGGGCGAGTGGGTGTGGCGTCCACTGGCGTGGGCGAGGCAGCTTCAAGTCAATGTCTTCGCCGACGATCATCCCAAAGGCTTCGGGCTGATGCAGCGGGATCGGGATTTTAACCACTATCAGGATCTGGAGGCGGTGTATCACAAACGCCCCAGCATCTGGGTGCAGCCGCAGTGGGGCTTCGACAAGGGGGCGGTGCGGTTGGTGCAACTTCCGACGAAGGATGAATACATGGACAACGTGGTGGCCTTCTGGACTCCCGCCGATCCGCCCCCGCTGCTCCAGCCAGTCCGGGTGGAATACACCCTGCGTTGGATCAACGAGGCCGACGATCTGCCACCGGTTGGCCGGGTGCTCTCAACGCGGGTGGACGATCAGGATAAACCGTATTACCGGCATTTTTTCATCGAGTTCTCGTCGGCCCCAAACGCCCCCTGGAAGCCCGAGGAGATCCCCACGGTGGATTGCGCATCGTCCACCGGCGCGACGATTTCGGAACTCAAGCCGGAGTGGAACGACTTTAATAAAACCTGGCGGGTGAGTTTTTATGCGAGCACGCCGGAAAGTAACAAACCGCATGAACTGACCTGCCGTCTTTTGGCCGGGGAAAAAGCCGTCACGGAAACCTGGAGCTACACATGGATGCCTTAGATCAACAAGGCGCGTGGGATGAGGCCACCCAGAGGGTGATGGTTTATTTTTCGCACCTGGAAATGGGGGGCGACGAGCACCGCACCCGGGAGACACTGCGGGTGATCGAGCGCGCGCGTTCCCTGTGTTCCTCCGATCCGGCTCTCCATCCCGTGGCAGCGGCCATGACCGAGGCGGCGGACGCGTTGCAGGCCTGGTATGGCAGGGTCCTCCCCGGAACTAGCGTCGAGGCAGGAATCGTCACCTCGCTGGCCTCGGGAGCGGGGCGGGCCTGGCCGAACGCCGTCTTGTCCGACTCCCCGCCGGCGGATCTGGCTGCGCGCCTTGCGGACACCTCCGTGCAGGCGGGGCCGGAGCTGGCGCTGTCCAGCATGGCGGCGCAGGAGATGAACTTTGGCGCGATGGAAACGATCGCGCAGGAGACCTGGCAGAAATTTGACTGGGCACCGGTGCTGCGCGCGGCCGCGCTTTGGACGGCCCTCTTTTTTCTGACCCTCTACGTCTACGATCGATTTTTTGCGCCATGAGTGAGCTTTTCCAACCCCTCAAGCTCACGGCGGATTTTGTCGCCTTCCGCCGGGCTTCTTTTTTCGGCGCGATCCTGGCCACCACGGGCCTGGGCGCGTGGCTGCTATGGCGAACCTTTGCACCAGAAGGAATCTCCGGACTGGAGGGCGTCCAGATGGTTCTTTTCGTCCTGCTCTTCCAGCAGATTGCCACCGGCTTCTGGCTGGTGATTTTCGGATTTATTACGACCCTACTCGGCGGCGACCGGGCGCAAATCTCCCGGACCATCCCGCTGGAGCTGGAGGAGTTGGAGAATGCGCCGCCCACCGCCATCGTGCTTCCCATTTATAACGAGGATGTGGAACGAGTCTTCCGCGGAGTGGAGGCCATGTGGCGTGGCCTGCAGGAGCGAGGCGGTGACAAGGGGTTTGATTTTTTCATCCTGAGCGATTCCAACCGGCCGGAAAATTGGCTGGCCGAGGAAATGGCGTGGCTGGAGTTGTGTCGGAAACTCGACGCCTTCGGACGGATTTTTTACCGTAAACGCCGTGTGTCGCGGAACAGCAAGAGTGGCAATGTGGCCGATTTTTGCCGCCGGTGGGGCGCGCGCTATCGGTACATGATCGTGCTTGACGCCGATAGTGTGATGACCGGACGCCTTCTCACCCGTCTGGTGGCCATGATGGAGCGTAATCCCCGCGTGGGCCTCATCCAGACTTCCCCGCAACTTGCGCTGGGGGGGACTTTTTTTCGTCGCATCCAGCAGTTTGCCGCCAGACTGTACGCGCCCCTTTTTGCGGCGGGTTCCAACTACTGGCATCTTTTTGGGGCTAACTACTGGGGACACAATGCGATCCTGCGCTTGCGGCCCTTCATGGAATCCTGCGATCTGCCGGATCTGCCCGAACCCGAGTCGCATCGGCGGCATATTTTCAGTCATGATACGGTGGAGGCCGCCTTGATGCGCAAGGCGGGCTACGATGTGTGGTTCGCTTATGCCGAAGAGGGCAGTTATGAGGAGGGTCCGCCGAATCTCAGTGACAGCCTCGCGCGCGACCGGCGGTGGAGTCTGGGAAATCTGCAGCATTTTTGGTTCCTCTTTGCCCCGGGCATCGACTTCGCCAATCGCTTCCATATCTGGACGGGCGTGATGGCGTATCTCTCGTCGCCACTTTGGCTGCTCTTTCTCATCACAGGCGTGGTCGACCTTGCCTTCAAACGTCAGTTCTCGCTGCTGGCCGCCCTGCCCGGGGGAAGCGTCCTGCCGGTCGGTGGCGCGGTTCCGATTCTCCTCATCGCGACGCTGGTCGTGTTATTCCTGCCGAAGATCCTCGCCATGCTGCTCGCCTTGCCGAGGGCCAAGCGATTCGGGGGAGCGGCCAGCCTGGTGCTGTCGACTCTGATCGAAACTGCGATCTGGACGCTGCTCGCGCCCGCCGTGATGATCTATTACACGCAGTTTGTCGTGATGAATCTTGCAGGCCTGCAAATTCATTGGAGTTCGCAGAATCGGTCGGACGATCACGGACCGGGCTTTTGGGAAAGCTGCCGTGTTTTCTGGCTGCCCCCGGTATTGGGAGTGTTGGCCACGGCCGCCGTGATTGCCTGGTCGCCTCAGGAACTCCCGTGGCTAAGTCCGATCCTCGCCGGCTGGCTGCTGGCACCGGTTCTGGCCTGGCTGACCGCCCAGCCCTGGTTGGGGGCGTGGAGTCGGCGGCGGGGGCTATTTTTCATTCCCGAGGAAAATCCCGAGACGTGCCCCGAGGAATTGGCCTTTGTGGGGAGGGATGGTGCGTTCCCAAAATCACCGGGAGTTGCGCCAGCCTTCCGTGGCATCGCGAGGGCGGTGGCGGATCCCGTGGCCCACGCCGTGCACGTCAGCCTGCTGCGCAAACGGGGACGCATGACGCCGGATTCGGCGGTCTATTTGGAATCTTTGCGGAAGCGCCTGCTGGCGGAGGGTCCTCACGCGCTTGATCAGCGGCAAATTCTTGCCCTACTTTGGGATGCCGATTCTCTTCGTTGGCTCCATCGCACATTTTGGATCACGCCCGGAAACCAGTTGCACCCCTGGTGGCGAGAATGTTTAGCCACATTAGTGAGCGGTCCCCATCGTTTCGATCCCGCTTAAGGATAAGGGGATACTGATTTTTTCATTTGCGACAAAGGGGTTTTGACCGCAAGGGAAGGGTGGTATGATTAAGTTCGGTCACGTCGATAGGTTCGTGCTTCAGGGGGCCGGCCTTTTTTCCGCCCAGATGGAATCGCGGTATCGGGCGTTGCTTTGGGCGGTTTTTTTCGGAGGATCAGTTGGTCTGATCGCCGCCTTAGTCTCCTATTGGGGAGTGTGGCCAGCCTCCTTGGCGGCCGCGTTGGCGGGCTTTTATCTGGCTCTCCGAGGGGTGGCTGACCGTGAGGTCGTCAGGAAACAGCAGTTGCTGGAAAAGTACACCGACTCGCTTCCTGGCATGCTGTACCAGTGCCGGCTTTATCCGAATTTTCACTGCGTCATCACCTACGCGAATAGTGCGCTGGAATGGATTTACGAAAAAGACCTCGCGGAAATGCAGAAGGATTGTCGATCGATCTTCGACCTGGTCCATCCCGACGACAAAGAGCGGATCTGGAAATCCCTGGGTGAGAGTGCGATTCATCTCACCCCGTGGAAGGATGAATACCGCGTTTTACTTCCCCGGCAAGGATTGCGCTGGCGTTATGCCCAGGCGCAGGTGGAACGGTTGGTCGACGGCAGCACTCTCTGGCATGGCTTTGTCACCGACATTACGTGGCGCAAAGAAAATGACGAACGACTCCAGCAAGCGGAGGCAAAGGAGGCGGAAGCCTTGCGAGCGTCCCGGGATGCGGCGCAGAAGCTGGCGGAAGATAAGGCCCGATTCCTGGCCGAGATGAGTCATGAAATTCGCACGCCCTTGAGTAGCATTCTGGGATTTGCCCATCTTCTAAAAACGACGGCCCTGGCTCCTGATCAACTCGATTTCGTCGTGACCATGGAACGTTCCGCCGACCTCCTTCTGGCCATGGTTAACGACACCCTCGATCTTGCCAAAATTGAAGCCGGACACTTCCAAATCCGCCGCGAGCCCTTCGCCTTGCGAGGATGCATTGAGAGCGCCTTCAAGATGCTGCGCTCACAGGCTTTGCCGAAGGGCCTGCAATATACTTGCCGAATTGCCGAATCCGTTCCGGATATCTTTGTCGGTGATCGGCTCCGGATTGAGCAGGTGCTTTTGAATTTGGTGGGCAATGCCATTAAGTATACCGAGCGCGGACGGGTTGAGCTCTCCATCGCATCCGATGGCCCCGGCTTGGTGCGGATTGTTGTCGAGGACTCCGGCCCGGGCCTGTCTGAAGCGGAGCAAGAGAAGATTTTTTCACCCTACTATCAGGGAGAAAGCCAACAGCGCTGCAGCACCGGCCTTGGCCTGGCCATCACCCGCAATCTTTGCGAATTGATGGGGGGCTCACTCACCGTGCACAGCGAACCTGGCAAGGGGGCGCGCTTTATCGCGGAAATCGGCGGGCGTGCAGCGCGCAACGCTGAACATTGAAGTGCGAGAAGTTCCCAGTCGGCTTCGATCGTGAAAACTTCAGGGTTCGACGTTCGGTTTTGAGAGTTCAGCGTTACGCCGCCGCCTTGGCGGCGGATTTTTTCACCGCCGCTTTCCGGGGCTCAAATTCGAACGTCACCTTGTCGGCTTCGAGTTTGAGGAAAGCCGAAAACGGTTTGCCCTTCTTCGAGATGAAGCGAGGGATGAGGTCGGTCTTGCCTTTCTCAATGAGGTTCATCAATTGCTCGTGCGGGATCTCGCGCTGGCAGATCGTTTTACCCATGCGGAATTTGCACTTGCCGACATTGCTGCACTGGTAGGCCGTGCCGGTGTCGTGCACGGTGCCGGATTGGCAGGCCGGGCAGGGGGCGATGACCGGAAGAACTGTAAAGTCGATGTTCTGTCCGCCGTTGGCGTCATCGCCGAAATCGAACGTCTGTTTAAACTCGGCGTCAATCTTCACCGGGGCAGAAAACGGACGTCCCATCTTGCTGCGGAATCCCTCTAGGGGTCCGACGCTGCCTTTTTCCAGGAGCGTTTTGACTTCCTCGCGTTCGAGTTCGCGACCGGCCATGTTTTTCCAAACCAGCATGCCGCACGCTTTGCATTCGTAGGCTTTGTAGGATTCCTTGAAGACGCCTTCCCCGCACTTCGGGCACATGGCTTCGAGGTCGGTGAACTGACCTTCCACGTTCTCACCGCCAAAGTTTTTTGCCTTACCGACAATGTCTTCGGTGAAGCGGCGGATTTCGTCCATGAATTGCGGGCGCGGGATCCCGCCCTGCTCCATCTGTTTAAGTTTGAATTCCCATTCGCCGGTCATTTCGGGCGAGGTGAGGGACTGGATGCCGATGCCGCGGAGAAGGTTGATTAACGACAAGCCTTTTTGGGTGACGATGAGATCGCGGCCCTGTCGGTTAAGGTAACCATCCAGGAGCAGGCCTTCGATGGTTTGCGCGCGGGTCGCGGGCGTGCCAAGGCCCCGTTGGCTCATGGCTTCGCGCAGCTCTTCGTCATCGACCAATTTGCCCGCGCCTTCCATGGCTGAGAGCAGGGTCGCTTCGGAAAAACGGGCGGGCGGTTTGGTCTGGCTTTCCTTGATTTCGAGGGCGGTGGTTTGCACGGTCTCGCCGGGCTTGACCACGCAGAGAGTTTGTTCGTCCCCGGCCGCGGCCTGCTTGCCATAGACGGCGAGCCAGCCTGGATCCACGATGATCTTGCCGTCGCTGCGGAAGGCTTCGTTTTCCACCCGGGTGATGCGGGTGGTGACTTCAAATTGGGCTGGCGGATAAAAGACCGCGACAAACCGCCTGGCCACCATCTCAAAGATCTTGTACTCGAACTCGTCGAGGCTCTTGGTGGAAACACCAGTCGGGATAATGGCGTGGTGATCGCTCACCTTGGCGTCGTTGAAGATGCGTTTGTTCGGTTTCACCCAGCCCTGCGAAAGGGCCTTGTGCGCGTGCTCGGAGAGGGCGGTGTCGTCAAACTTCGTGAAGGCCGACTTCACGTTGCTCACGTAATCCTCGGGCAAATAGCGGGAATCCGTTCGGGGATAGGTCAGCACCTTGTGCTTCTCATAAAGAGCCTGCGCAATTTGCAGCGTGCGTTTCGCGCTGAGCGAAAACCGGGAATTCGCTTCGCGCTGAAGCGTGGTCAGATCGTAAAGCTGGGGAGAAGCTTGCGTGGTGGGTTTTTTCTCCTCCTCGACCGTGCCGGTTTTGCCCGCACATTTTTCCCCGATGGCTTCCGCCTGCGCCTTGTCCCAGATCCGTTCAGCCCGGGCGTCTTCTTCCGCGCCTTTTTTGAATTTCTCATCGAACCAGCGCCCGCGGTAGTTTCCGGCAGCGACACCGAAGTCGCCGAACACTTCAAAATACGTGCGTGGTTTAAACTCCCGGATCTTCGTCTCCCGCTCGGCGAGGATAGCGAGGGTGGGCGTCTGCACCCGCCCCACGGGGGTAAGCTGAAAACCTCCGCCCTTTGAATTGAAGGCCGTCATGGCACGGGTGCCATTGATGCCGACGAGCCAGTCACTTTCGCTGCGACAGACGGCAGCGTCAGCTAGGGGGACCATCTCCTTGCCTTCGCGAAGTTCGCTGAACGCCGTGCGGATGGCTTCCGGCGTCATGCTTTGCAACCAGAGCCGTCGGGTGGGCTTCTGACTGCCGGCCAGTTTGATCAAATAATGAAAAATCAATTCGCCCTCGCGGCCGGCGTCGCAGGCGTTGATGACTTCGGTGATGTCCGCGCGCTTCAGGAGACGTTTGATCAACTTGAAGCGCGACTCGGTTTTTTCTATCGGCTTGAGGTCAAACTCCGGCGGAATAATCGGCAGATTGGCGAAACTCCACTTGCCGCGTTTTTTGTCCATCTCGCCGGGCAGACACAACTCGACCAGATGGCCGATGGCGGAAGTTATTACGTACTCGTCGTTTTCGAAGATGTCGTCCTTTTTGGGGACCTTCCCAAGGACACGCGCAAGGTCGGCGGCGACACTGGGTTTTTCGGCGATGACGAGGGCTTTGGACATTTTTTCTTTAATTCAGCTTCACAAAACGGCTGCCCGGCAATTGCTTCACCAGCCTGCGCATTTCAAGGGCGAGCAAAGTAGAAGACACTTGTGGGGTTGGCAACCCGCATTTGGTAATGATGTCGTCGAGGGACGTTTCGTCGTCGCCGATTGCGTTGCGGACCGTTTCCTCCAGAGAGGTCAGATCTGCGGCGGGTTTCGGGCCCGAGAGGGTGGGCTCTTCGGAAAAGAGGAGTCCGAGGTCGTCGAGAATGTCCTGCGCGCTCATCACGAGCTTCGCTCCTTGTTGGATGAGACGGTTGGACCCAATGGACTTCGGGTTGTCGATGCGTCCTGGCACCGCGTAAATCGAGCGCCCCTGTTCTCCCGCCTGCGTTGCACTGATCAGGGAACCGCTGGTCGTACCGGCTTCAATAACCACCAGCCCCGAAGAAAGCCCGCTGATGATCCGGTTGCGCATGGGAAAGGTCTGACGGTCGGCCTTCGTCTGCATCGGGAATTCGGTGATCACGGCACCGCCCCCATCGGCAATCTTGTCGGCCAGTTCGGCATTTTCCGGGGGATACAAATATTCCAGCCCGCTGCCGAGGACGGCGATGGTTTTGCCCTTGGCGGCCAGCGCAGCCTGGTGCGCCGCGGTGTCGATGCCACGCGCCAGTCCGCTGGCCACGGTGAGGCCGGCGTAGGCGAGTTGGTAGGACAGTTTTTTCGCGCACTCCGCCGCGTAGTGAGAGGGTTTGCGCGTGCCGACGATTCCTATGATCGGCGCGACGGGTAACTCGCCGCGCACGTAGAGAACGATTGGCGGGTCATGGATTTCCGACAGCATTTGCGGATACTCCGGGTCGGCCATGGTCACGATGGTCGCTCCGGCGCTGGCCGCACGGGCGATCTCCGCGGCGGGATCGGAGTGTTTGTCCCAGTTAATGATCGAGTCGGCGACCTCGCCTCCGATGCCGGAAACCTGGCGCAGTTCCGCCGGTTTGGCGGTGAGGACAGCGGCGGGAGTGCCGAAAAGACGAAGCAGTTTCCGCACGCGGACGGGGCCGATGCGCGGCAGCATGTTCAGCGCGATAAAGGCCTCCGTGTCGGTCATGCGTGTGCTTTAACCACTTTCGGCGGGCGTGCAATGAAATGGTATCGAGTCACCGGCGTAAAAAACGGATCCACAGAATATCCAAGCCAAAGAGGAAGAGAAAAATTCCACCAATCACCCAGACTATCGTCATGACATTATCCGGATGTCGCTTGAGACTCGCTTCAACCATTTTAACGCCTTCTTCAGCTTTGACGGCCGATTCACGGAGGGAGGTGCTTTCGCGTTGGTCGTTTTCGTCGGGCGTGTAGAACGCGAGATTTCCCGCCTTATCCTTGTACGCCACGGTCAAACCGTACACGCGAAAGGCGGCGCGTGCCATTCTTCGTCGTTCTTCTTCTGTCTCTCCGGAGAGGGCTCGTTCCGAAATTGAGTGGATGTAAAAATTTTCATGGCGGTAGGGGGTATAAATGAATTTGGTTAGTCCTTGGGCGGCCGTAATTTGATAGCGGATGAGCAAACCCATCGTGACGAATAACGATCCGAGAAGGACGAAATTCAAAGCATGATACCCGTTCTCTTTCAGTGATGCGCGGAGGGAAAAATAGGCAGTTCCAACCAAGCAAACTGCAGAGGCAATTACCAAACATCCCGCAACGAAGTCCGTGCGCAGGATATCAGGCACGAGATGTTTTGAGCTCCACAAAATGGCGCCAAGCAATATGGCGGCCAAGGCGAAGTAGGCTTGAGGTCTCCACATGAATGCTGGGGTAGCGGGTTTGTCGGGCAAGACAAGGACTCATTCAGCGACACGTGACCTCGGGCCGAACCATCAGACGATTGCGTGAAACCCTGAATTTGAGATCTCATGACGCAAGGCAGCCATAGCACCTTTCCGAAGAAGGTTTGACAGAAAAGAAAGATCTGACATACTTCTTTCATGCAGACAACGCTGCGAATAAACGATCAGCTTTACCGCAGAGCAAAGTCAGAGGCTGCGCGCGAGGGAGTTACGCTCACGCGCTTTCTGGAGGAAGGCATCCGGCTCCGCTTGGAGCAGCGGTCCGCTCGAAGCGTGGTGCAACCAGTCTTCCGTATCTTTAAAGGCAAGGTGGATTCGTCCGTGTCTTGGGAGCACATCGATCGTGTGGCTGATGAGGAACTGGAGACCCATGATCGCGCCAAGCTCGGGCTGAGTCCTGCCACGTCGTAATGTCTCTGTTTTTGCCCGATGCGAATGTCTTGATTCATGCCCTGCGTCGGGGTTCCCCGCACCATGAAACCTGCCGCAAGTGGTTGGTGCAGGCTGCCGCTAATGGCGATGAGATTGGCCTGACAGAATTGGTCGAGACCGCGCTTCTCCGGATCTGCACGTTACCCCGGCTACAATTGGTGCCGATGCGGGAAACGTTGGGTTTCTGGCGGGAGGATTTGTGGGGTTATCAAGGCACTCGGCGTCTCAACGCCGGATCGCGGCACGCGGACATCCTGTTCCGGATTCTGATCGATTTGAAACTGGTGGGAAACGACGTGAACGACGCCTGGCTGGCTGCACTGGCGATGGAGCATCAGGCGACGCTGGTGAGCACGGACGTGGGTTTTGCGCGGTTCTCCGGTGTTCGCTGGCTGAATCCCCAGGCTTACGATGAACCCTGACCTTCACTGCGATCTGGCCTTCAGTTCATGCCGTACTGCATCCTGCGGCAGCTCCAGCCAGTCGAGCGAAGTTGTGGTGATCAGCTTCTGCGCATCCGGCGGAAGGGCTGCCAGCAGGTTATTGCGGCGCAGGGGGTCGAGTTCGCCAAAGACATCGTCGATGAGATAGAGCGGCGGTCTGCTGGAGGCGGTTTCCAAGGCCCGGGCCTGGGCGAGTTTCAGCGCCAGGGCCACGGAACGCTGCTGGCCTTCGGAGGCGAAGGTGGCGGCTTTGCGGCCTTCCAGGGTGATCTCCACATCGTCGCGGTGGGGGCCGACCACCGTGGCGCGGAGACGGATTTCCTCGTCGCGGCTGGCTTCGAGGGCCGCAGCGAAATCCGGTCCACTTCCGGGACGGTAGGTGATCTCCAGGGTTTCGTGGCCGCCGGAGATCTGCCGACAGGCAGCGGTGACTGCGGGGCGCAGGGCCTGGCAAAGTTCTGCGCGGGCGGCCAGCAGAACCGCGCCGGCCTCGAGGAGGGAGGGATCAAAGGAGGCGATTTCGCGACGCGGACGGTTGTCCTTGAGCAGGGCATTGCGAGAACGCAGGGCGCGTTCGTAGGAGCGAAGCTTAGGCAGGTAGTCGTCGACGATCTGCGCGCCGAGGAAATCCAGGTACCGCCGGCGCTGCGTGCCGGAGCCGCGCACGAGTTGCAGGTCGTCGTTGGAAATCCACGCCACCCGGGCGACGGCGAGGTAGTCGGACGAGCGCGATTGCGGTTTCGAATCGAGCGCGAACGCCTTGAGCGCGCCGGCGAACTTCACGTGCATGTGGCGCTCGTTCCAGTGTCCGTCCAGCCCGAAGCCTGGGTGGTCGAACCGCACTGCGTCGGCCAGGGTTGTGGTGCGCGGCGATTGCAGGCGCAGTAAAATGCAGGCGGCCTCGAGCAGCGAGGTTTTGCCCCGGGCGTTGGGACCGATGATGAAATTCAGCCCGGGCGAGGGACGAAATTCCATCTGATCGAAACAGCGGAAGTCCCGCAGCCAAAGGTCGCGCAGCATGCGTTAGAAAGGGAGAGAGGTGGCGCGGAACACTCCCGCCGTGGTATCATCGCCCCTCCACCCGATACAATATCCATTCCTCATGCCCGCTCCTTCGTTAACCCGCATGCGCTCGCTCGCCACCGGGCTGCTCGTCGCAATGGTGGTGGTTTTTGCCTTGGCGAAAACTTTCGAGCCGACCTACCCGCTGCTTGGCTGGGTGAGGGCCTTCGCCGAGGCCGCGATGGTGGGTGCGCTGGCGGACTGGTTTGCGGTGGTCGCGCTTTTCCGGCAGCCGCTCGGCCTCCCGATTCCGCATACGGCCGTGATCCCCCGGCGCAAAAACCAGATCGCTGCCAACCTCGCCTCCTTCGTGCAGGACAATTTTCTCAGCGCGGAAAAGATCACCGAAAAACTTCGCAACGCCGACACCGCCCGTCGGCTGGCCGAATGGTTGGCCAATGAAACCAACGCCGACCTCCTCGCCCGCAAATTCACCGCCGGCCTTCCGCGCCTCCTCGATGCCCTCGACGAAGACGGAATGCGGCGGTTTCTGCGCGACCAGGCGGTGACCCAGATCCGTCGCGTCCCGCTCGCCCCGCTGGCGGGAAAATTTCTCGGCGTGCTTTCGGAAAATGGACGCGACCAGGAACTGCTCGACCAGGCCTTGCGCATCACCCGACAGGCCGTGGGCGAAAACACTGCCCTCATCAAAACCAAGATCGCCGAAGAGCTGGCCATCATTCCCGACTTCCCGGGCGTGGCGGAACTCAAGGGAGCCCTCTGCCGCAGCCTGTCGGAGAAGATCGTCGAGAAAGTCCAGGGCACCCTCGACGATATCCTCGCCGACCCGCGGCATGTGGTCCGCGCGCAATTCGACGAACGCCTCGCGCTGTTTGTCGAGGATCTGAAAAAATCCCCCGACATGGCCGCGCGCGCCGAACAGCTCAAGGAGAGTTTCCTCGCCAACACCACCCTCATTTCCTCCCTCGACGCCCTGTGGTCCGCCCTGAAAAACGAACTCCTCGCCGACCTCGCCAACGAAAATTCCCGCATCCATCACCAACTCGCCACCACACTCCGCCAGATCGGCACCACCGTCGGATCCGATGAGGCCTTTCGCGCCAAACTTGAAAACTGGATCGACCAGACCGTGCAAAAAATCCTCGCCACCCACGGTCACGAAATCGGCAACATGATCCGCGAGACCGTCGAAAGCTGGGACGGCAAGGAAGTGGCGGAAAAGCTGGAAGCCCAGGTCGGCGGCGACCTCCAGTTCATCCGCATCAATGGCACGCTGGTGGGCGGGCTGGTCGGCGTGGTGATCCACGCGGTAAGCAGGGTCGTTTGGTGAACGTCCGGGGTCGGAGTTCAGGCTTGCGCCTGGTTTTCTGGGCAGGCCGAAGGCTGGACTCCAACGGCGGCGGGAGATGCCCGGGCTAGTCCGACTCCCGCTCCATCAATAACCGATCCGCGAGGTCTTTGGCGGACACTTCTAAACCTTCAAAATCCGCATCCCAGTTTGGGCCGGCCAGCACGTCGTCGGCGTCCATGCCTTGCAGCCAGGCGTCGATAAAATCGTCAAACTCGATTTCGGTGGGAACATGGCCGGACCATTCTTCCGTGCAGTGGACGGCGGCCGCGTCGCGGTCGGACCAGAAGAGGATCACGTCCGTATCTTCAAATTCATCGGAGGGGCTGTTCGCCCAGCCTTCGGATTCCGAATACAGGCCCCAGATGATCCGGGTGTCCGCCACACGCTGAATAAACCGATCGTAGCTTCTTTCCGAGGAGGGATCGTGGTCTTGGGTCATGCGGCTTTTTTACAGGAGGGCCGGCGTGGCGTCGAGGGAGGAGGTGGTTTTCTCGTCGGGCATCGAGCCGTTCCTGGGTGACATTCGGTCGTTTTGAGATATCGGTTGCGGGCATGAAGCTCCTGGTGATTCTCTCGGCCGTGCTCGTATGTGGCTTGGTGTCTGGCTGCAACCTAAAGGAAAAGTACGCGATCAATAACCAGAAGGCCGATCAGTGGCTGGCCGCGCAGCAGGGAGGCGGGGGAATTAATATCGGAGGATCGTGGGAGTCGCGGGAGTTCGGGTGGGGGGCGATCCGTTTTGAACAGGAAGGCTCAAAAATCAGCGGCGCGATGGGAAACTACACCACACGGGGCTCCGCCAGCGGTTCGCGGGTATATCTCGCGCTCAGCTCCAACGGGTATGTGCATTACACCGCGGTCCTGAAGAAGAGTGGCAACACGCTGGCGGGTTTTTATTCGCCTTCGGTGCCTTTCAGCCAGGCCGACCAGTCTGCGGTGAACCTTTATCGGGTCGGGAATTAGGCAAGCGCGCATCGCGGGTGGCATGACTGCGCAATTCCGCAAGGTGGGACTGGCGACATGTGTGGCCCTGGTGATGGCCAACATGATCGGGACCGGCGTGTTTGCGAGTCTCGGGTTTCAAGTGGCGGTGCTGCCGTCGCCGTTTCTGATTGTCGTGTTGTGGGTGCTGGGCGGGGTGGTCGCATTGTGCGGGGCGCTGAGTTACGCGGAACTGGCGGCGGCGCTGCCGCGGTCGGGCGGGGAGTATAATTTTCTGGCGAGGGTCTATCATCCGGCTGTGGGGTTTATGGGGGGATTTGTGTCGGTGCTGGTGGGTTTTGCCGCGCCCATTGCCCTCACTGCGATGTTGTTTGGCGGGTATGTCGCGGCGGCTCTGCCGGGGATTTCGGCAACCGTGGCTTCGTTCACCGTGGCGTTGGGGCTGGCTCTGATGCATGGCCTGACGGTGGGGGCGAGCGGGCGATTTCAGGTGGGAGTGACGAGTCTGAAGGTGGGGCTGATTCTGGCCTTTCTGGTGCTGGGAGTGTGGAAGGGACGGTGGCCGGCGGAAGGGTTCGGTCCGCGCCCGGGGGATTGGTCCGCGCTGGTGAGCGCGCCCTTTGCGCTCTCGCTCATGTATGTGCTGTATTCCTACACGGGATGGAATTCGGCGGCCTATATCATGGGGGAAGTGCGAAGGCCGGAATGGACCGTGCCGCGTGCCCTGCTGATTGCGACGGGCGTGGTCACCGTTCTTTATGTGGGCCTGAACACAGTGTTTCTCGCGAGTGGGCCGATGGAGGATTTTGCGGGCAAACGCGAGGTGGGGGAAATTGCGGCGCGGCATTTGCTGGGTGACAACGGCGGACGGGTGATGGCGGGATTGATCGGGATCGGTCTGATGTCGGCGATCAGCGCGATGACGTGGGCAGGGCCCCGGGTGGCACAGGCCATTGGGCAGGATTTTTCGGCGCTGGCCTTTCTGGCGAAAACGGGCGCGGGCGGAGTCCCCCGGCGGGCGTTGCTTCTTCAGACGGTTATTGTGGTGTTGTTGCTGATCACGGGAACGTTTGAGACCGTTTTGGTCTATGCGTTTTTTGCCATTTTGACCTGCAGTTTTCTCACGGTGCTTGGGGTGATTGTGCTGCGGGTGCGGCAGCCGGAGTTGCCCAGGCCCTTCCGGTGCTGGGGGTATCCTGTGACTCCGGTGACCTTTCTGGCATTGAACGCGTTCACTCTGGTGCACACCGCCTGGGAACAACCGTGGCAGGCGGCGGCAGGGGTAGTCACGCTGGCGGGGGGAATCGGGCTGTATTTTTTGGCGAAATTTCGCACAGTCAACTGATGATCCGCGTGCTCTGTTTGCTGCTGATGGGATGCGCTCTCGCCGGGGCGCAGGAGGTGCGTCGAGCGTTGCCGGTGACCCCGGAGGTTCGGCCCGATGAACTCGCAAAATTTCTGGCCGGGATTCCGCTGTCGGAGAGCGCAGCGCTCGCCTCTTTGCAAAAAAGTGCAGACTATGCCGCGCACGTGAAGGAGTTGGCCAAGCTGACCCGACACTACGACAAGCAATATTTTTCCAAAATGCGGGCCTGGAGCGCGGCGGAGCTTGCCCCGCGCATCGCGATGGATCGGCCGGTGATCTATTTTTTTGGCGGACCGGATGCGGTGAGTCCACTGGCGTTGTTTCCAGAGGCACCGGTGTATCTTCTGGGCGGGTTGGAAAGTGTGGGGGACATCGCCGCGCCGCAGACTCTCACTCCCGAGGCCCTGGCGGAGGGCCTGAAGAATATTCGCGAGTCGGCGGATGTCATTTTGGCCTACGGGCATTTTATCACGAAGGACATGAAGACGGACCTCGACCGCACGGCATTTCGTGGAGTGCTTCCACTGATCTACACCTTCATTGCTCTGACGGGAGGCGAGGTGGTCGGATCGGAGTTTGTCGGCGTCAACCGGGACGGTTCCCTCCTGGCGGCCGGGAGTGAATCGAAAGGCGGGCTGCCTGGCGTTAAAGTGACCTTCCGCCGGGCGCCCGGAGCAGGAGAGCAGGTGATGTATTATGTGCAGGCCAATGTGGCGGACGATGCGCTAAAGACTAATGACGCCGTTCTGAAATGGGCCGGAGGTTTCGGTCAGGGCAATGTGTATTTGAAAGCGGCGTCGTATCTCATGCATGAGACCTATTTCTCGCGCATCCGGAATTTCCTTTTGGCTCAGGGGGCGGCGGTCTTGCAGGATGACTCGGGGATTCCGTTCCGGTTTTTCCAGGATGGAAGCTGGCGGTGTTGGTTGTTCGGGCGGTATGCGGGGACGTTGGAGATCTTCGCGAAATACCATCAGGCGGATCTGGTTGGGGTGTTTTCTTCGTCTGGGGGAGCCGTGGAGTTGCCCTTTGGCACCGGTTACAAATGGCGGATGGGAGAATCGAATCTTTTGCTGGCCGTCCGCCAGCAAGTCCCTCGCGCTTTGCCGGCGCGGTGATGGCTATTGGTAAAAGGCGCGGAGAAAATCCGGGTCGCGAAAACCGGGAGAATTGCCCAGGCGCACGATGATTTGGTTTCGGGAGGGAACGATGTAAACCCTCTGTCCGCGGGATCCAACCATGGCCACAAGGTCGGGAGGGGCCCTGCGGGAAAGGCAGGATTGCGCCCAGTCTTTGCGTCCGAGCGAGCCTGCGATTGCCTCCTCGACATTGCGTTCGACGGCGGAGGGTTTGCGGCAATTTTGGTTGAGCCAGAAGCCCAGGCCGTACATCGAATTGGCGGGAGAGCCGGTGGTGGCTTCGTTGATCAACCGTGAGGGAATGATCGGAAAAATTGCCGCCCAGCCGTTGCGTCGCACGACGTGGCCGAGGTCCAGAAGCTGGCGGGCATTTAGATGAGCGCCGGCGGAAAAGTACGGTCGTCCGTCCCCGTCACGGCGAAGGTTGGTCGGTCTCACGGAGGTGAACGGCAAGTTCAACCAGGACGCGGCGGGCGGAGCTTTTCGAGCCAGCAAGGCAGCGAGAACTTCGTAGTGGGATGGGCCGTAGGCAAAGACCTCGCCCGGGGAGGAGACTGCCGGGAGGCCAAGGGCAATTGCGTCCTTGTCGCGAACCCCTCGCGCATAAAGTTTTTCGTATCCGGGGCTCAGTCCGGACGTTTGCGCCAGCAGGTGCCGAACCGTGATTTGGCGTTTGCGGGGGTCGGATTTCCAGGCTGTGACCGTGTCGGAGACGGGGTCGTCAAGGCGGAGGACGCCGCGCCCCACAGCGTGCAGGAGGCTGAGGGCGGCGAGGCTTTTGGTGATGCTGAAGAGGTTGGCTTCCGCTCCGGCATTTGCCTGACGGTGAAAAATGAGTCGTCCCTCCTGCCAGACGAGGAGAGCACGTTCGCCCCTTTGCTGCGAGTACCGGGCGGCTTCGGGAAGCCCGGCGTGGGAGCAGGGGACCGCGAAAACGAGCGCGAGAGCGACCGGGAGAATCAATGGAGCGGCGGAAGGCTCGCGCGGGGGGCCATATTTGTCTCCGCCTGCGTGGATCGGCTCAAGGCCTCACGAGTGCGTCGATACGTGGCGGAGTCTTTCCAGACGCCCCAGTTAGCGGTATACGACGTGTCGCAATGGAGGCAGTCCACGCGGGGGTCCAGGCCGGGCAGCCAGGTATTTTCCCGGGAACAGGCGGGGCAGAAACTGACAAAGGCCGCGCACCGCTCAATTGCGGTGAGGAGTGATTTGTCCTGCGGCACATCCACGTCGCGGGGTTCGAGTTGAAGGTCCAAACTCTGCGCTACGCTGCAGCGTCCGAGGTAGCGGCGGCGGGTGTTTTCGTAAAGGGTTTCGACGCCGTGGGTATTGGCATATCGGCGGTCTTTGCGTTCGCAGTAGAGGTGAAACGCGAGGAGGATGGTGCGCATGGCTTCCATGCTGACGGGAATGCGGTCCTTGTCGCAAAGCTGCGTGAAAAGTGCGGCCAGTTCCAAGGGGCCGAAGCTGGTGAAAAACACGGTGTGCCGGAATGCGCGATCGAGCACGGCGCTTTGGCGCATGAGGCGGCGGAGTTCATCGCGCTCTCCGTCGATTACGACAATTTCCCCGGGAATGCCCACCAGTCGTTCGATCGCTTCGCGTGCCACGTCGTTTTCCGGGGCCGAACCGGTGGCTTCCCGGGCGCGCACAAAAACCACTCCAGGGTGGGGGGCATGGGCACCGTTGACATTGCTGAGGGAAAGTTCCTCCACATGAGGCGAGGGGAGAACGCCGAAGGCGTGCAGCCCCTCGGCCAGTAAGCGTGCGGCGGTGAGTTTTCCCGTGCCGGAGGGGCCCATGAAGACGCTGTGGTAGCTTTGGTTGGGAACAGGCAGCCCGCCGAGGCGGCGTTGCTGGCCGGCGTGGGCAAGCCGGAGGATGCGTTCGAGTTCGTTGCGCACCACGTCCTGACTGACGGATGTTTTCAACCTCTCCATCACCTCGGAGATCGTTGAGACCGGGGCTTTGGAAATTTCCGGCGCTGGAGCCTGCGGCAGTGAGTCCCGGGATTCGCAGGCTTCCAGAATCAATTGGAGAGAGTTTCCGACCGCGGTGGGGGGCTCACCGACAAAAACGCAGTCGCGCAAAATCCCCTGACAGGCATTGGCGGCGAGGCCGGCGGATTTTTTGGAAACCGCGGTGACCGAGCGGGCCGTGAGATGAGAGGAACGGGCATCAATTGCGGGCTCGTTGTTCGCGGAAAGACAAGAGTCGACAATTTCCAGGCGGGTCTGCTCAAGGGAAAGCGCGGAGGAGGGCGCCGGCTGGACGGTCAAGCGTCGGATGGCGGCGCTGCCACCGGTAAGTGCGATCTGGGCGCAGCGGGCGGTCGTCTGCCCGCTGACGGTACAGGTATTGAGGTGCAGCGGGGTGGACGAGGGGTCGTTGCCGGCAATGATGGCCGCCGTCTCGCTGGCGTGGAAATGGGAGAACAGGATGCGGGCGTCCCCGCAGTTGCTCAAATACGCCGCGATGGTGTTTTTGGAAAACGTGGCTCCTTCACAGTAAACCACGGCATTTTCCGCAGAAAGTCCCGCTCCGGGATCCGATTCGTCCACGCTGAGGCAGCCTTCGAGACGCGAGTCGTAGATGGCCCCAGAACTGCCGGGAAGCAGCAAGACCCCGGTGCGACAGTTGGCGATGCGACTGGTATGGATTTCGATCGAGGCCTGGTGGTCTGCGCTCACGCCCTCCGAGGCGGATCCGGCCAGGCAGTTTCGTAGATAAAGCTCGGCCCTGCCCTCGGGGGAGCCGGCATGGATCGCTCCCTGCACCGCGCAGTCGTCCAGGAGAAGAGCACCTTTGGCGACCTCGACAGCCCGACCGCCGGACTCGCCTTGACAAATGATGCCCGAAAGAATGACCAGGCCTTCGGTGCGCACCTTGATGACCCCCAGGAAGCGGACGGGACCATTTTGCTGGCTCCGGAGTTCCACAGCCTTGGTGATCTCGAAAGCGGGGTAGTCCCCGGATGGGACGTGAATGACGTCACCCTTGGACGCACGACGCACCGCGGTCGCGAGGTTTTTGACACTAAAAATGCCACCCTCGGGGTCCACGACAACGTCGCGCCGACGCTCGGGAGAGATGTTGGTACGGAGAACTTCGTCAAGCTGGGAGGGACGAAGCAGGGTTTTCATGGGCATGCCATTATTTCGGAAATCACAGATATTGAACACGTTCTACCGAGATTGTCAGCCCCGCATTTCAAGGTTGCTTTTCCATGGTCAGGGAGCCACCGTCAACTCTCAATAAATTACCGATCAATGAGCGCCACCGTCTCCTCCTCCAGCCAGTTGAATCAACTAAAACAATTCACCACGGTCGTCGCCGACACGGGAGATTTCGAATCGATCCGGAAATATTCGCCGCAGGATGCGACGACCAATCCGACCCTGATATTCAAGGCCGTCCAGCAGGAGGAATACAAGCCATTGCTCGCGCAGGCCATTGCGGACAACCGCGGCTCCTCCCTCAGTGGAGAGGTTTTGCAAAAAAAGATCATCGACGACCTTCTTGTGGCCTTTGGGTTGAAAATTCTCGACATCGTTCCCGGCCGCGTTTCCACCGAGGTGGATGCGCGTCTGTCCTTTGACGCTGAGGCCACCGTCGAGAAGGCCCGTTATCTGATTAGCCTTTACGAGAAAGCCGGCGTGGCGCGTGAACGTGTTCTGATCAAAATCGCCTCCACATGGGAAGGGGCCCAGGCTGCGGCGGTTTGCGAAAAGGAAGGGATCCATTGCAATTTGACCCTGATGTTCTCCCTCGCTCAGGCGGTGGCCTGTGCCGAGGCCGGAGCGACTCTCATCTCGCCCTTCGTCGGCCGGATTTACGACTACTACAAATCCACGACGGGCAAGGAATATGTCGGGGCTGAGGACCCGGGTGTCCAGTCGGTGCAGAATATTTACGGATACTACAAGAAATTCGGCTACAAAACGCAGGTCATGGGCGCGAGTTTCCGCAACGTGGGAGAGATCCTGGAACTGGCCGGTTGCGACCTGCTGACCATTGGGCCGGAGTGGCTGGAGGCCTTGCAAAACAGCGACGCGGTGGTCGAGCGCAAGCTCAGCCCGGAAATTGCCCGGGCTTCCGAAATCGAACG
This sequence comes from Terrimicrobiaceae bacterium, assembly GCA_041752695.1. GTDB lineage: Bacteria > Verrucomicrobiota > Verrucomicrobiia > Chthoniobacterales > Terrimicrobiaceae > CALCJD01. The sequence goes on from JBGSVZ010000092.1 coordinate 109,482, forward strand.
CATCGTGCACAGCGAAAAAGTCTTCCGCTGGCTCCTCAATGAAGACGCGATGGCGACCGACAAGCTGGCCGACGGTATCCGGAAATTTGCGGCCGACATTGTGAAGCTGGAAGGCATCATCGCGAAAGCGCTTTAGAACATGGGACGCGTTTTTCTTTCTTTGCTCGCTTGCGTTGTCGCGGCGGGTTCCCTCTCGGCCGCCATCGTGCCATCTGATCATCCGGGGGCCGTGCCGATTTTGTTGGGGCTCGACAAAGTGCGGGTGGCATTGAAGGTGGATTCTTTGCAACGGGCGGTGCTGGACTCTATCCGGTCGGAATACAAATCCGCCGCCCGCAAGCTGACCAACCCCATGCCGGCAACGCCGGCAGAGCGGGTGGCGGCGGAGAAGAATCTGGTCGCTCTCAATGAGCGTTACAACCAACGTGCTCTTTCGGTGCTCAACGACACGCAAAAAAAACGCTTTGTCCAGATCGAGCACCAAGTGGCGGGCGCCAGCATGCTTTATGCGCCGAAGGTCCAGGCGAAAGTCGGCCTCACGGCCGAACAAAAAAAACAGGTGATGGGGGTCCATGCTGCGGAAAAAGCATACGTTGCCAAGATTAACGGTCAGTTTGAGGCGGGGAAAATCAGCTATCACGAGCGTCTCGAACTCCTGCGCAGCCGCCGGCTTTCCCAGGGGGCTTCCTTGCTGAAGTTGCTGACGCCGGAGCAGCGGGAGGCGTTTCTAGCCTTGGGCGGAGAAAAATTTGCCCTCTAGGACGGTCTCTGGCTGCGGCCAATGCCAGTCTGGCGGTCCAAGGCGACTTCCCCTCGGGAGCACTTCGAAATTCTTGTGGGAAAAATTTTCCCGCGTACATTGCAGGTTTTCCCGGCCGCAGGCCCAAATGAGTTTTAACGGAATATGAAGATCTATCTCGACGGAGAGTTTTACGATAAAGAGAACGCCAAAATTTCGGTGTTCGATCACGGTTTGTTGTACGGCGACGGCGTGTTCGAAGGCATCCGGTTCTACGGGGGCCGGGTTTTCCGGTTGGAAGAGCACATGAACCGGCTTTACGATTCCGCCAAGGCGATTTGCCTCACTGTTTCGCTGGACAAAGCGACTCTTACGGAGGCGGTTCTGGAGACGATTCGGCAAAATGATCTGCAGGACGGCTATGTTCGTCTGGTGGTCACCCGCGGCAGCGGCGATCTGGGCCTGAATCCGGCTCTTTGTCCGAAAGCAACCGTGTTTGTCATTGCCTCGAAGATCACCCTTTATCCCGAGGAAATGTATCGCAACGGCCTCGTGGTCGCGACCTGCGCCACCCGCCGAATTGCGCATGGGGCCCTTAGCCCGATGGTGAAGTCGCTCAATTATTTGAACAACGTGATGGCCAAGATCGAAGCCCAGCAGGCTGGAGCGGGCGAAGGCTTGATGTTGAATGAGCAGGGCTACGTGGCCGAATGCACGGGCGACAATATTTTCATCGTCAAGAACGGGAAACTTTTCACCCCGCCAATTTCCTCGGGTGCCCTCGCTGGTGTGACCCGGGCCGTTGTTTTTGAAATGGCTGCGGAGTTCGGGATTCCGATCAGCGAGCCGGAGATGACCCGCTACGACATCTACACGGCAGACGAGTGTTTTCTCACCGGCACCGCTGCCGAAGTGATCCCCGCGGTAAAGCTGGACAACCGGCTGATTGGCGACGGCAAGCCCGGGCCGTTGACCGCCCGCTTAATTGCGCGGTTCCATGAGTTGACAGCGACGACAGGCACGGCGATTTATTGAATATGCAATGTGATGTCTGCCACGAGAAGGAAGCCACGGTTTTCCTGACCCAAATCGTGGGCGGCAAGATGCAGAAGGTCAATATGTGTGAGTCCTGCTCGAAGGAGAAGGGAGTGAATGATCCCACCGGCTTCGAGCTGGCGGATCTCCTTCTTGGCATGGGGGCGGCTCAGGATATCGAGCGGCTGCCGGATCATTCGAAATGTCCGGTCTGCGGGTTTACCCAGTCGGATTTCAAAAAAACCGGTCGTCTCGGGTGCAGTGCCTGTTACGAAGTTTTTACCGAGGGCCTCGAAAGCATGCTCAAAAACATGCACAAAGGCTCCGAGCACGTCGGCAAGGCTCCCGCCATTTTTCTGAAGACCCGCCATCAAAGCGCCCATATCAAATCGCTGCAAACCAACCTCGAAAGCGCGGTCGCCGCGGAGGAATATGAGCGGGCGGCCGATCTGCGCGATCAAATCCGCCGGATGGAGACGGGCGCATGAAACTTTCCAAAGTCATTTCCAACAGTTGTGAGTGGCTGAGCGGCGACGGCCCGCACCGTCAGATCGTGGTCAGCAGCCGCGTCCGACTGGCGCGCAATCTCACGAATAAGCCCTTCCCGGGCTGGGCCAAAAAAGCCGAACGTCTGGATGTCCTCAAATCCGTCAAGGGTGCGGTGGAAGCTCTCCCGGAGATGGCCGACGCTTTTTCCGAAAATCTCGAAGCCCTGTCGCCCTTGGAGAAGCAGGTTTTGGTGGAACGCCATCTTATCAGCCGCGAACACGCCGCCAAAGTGGTTGGCAGTGCCGTGGTGATGAACGGCACGCAGACGCTCAGTTTTATGGTGAACGAGGAGGATCACCTCCGCATGCAGGCCATTTGCTGTGGGTTGCAGCTGGAAAAGGTGTTCGCCATGATCAATCAGGCGGATACCGAACTGGAACCGCTGCTGGAATTTGCCTTTCACCCCCGCTTGGGATATCTCACGGCCTGCCCGACGAACGTCGGCACCGGGATGCGCGCCTCCGCCATGCTGCATCTGCCCGGACTGGTGCTCGGCGAACAGATGAACAAAATCATCAATTCGGTGAACAAAATCGGCCTGGCCGTTCGCGGCTTGCACGGGGAGGGGACCGAGGCCATGGGCAATCTTTTCCAGGTTTCCAATCAGACCACCCTGGGCGAAACCGAGGAAACCATCATTGAACGCCTGAACAAGGTGATCGAGCAGATCATCGAACACGAGCACAACGCCCGCCGCACACTTTTGCAGCGCAAACCCATCACCCTGCTGGACCAGATCGGTCGGGCTTATGGCGTGCTCAATCACGCGCATTCGATCAATTCCAAGGAAGCGCTCAACCTCCTCTCCGCCATCAAGTTGGGAGTGGATCTCGGCCTTTTCGCGCCGGAACACCGTTTCCCGGTCGACGAGTTGTTTATCGAGACCCAGCCCGCGCACTTGCAGAAGGGCGCGCAGACGCAAAAAATGACCGCAGATGAAAGGGACACCTTGCGCGCTGCCCTGATTCGCGCCAAACTTAAGAAAGTTCCTGAACCGGATATCGCGAAAATCGCCAGTCCTGCCTCAGGATCTCCAGAAAATGATGAATAACTTCACACCTCGCGCGCAGCAAGTTCTGGCCCTGGCCCGCAAGGAGGCCGACCGTTTCAACCACAATTACGTGGGAACCGAGCACCTCCTTCTTGGCCTCATCAAGCTGGGACAAGGCGTCGCGGTCAACGTGTTGCAGAAAATGGGCCTGGACCTCGAAACCGTCCGCATGGAAGTCGAGAAACAGGTGGGTTCCGGACCGGAGACAAAGATGGTCGGGAACATCCCCTACACACCAAGGGTAAAGAAAGTGCTGGCCCTGGCCGGCAAGGAAGCCAAGGCGCTTCAGCATTCCTACGTTGGCACCGAGCACATTTTGCTCGGCCTGCTTCGTGAAGGCGAAGGCGTTGCTGCCCGCGTTCTGAAAAGCCTCGAAGTGGACATCGAACGCACCCGCAACGAGATCCTCAAGGAACTCGACCCCAATTTTGCCCCGCAGGAAGAAGGCGAAGGCGTACCCACCGAAGTTGGCGGGAAAAAAGACACCAAGACTCCGGCTCTCCGCGCCTTTGGCCGCGATCTCACCGAGATGGCCAAGAAGTCGGAACTCGATCCCGTCATTGGCCGGGCGGAGGAAATCGAGCGGGTCATCCAGATTCTTTGCCGCCGCACGAAAAACAATCCTGTCCTCATTGGTGAAGCCGGTGTGGGTAAGACGGCGATCGCCGAAGGCCTCGCCCAGGAAATTGTAGCTGGCAACGTGCCGGAACTCCTGGTCGACAAAAAAGTCATCACGCTCGACCTCGCCCTCATGGTGGCCGGCACAAAATATCGCGGGCAGTTTGAGGAACGCATTAAGGCTGTAATGGACGAAATCCGTCGCACTAAGAACGTCCTCCTTTTCATCGACGAACTTCACACCATCGTCGGCGCAGGTTCCGCCGAGGGTGCCATGGACGCGTCGAACATCATCAAGCCCGCCCTGTCCCGCGGCGAGCTGCAGTGCATCGGTGCGACCACGCTCAACGAGTATCGCAAATACATCGAGAAGGACGCCGCCCTCGAGCGTCGCTTTCAGACCGTCAAAGTCGAGGCCCCAAGCGTGGAGCAAACGATCCAAATCCTGAAGGGGATTCGTCCGAAATACGAAGCGCACCACAAGGCGCGGATTCTCGATGAAGCCATTGAGGCTGCTGCGAAACTGTCAGACCGCTACCTCACCGGGCGTTTTCTGCCGGACAAAGCCATCGACGTGATGGACGAAGCCGGTTCCCGCGCGCGCATCGCCGCGATGACCCGCCCGCCCAACGTCAAGGACATCGAGGCCGACATCGAGAGGATACGCGGAGAAAAGGAAGCCGCCATCAAGGCGCAGGATTTCGAAAAAGCCGCCGCCCTCCGCGACAGCGAGAAGCAGGCCAAGGACCGCCTCGACGCGATCCTCTCCGAATGGCGCGTGAGCAAGGGCGAAAAGGAAGTCGTCGTTTCCGTGGACGAAATCATGCACGTCCTCTCCAAGTGGACCGGCGTGCCACTTTCGCGCATGGAACAGAAGGAAACCGCCAAACTCCTCGCCATGGAAAGCGAACTCAAAGGCAAGGTGATCGGCCAGGACGAAGCCGTCATCGCGATCAGCAAGGCCTTGCGCCGCTCCCGTGCGGATCTCAAGGATCCCCGGCGTCCGATTGGCTCTTTCGTTTTCCTCGGCCCGACGGGCGTGGGCAAAACGTTCCTGGCTCGCACCCTGGCCGAGTTCATGTTCGGCGACGCCGACGCGCTCATCCAGATCGACATGTCTGAGTACATGGAAAAATTCACCGCCTCCCGCCTCATCGGCTCGCCTCCGGGCTACGTCGGTTACGAGGAAGGCGGACAGCTCTCGGAAGCGGTGCGCCGCCGGCCCTACTCCGTGGTCCTGTTCGACGAAATTGAAAATGCTCACCCCGACGTGATGCACCTTCTCCTCCAAATTCTGGAAGAGGGCAAAATCACCGACTCGTTGGCCCGCAAGATCGATTTCCGCAATACGATCATCATCATGACGTCCAACGTCGGTGCGGAGCTGATCAAAAAACAGACCCAGCTTGGATTCGGAGCGCCCAAGCTCGACGACAACTACGATAACATGCGGGAGAAAATCCTCGATGAAACCAAACGTGTCTTCAAGCCGGAGTTCCTCAACCGTCTGGATGACATCATCGTCTTCCACACCCTGACGAAGCCCGACCTCGTGACGATCGTGAATCTCGAAGTTTCCAAGGTGGTGGATCGCATCAAGTTGAAAAACATCCATCTGGAGCTCGACGAAACCGCCAAGGACTTCCTCATCGAGAAGGGTTACGACCCGCAATACGGCGCGCGTCCGATGCGCCGAGCGGTCGAGAAATATCTCGAAGACCCGATGGCCGAGGACATGCTCCGCGGCAACATCAAGCCCGGCGAAACCGTGCAGGTGAAGCGCGATGGCGAAAAACTTGCCTTCAGCCCCGCGACGCCGACTCCCGAGCCCAGCGAAGCTGCGGCGGGTTAGGCGGACTTAGTCCTGAAACCTTTAAGCGGCCGGATGGGAGACCATCCGGCCGTTTTTTCGTTGGTGCACCGGCATCTTGCCGCTTCCAGGCGCGGGCAAGCCGCTCCGCTAAGTAGGGGCGTGCCTTACGCGCGCCTTCTTACGGCAGCCGGGTGGAACCCATCAGGAAGCGGTCGCATTCCCTAGCAGCTCCGCGGCCTTCGTTGATGGCCCAAACGACGAGGGATTGGCCGCGGCGCATGTCGCCGGCGGCGAAGACGCCGGGGAGGTTGGTGACGTATTTCTCGTGTTCGGCTTTCACGTTGCTGCGGGGGTCGGTTTCCAACTCGAATTGTTCGATGACGGTTTTTTCCGGCCCGAGGAATCCGAGGGCGAGCAAGGCGAGTTCGCAGGGAAGGGTGCGGGTGGTGCCTTCGACTTCCTGAGGCACAAAACGGCCCTGGGCATCTTTGCCCCATTGAATCTCGCAGATTTCCAAGCCGGAGAGGTTGCCGTCCGCATCCTTGAGGAAACGTTTGGTTTGCACCAGATAGTGGCGGGGGTCGCGGCCCTGGACGGCAGCGGCTTCTTCCTGGCCGTAGTCGAGTTTGTAAACCTTCGGCCACTCGGGCCACGGGTTGTTGGCGGCACGTTCCTTCGGAGGCTGAGGGAGGATTTCCAACTGGATGACGTTTTTGCAGCCGTGGCGCAAGCTGGTGCCCACGCAGTCTGTGCCGGTGTCGCCGCCGCCGATGACCACGACGTTTTTGCCGGTGGCGTTGAGGGCGGGGTTGGTGCCGTCGAATTTGTGGTCGAGCTGGTGGCGGGTGTTGGTGGTGAGAAATTCCATCGCGAGGTGGATGCCTTTCGCATCGCGATTTTCGATGGTGAGGTCGCGTCCGGCGGTGGCACCGCAACAGAGGACGACGGCGTCGAAATCCTTGCGTAGGCGCTTGGAGGTCCATTTGGCATCGGTGCCAATAGCCACGCCCGTGAGAAAAGTGACGCCTTCCGCGCGCATGAGATTGACTCGGCGGTCCACGATCTCCGTCTTGTCGAGTTTCATGTTGGGGATGCCATACATGAGCAGGCCACCGATGCGGTCGGCGCGTTCGAAGACGGTGACGGTGTGGCCGGCTTGATTGAGCTGGTCGGCGCAGGCCAGGCCGGCGGGACCGGAACCCACCACGGCTACGCGTTTTCCGGTGCGGTGTTTCGGCGGGTTAGGCTGGAGCCAGCCTTCCTCCCAGCCGCGGTCAATGATCGAGGCCTCGATGTCCTTGATCGTGACGGCGGGCTCGATAGAACCCAGCACACAGGAGCCCTCGCACGGGGCGGGGCAGACGCGGCCGGTGAACTCGGGGAAATTGTTCGTGCGGCGGAGGCGCTGCAGGGCTTCCTGCCAGCGGTTGCGGTAAACGAGGTCGTTAAATTCCGGGATGAGGTTGTTGATGGGACAACCGCTGGCCATGCCGGAAATCAGGATGCCGGTGTGGCAATACGGTGTGCCACAATCCATGCAACGCGAGGCCTGTTTGCCGACGGCGGCATCTTCGCGGTGTGCGTGAACTTCCTTCCAATCCTTCAGCCGCTCGACCGGCGGTCGGTTTGGAATGGTTTTGCGTTCGACTTCGAGAAATCCGGTGGCTTTGCCCATGGGAATTTAAAAAAATGGAAGGTTGGAATTAGTGGCCGACTTTGGCGTTGGCCTCGAAGGCGGCCTGAATGGCGTCGTCGCCCTCCAGTCCTTGTTCGTTGGCCTGTTTGATGGCGACTAGCACCCGCTCGTAGTCGGTGGGCAGGACGCGCTGGAATTTATCCAGGGCGGTTTCCCAGGAGGCGAGCAGGCTGGCGGCCTTGGCGCTCCCAGTCAGTTCCTGATGGCGCTCGATGCGGGCTTTGACCTCCGCGATTTCCTGATCGGAACATTCGCGCAGAGGCATCAAACGCACCATCTCGGGATTCAGCTTCGTGGCAAAGTCGCCGTCCTGATCGTAAATATAGGCGGTGCCGCCGCTCATGCCGGCCGCGAAGTTGCGTCCGGTCGCACCGAGACAAATGACCGTGCCGCCGGTCATGTATTCGCAACCGTGGTCGCCGATGCCTTCAATGACGGCGTGGACGCCACTGTTGCGCACGCAGAAGCGTTCGCCGGCCATCCCACAGAGGAAGGCCTCACCGCGCGTCGCGCCGTAGAAGGCGACGTTGCCGATGATCATATTTTCGTCGGCCTTAAATCCGGGAACGGAGTTTTTCGGCGGATAAATGATAATCCGCGCGCCGCAGAGGCCCTTGCCAACATAGTCGTTGGCGTCGCCTGCGAGTTCGAACGTCATGCCCGGCGGACAGAAAGCGCCGAGGCTCTGTCCGGCAGTCCCGAGGAACTTGAGGTGGATGGTGCCGTCCGGAAGTCCGGCCGCGCCGTAGCGGCGGCTGATCTCCGCGCCGGTGATGGTGCCGAGCACTCGGTTGATGTTAACCACCGGAAGTTCGGCATACACTTTTTCGCCGCGTTCGAGAGCGGGGGCGCAAAGTCCGAGGATGTGCGTGTTGTCCAGCGCCTTGTCGAGGAGGTGGTCCTGCGCCTGCTGGTTGTAAGTTCCGACCTCAGGCCCGACCCTGGGGCGGTAGAGGACCTTCGAATAATCGAGACCGCGCGCTTTCCAATGCTCGATGGCTTTGCGCATTTCCAGCCGGTCGGTGTGGCCGACCATTTCGGGAATCGTGCGATAGCCGAGCTTCGCCATGATCTCGCGCAGCTGCTGGGCGATGAACTTCATGAAGTTCACCACGTGATCCGCCTCGCCGTTGAACTTGGCGCGAAGGCGTTCGTCTTGCGTGGCCACCCCGACCGGGCACGTATTTTTGTGGCACACGCGCATCATCAGACATCCGAGGGTGACAAGGGGGGCGGTGGCAAAGCCGAATTCCTCGGCGCCGAGAAGACAGGCAATGGCCACGTCGCGGCCGGTCTTCAGCTGACCGTCCGTTTCCAAAACCACGCGGCTGCGCAGGTCGTTCAAAAGCAGGGTCTGGTTGGTTTCAGCGAGGCCGAGTTCCCACGGGCATCCGGCGTGCTGAATGGACGAACGCGGACTGGCCCCGGTTCCGCCGTCATGGCCCGCAATCAGGATGACGTCGGCTTTGGCTTTGGCCACACCGGCGGCAATCGTGCCCACCCCGATTTCGGAGACGAGCTTCACGTTGACGCGGGCATTGACGTTGCTGTTTTTCAGATCGTGAATCAGTTCCGCCAGATCCTCGATGGAGTAGATATCATGGTGCGGAGGAGGGGAGATGAGTCCCACTCCGGGCGTGGTGCCGCGCACTTTGGCGATGGGCGGAAGGACCTTGTGACCTGGCAACTCGCCTCCTTCGCCGGGCTTGGCCCCCTGGCTGATCTTGATCTGGATCTCCCGGGCGTTAACCAGATAATGGCTGGTGACACCAAAACGTCCGCTCGCGACCTGTTTAATGGCCGAGTTTTTCGAATCGCCGATTTCGTTGGTCCAGGAAAAGCGCTCGGGGTCTTCGCCGCCTTCGCCGGTGTTGGAGGACCCACCTAGGCGGTTCATAGCGATGGCGAGAGCCTCATGCGCTTCTTTCGAAATGGAGCCGTAGGACATGGCCCCCGTTTTGAAACGGCGGACGATGGACTCGACGGGTTCAACTTCTTCGAGGGGAATCTCCAGCTCGGGATCGAACTGGAAATCCATCAGACCGCGCAGGGTGTAAAACTCCTCCGACTGTTCGTCGACCAGCGCGGAGTATTTTTGGAACACCGCGTAGTCGCCCAGACGCGTGGCCTGCTGGAGAAGGTGGATGGTTTGCGGATTAAAAAGGTGCCGTTCGCCCTCGGCGCGCCACTGATAGATTCCCCCCGGGTCGAGGGTGTTGTCGTCCTGGTCGCGGTTGGAAAAGGCGTTGTCATGGCGCATCTTCACCTCGCGGGTGATGATATCCAGGCCGATGCCTTCGACGCGTGAGGCGGTCCAGGTGAAATAGTTGTCGATGACCTCGCGGCTCAAACCGACGGCTTCGAAGATCTGCGCTCCGCGGTAACTGGCCACGGTGGAGATGCCCATTTTGGACATGGTTTTGACCACGCCCTTGATGGAGGCTTTGAGAAACCGCTTCTGGGCGGCTTTGGCGTCGACGGTAATTTCGCCGTCCCCGACCATCTCCACAAGCGAATCGAGGGCCAGCCAGGGATTCACGGCATTGACGCCGTATCCCAGCAGGAGCGCAAAATGGTGCACTTCGCGGGGTTCGCCAGATTCGAGAATGATCGAGACCTTGGTGCGCGAACCCGAGCGGATGAGGTGATGGTGCAGGCCCGCGACCGAGAGAAGAGCGGGAATGGGAGCCCGATCCTCATCCACGCCCCGGTCGGAGAGGATCAAAAGATTCACACCCTGCTGGATGGCCAGATCAGCCGCTTCGAAAAGGCGCTCCATGGCCGCTTCCAAAGTGTGGCCGGAGAGTTTTTCGATATCGTCTTCCTCCACCGAAAGGTCGGGATTGTCGCGGTGTCCCGGCAGTTGACCGCCCGCCAGGCCTGCTTCGACGGCTTTCGGCGGGTAGAGGATCTGCAGGGTGGCCGCGCGGAAACCCTCGATCTCGATGTCGCGCAACTGGGCCAGTTCTTCGTTGCTGATGATCGGGCTTTCGAGGCGGATCATCCGGCAGTTGTCCGGGCCGGGGTTGAGCAGATCGCTTTCCGAGCCAAGGAAACTCACGCTGGCCGTGATCAACTCCTCGCGGATCGGATCGATGGCGGGGTTCGTGACTTGGGCAAAAAGCTGTTTGAAGTAGCTATAGAGAAGCTGCGGTTGGTCGGACAGCACGGCGAGCGGTGCGTCGTTGCCCATCGAGCCCAGCGGCTGGGCGGCCGTCTCGGCCGTGGGACCGAGGATGAAACGTTTATCTTCGAAGGTGTATCCGAAGGCGCGCTGCTGGGTGAGCAGTTCCCTCCCGGAAAGATGATCCCTCGCTTCGCCCCCCGGCACGTCACCGAAAAACAGGCGGTTGCCCTCCAGCCATTCTGCATAAGGCTGGGCGGCGGCGATCTCTTCCTTCACCTCGGCGTCGTCCACGATGCGGCCCTTTTTCGTGTCCACCAGGAACATGCGTCCAGGCTGCAGGCGGCCTTTCTGCACCACCGTCGAGGGATCGACGGGCAGTACCCCGACTTCGGACGCCATGATCACCAGGTCGTCTTTGGTCACATAATACCGGGAAGGACGCAGGCCATTGCGGTCGAGCACGGCTCCGATGGAGATGCCGTCGCAGAAGGCAATCGAGGCGGGCCCGTCCCACGGCTCCATCATGCAGGCGTGATATTCGTAAAACGCCTTTTTCGTCGCGGACATGTGCTGGTGGTTTTCCCAAGGTTCGGGAATCATCATCATCACGGCATGCGGCAACGACCGGCCGGAGAGCACGAGGAATTCCAGGCAGTTGTCGAACATCGCGGAATCCGAACCGTCGGACCGAATCACCGGCATCAGTTTTTCCAGATCTTCACCCAGCAACCCACCCTCCAGCAGGTGCTGACGCGCGGTCATCCAGTTGGCATTGCCTCGCATGGTGTTGATCTCGCCGTTGTGACACATGTACCGGAAGGGCTGCGCACGGGGCCAGCTCGGGAAGGTGTTTGTCGAAAAGCGCGAATGGACCAGCGCCATGGCGGTTTCCATGTCGGGGTGGTGCAGATCTGGAAAATACTCCGCCAACTGGGTGGTGGTGAGCATGCCTTTGTAAACCATCGTGCGCGACGAAAGGCTGGAGAAATAGAAATGTTCGCCTCCGGGAATATCGCGATAGCGGACCAGATCCGCGGCCATGCGGCGCAGCACGTAGAGCTTGCGTTCGAAGGCCAAGTCGTCGGCGATATCGGGTCCGCGGCCGACAAAGACCTGCTTCATCAAGGGCTCGCAGGCCCGGGAAGCTTTGCCCAAAAGACTGCTGACTACAGGCACATCCCGCCAACCGAGTGGCACTAGACCGACGTCGCTGGTCAGTTCCTCCACCATCCGCATGGCGTCGGCCGCCTTTTCAGGATCCGGCGAGACGTAAACAAAACCCACCGCGTAGTGACCTTCCGCGGGCAGGTCGATGCCGCATTCCGGCGCGACCGTCTCGAAAAACTTGTGCGGCAGTTGCAGGAAAATCCCCGCGCCGTCACCCGTCTGGGGGTCGCAACCGCAACCGCCACGATGGTCCATATTAATGCACATCTGCAGCGCCCCTTCGATGAGGTCATGGGATCGTTTGCCTTTCAGGTGGCAAAGAAATCCCACTCCGCATGAGTCGTGTTCGTTTTCAGGGTTATAAAGTCCCTGTGCTGGCGGCAGTCCGAGTGATGGCATGTGCTTCAATTTTCGTTCGATAAATCTATTGGGTAGGAGCCGGTTCGAGGGAGGAGCGAGAGTTGCTCACTCCCCCGCAGTCGACGGCCTGCATAAAACAAAACGCCCGAGCCTCCCGTGGCGATGTGAAAATCACAGTTTTGACCGGATTTTTTCAAAAAAGGGCACGGAATCGATCTCTTCTCCCCCGAATCTTCACGATGGAGGCCCCGTAGCCTCAGTCATGGTGTGCGAAGTATTATCTTTTCTTATAACTTGACCCTTCTCAGTAGCGGTTTTTTTGATATTCTTTTGTCCTCATGATCTCATCGCCCGTCTCTCCCTCCGATACTCACCGAGTTGAAACCGACACCATGGGCCCGATTGCTGTCCCGCATGATCGCTACTGGGGGGCGCAGACGGCGCGTTCGCTCATTCATTTTGACATCGGCGACGACGTCAAGCCGCCGGAACTGATCAAGGCCCTCGGGGTTCTGAAGAAGTCCTGCGCCCTGGCCAACCGGGATCTCGGAAAACTCTCCGTCGAAAAGTGCGACCTCATTTCCCAGGCCGCCGACGAGGTCATCGCCGGAAAACTCGACGATCATTTTCCCCTGCGCATCTGGCAGACCGGGAGCGGCACACAGAGCAACATGAACGCCAACGAAGTCATCTCGAACCGCGCCATCGAGATCGCGGGTGGGGTGAAGGGATCCAAGACGCCCGTCCATCCCAACGACGACGTGAACATGTCGCAGTCCTCCAACGATACTTTCCCCACCGCGATGAACATCGCCGCCGCCTGTGTGGTGGTGGAGCGTTTGCTTCCCTCCGTGCGCAAGCTGCGCGACACGCTGGACGCCAAGGCCAAGGCATTTTCCGACATCGTGAAAATCGGCCGCACCCATTTGCAGGACGCGACCCCGCTCACGCTTGGTCAGGAATTTTCCGGCTGGGTCACTCTCCTCGACGAAGACATGAAGCGCGTCGAGCTTTCCCTGCCGGGCCTCTATTCCACGGCCATCGGTGGCACAGCGGTCGGCACGGGATTGAACTCGCATCCAGAATTCGGCGACCGCGCCGCGGCGCACATGGCGGCAATCACCGGACTCCCCTTCGTGGCGGCGCCGAACAAATTTGCTGCGCTCTCCGCGCACAATGAATTTGTCTTTGCCAGCGGGGCGCTCAAGAGCCTGGCGTGTTCATTGATGAAAATTGCCAACGACATCCGCTGGCTGGCCTCGGGTCCGCGCTGCGGCCTGGGCGAACTGACCATTCCGGAAAACGAACCCGGCTCCTCCATCATGCCCGGCAAGGTGAATCCCACCCAGTGCGAGTCGATCACCATGATCGCCGTCCAAGTGATGGGAAATGACGCCGCCATTGGCTTCGCCGGGTCGCAGGGCAACTTCGAGCTGAACGTCTTCAAGCCGGTCATCATTTTCAACTTCCTCAACTCCGCCCGCCTCCTGGCCGACGGCTGCGAATCCTTCGACGAACATTGCGCCAAGGGCATCGAACCCAACCGCGAAAAAATTGCCGAATACGTGAAGACCTCGCTGATGCTCGTCACCGCGCTCAACCCGCATATCGGCTACGACAAGGCGGCCCAGATCGCCAAGAAAGCGCACAAGGAACGAACGGGTCTCAAGGACGCCGCGATTGCGCTCGGCCATCTCACCTCGGAGCAGTTCGATGAGTGGGTGAAGGCCGAGGAAATGACGCACCCCTGAGGGAGGGGCTTTGCCCGTAACGCCGAACGTTGAACGCCGAACTCTCAACGCTGAAGTTTCGGAATTGAATTCTCCACGTCGTTGTGGTGGGGCGCGTGACTCTGGCGGAGAGGGTCGCTTCTCCAAGCGGCAATATATCAATGTTAAATGGCAGCCCCCTTCGCGCTCGCCAATTTGGATCACGTCTGTTACGCCACGCTAAATGAAGCGTTTCATCCTCCTCGCCTCCATACTTTCAACGTCCGCGGTAGCGCAAGAACCCGTAACCAATACTGCCGCTCCAATCGTTGCCGTAGACCCAATCTCACCCGCCGAGGCGCAGAAACGATTTGTGGCTCAAATAAAGGCCGACATCAAACGGGCCGAAGTGGAGATCGAGGCACCCCATAAGAATGTAGACCCTGAGGGTAAAACCAACACCTACTTGGCGGAATACGATGGCAAGCTCGAATACGACATCAAAAAAACCGATTCCATCGTTTCACCATACACCGGTATTGCCGTGTGGGACGTGAAGTGGTCCCTCAACGGGCGTGATACTGGGATTCGAATGAGCTTTGTAGGAACCTACTCCTATCAAGATGGAGCGTGGGTTTTCAAAGGGCTCAAGCGCCGAGCTTATAACGAGGATGGGTCACCACATGACATGCCGGCGGATGAATATGTAGAAGCCTTCCAGTGAGTGAAACCTTGTTCGGCATACTTGGAATTCTCCTTGGCGCGTGGTTGGGGCATCGCTTCGATCTTGGTCGAAGTCGACTTCTAAAGCGAGAGTCGGATATTAAGGCCGAGCAAGTCACGTTTTTACCGATGATCGAGGAGTCCAGGCAGAAGCTCACGAGCGGGCAGCCGTTATCGAACTGGAGAAAGCTCAAACCCAACATCAACGACGCAGCCAGACGTTTTCGTCTGTTCCTTCTGCCACGGCGACAAAAAACCTTCGATCTGATTTGGCAGGAACTTGCGACCCTCAAGGATTCCGATCTTCTGAACGTCAAAGGAACATGGTTCGGCCCGGAAGAAGAGAAGGAGTTGGTGGCCACTCAAATGAAGTTGATAGACAAATTAGGTCGGCTCTACGAATCCGTTGAGCGCTGCTAGATGAGGTCGTCCAACATCTCGGGTAAGTCGGCAAGATCGTCATGGTGCATGAGGATCACGCCAGTCGCATTGGCGAGCTTCTTTGCCGAGGGCGTGTAGGTCTGGTTGGTGACAACGACCGCGTGGTCAACCTCGTAGAAAAGTCGGGCGGCGGACACCTCTTGCACGGCTTTATTCCCTACTGGTTGCCCGTAGAGCTTGCATTGGACCACGACGGTGGTCCCATCCTTCTCCGCAATCACGTCCGCACCTTGGTCGCCGCTGCCGGTGGTTCGCCTCGCCTTCCATCCATCGTTTTCGAGGAGTTCCGCGCAGTGGGCTTCGTATTCGTAGGGATTGGTGGGCACCTCCTTGCCACCCACCCGGGACTCGATGACGGTGTCGAACCCGTCCAGCATTTCGACAGTGAAGTAAACCTTACTCACGGCCCCAGAGAGGCTTTTCGTCACGAAGCTCCCAGCTTCCCCTTTATCTTCCTGTGCAAACCGCCGGAGTTCATTCAGCAAGTATTTGTCGAAGTATGCCCGGAGTTCCTTGTCCCAAGCTGTGGTATCTACCGCGCCATAATCATCCACAGTCCGCAGGATTTTCCGTTTCCGGGCCAGCGTTTTCACGTGCTCTGGGGGCATCCGTTCAAGAACCTGCTGGGCAATAGCATTGATGAGAGGCATCCGCTTTTGGCGTTCCGTCTCCTGGGCAGCCATCAGTTCAGTAAGAGTCATCTTGCGGCGGGTGAAGAACGCCTTTTTGAGCATGTAGATAAGCAAGAGGGCGACTAGAGTGATGAATATGATGCTGCCGAGGTCTAAGGCCGACCACCAGCCCCGGTCCACCACTCTGGCGGCGGACGTAGAGACGGCAGCAGGTTGCGGGTAGGCGGCGGGTGCGAGCGTGGTAGCTGGCTTGAGTGTGGGTTCAGGAGTTGAGGCCGGCGTTGGTGTCGGCGTAGGGGTTGGTGTCGGCTCCTCGCCTACGAAAACGGTGGTGTTTACCCATCCCTCGGCGGTCCCATTTTTCACGAAGGCTTTGCCGCCTTTCCTCTCGGACACTGTAACCGGGGTTCCTGCCTTGATTGCTACCTCCCCCACTTTTTTCCCGTCTATGACGAGCGGCAATCTAATGTCCTGATTGATGATCGGTCTGTCTTGGGCAAGGGCCGACCCGGCAACCAGAAGCATTGCTACTAGAGCCAAAGGGAATCTCATGGGACCCGTCTAACAAGAAACCCCTCAGGCGGCAAAAATTTCCTCCGGTCCTTGAGCGAGAGGGGAGAGGGCACTACTGTCCAAAACAGGAGTGAAAAAGGTCGCCTTGCGGGGTAAAAATGAGAAAGGGAGAGAGGGGGTAGCTATTCAATATTGACATCGTTCGAGGAAACGAGTCGGTCCGTGTATGCGGTGCGCCAGCACCGCCAACAACGACCAATGAGCTCGGGTTAAGCCCGGGGGTCAGTCAACAAATCCTGACAGAAAGCTTCGTCATGAGTAGCGGATTTCCTAATTATCGATCGCGGCGGGCGATTCGTTTTTTCAGTGGAACAGCTAATGGCGCATGAATTTTCGGACAATTTCTCTCGGCTTCGCGATCAAGAGAGAATCACCGTCAACACTGCAATCCTTGAGAAGCTTTTGCAGTCGCCCGCTGTGTTGCGCGTCGAGCATGTGATTGTCGCTACTCAATAAAATTGTAGCTCCAATCAAAGCCGCTTCTGCGATGATGAAAGAATCGTTTTCCTCCTCTTCAGGCAAAAGACTCTGGGCACGCAACTTGAAGCCAATTTGTTCGACGATTCCATGCCCGGCGGGAATGAGGTTGAGCGGTTGATACCCTCGGACAAGCATGTTCTCAAGAACCCCTTTCGCTGTAGCTCGTTTCTCTGGGCGGCTGCCCTCGATGGCAGCGTAAGCCAGTTCGTGGAGAACCGTTGGAGTGACAATGAATCGCACGCCCTTGATCCGTTCCCGGATTGTCCCGAGAGCGTCCAAAACGTCCTCGCTCCTCAGTTCTTCATCAAGAAGGACATTCGTATCAACTGCGATGAACACGCACGGCCTGCGACTGCCCATCGCGATAAATCATTGCCATGGCCGCTCCCATCAAGGATTGACGTTGAGAATCGGATAGCTTGTTCGCTTTTGCGCGAATTTCTTCCGCCATCCGGGTTCCCTTGGTAGCCTTCTCGTGCTTTTTGTTTTCGGCCATGATCGTTCTCGTAAGCTGCCATGTGCGGCAGGTGTCTGCATTTGTATGACACCTGAATACTCGCACATTGTGCGGAAAAAAACAAAAATTCGCCGACAGGCCATTGTCTGGCGGCGAATTTGGACGGGCAACTCTCCTCCAAAGGTGCAGGAATTGCTCCAGGCCATACGAAAATGTTTCCCGATCTTGGACGCACCAACGGTGCGGGAATGCCATAGCCCAGCCCGGCAGGGCTGGGTTTATAGGAGCAGCGGAAGGCAGCCTGAAGGGCCGCGATAGGGCTGCATTTCCTGCGTCACCCATGGGGAATTGGCAGCGTGGATCCACCTTCCGTTCCTTCCATCGCAGCCTTTCAGGCCGCCTTCCTTCCAGGCCAGAGACCTGGGCCTTCGACCCAGGCTGTGGGATGACGGGCCTTCGGCCCTCACGCCATACCTTACCGAGGTTCAATCGCACCCCATTCAAGGGCATTCCCGGGCGGTTCCTTGACGGACGCCTAAAAATTCCCCGACGCCGCATTTTTCGAATGACACATTGCGGTCATGGAATGAAAGTTGCTACCTGTCCTCCGCGGCACACCCGTCGCGAAGCCAACCGGAACATTATTTTGGGAAAAACCACCTGCATGAAGACCGCCTGCCAACCTCGCTCCGACGCGATGCCAAATCTTTACGATCCCGCTCACGAACACGATTCGTGCGGGGTGGGATTTGTGGCGCAGGTCAGCGGCCGGCGTTCAAATCGCATCTTGCGCATCGGTCTGCGCTCCATCTGCAATCTCATGCACCGCGGCGCCCTGGATGCCGATGCCAAGACTGGGGATGGCGCGGGCGTTATGACGCAGATTCCCTACAAACTCTTTGTGCCCGAAGTCACCCGGCTGGGACACACGCTGTATCAGGAGAGTGACCTCGCGGTGGGCGTGATGTTTTTGCCCCACGACAACGCCTACTCCCAGGCGCGGGCCAAGGCGATCACCCAGGATGTGCTGGAAAAACGCGGGCTGTTTCTTTTCGGCTGGCGCGAGGTGCCGATCAATATCCGCGTGCTCGGGGAAAAGGCCCAGACGACGATGCCGCGCATCGAACAGGTCCTCATCGGCAAACCGTGGGGCATGGCGGACGATGACTATGAACGGCGTTTATTCCTCGCCCGCAATGAAATCGAGGACATTGCCGCGGCGGACAAGATCCACAATTTTTACATCCCGTCCTTCTCGCACCGGACGATCATTTACAAGGGCCTCCTCGTTTCGTCCTCGCTGGAGAAATTTTATCCCGACCTTTCGAACCCCGATTACGAGACGGCGATTTGCGTTTATCATCAGCGGTATAGCACGAACACATTCCCGAAATGGCCGCTCGCGCAGCCTGTCCGCATGATGGCCCACAACGGTGAGATCAACACCGTGAAAGGCAATCGCAACTGGTCTAGCGCCCGCGAAGCCGAACTACGCGCCGATTTCTGGGGCAACGATATCGACTTGCTCAAGCCGATCATTCAGCCCGGTGGTTCGGATTCTTCCAGTCTTGATAACGTGCTTGAGGTGCTGACCATGAGCGGCCGGAGCATCCTGCACTCCATGACCATGCTGGTTCCCCCGGCCTGGCGATCCGACAAAAACCTTCCCCAGGAAATTGCCGATTTTTACGAATACCACCGTTGCATCTGCGAACCTTGGGACGGCCCGGCTGCGCTTTGTTTTACGGATGGTCTTACGGTTGGTGCGTCGCTCGATCGCAATGGTTTGCGTCCCGCGCGCTACAAGCTCACGGAGGATGGCGTATTTGTGCTCGGCTCCGAGGTTGGCATTGCCGGTCTCGACCTGCGCTCCATGGTGGAAATGGGCCGCCTGGCGCCCGGCGAGATGATTGCCGTCGATACGGTCGGGGGCAGGGTGCTGCGCGACCGCGACATCAAGTCGGCGCTGGCTGCCCGCAAGCCGTATGGCGAATGGCTCCGGAAAAACATGATCAATTTCGATCACGCGGATGAAAAGAGCGTGTCTGTCCCCACGGGCGAACTTGACATCCTGACGCTCACGCAGCGTCAGATTGCCTTCGGCTATTCCAGCGAGGAGCTCGACATGATTTTGAAGCCCATGTTCAAGGACGGGGCTGAAGCGGTGGGTTCGATGGGAGATGACGCGCCGCTGGCGGTCCTCTCGCTAAAGCCGCGTCTGCTGTACACGTATTTTAAACAGCTCTTTGCCCAGGTCACCAATCCGCCGATCGATCCCATCCGCGAGAAGCTGGTCATGTCGCTCCATACCGTGCTCGGCTGGCGTCGCAATCTGCTTTCGGAAACTGCGGACCACTGTCGTCAGGTCATGCTCGAAAGCCCGATCCTTCTCGACTGCGAAGTGGAAAAACTCAAGGCCATCGGGGGCGAGTTTCCGGCGGAAACGATTTCCTGCCTGTGGCCGGCGGCCGAGGGCAAGGCGGGACTGGCGGGCGCTATCAAACGCATTTGTCAGGATGTCGAGGCGGCGGTGGACCGCGACGTCCGCATCATCATTCTCTCCGATCGCGGGGTGGACCACACCAGCGTGGCTGCTCCGATGCTGCTCGTGATGGGTGCGGTGCACCACCATTTGCGCCGCGTGGGCAAGCGGATGAAGGCAAGCATGATTTGTGAATCCGCGGAGGCCCGCGACGTGCATCAGATTGCCTGTCTGATTGGGTATGGCGCGAGTTGTGTGAATCCTTATCTCGCCTTCGAGACACTACGTGAGCTGATTGAGAAAGGGAAAGTCGAGGTCGATTTCGCCAAGGCGGCGATCAATTACAAAAAGGCTCTCGAAAACGGCCTGCTCAAGATCATGTCCAAGATGGGCATCTCTGTGGTCAGCAGCTATCGGGGCGCGCAGGTCTTTGAGGCCATCGGGATCAGCACGGCGCTGGTGGACGAATGTTTCACGGGGACGACTACGCAGATCGAAGGCCTGGGGTACGCGGAGATTGCGGCCGAAAGCCTTGCCCGCCACGACATGGCCTACGGCAACGCCGTTCCCGTCGAAGCGGGCAAGCTGGAGGATCCGGGATATTATCGCAATCGCCGCGGGGGCGAGTTGCACGTCGTCACCCCGCCCGTGCTGCAGAACTTTCACACTTTCGTCGGCATTAAGGGCATGGATAAAGCCGGCAAGGCGGAGGACTACAAAAAATACGTCGATGCGGTGCTGGCCAACCGCCCCCATTCGCTCCGCAATCTTCTCGATCTTGTCGCCTTGCCGTCGGGCCCCGTGCCGATCGAAGAGGTTGAGCCCGTCGAAGACATCCGCCGCCGTTTCACCACGGCCGGCATGTCTCTGGGAGCGCTCAGTCCCGAAGCCCATGAAACCCTGGCCATCGCGATGAACCGCATCGGAGGCAAATCCAACAGCGGCGAGGGTGGGGAAGATCCCTTGCGTTTCAAGCGGCGCGATGATGGCGACTGGGCCAACAGCGCGATCAAACAAATTGCGAGCGGGCGGTTTGGTGTGACTGCCGCCTACCTCGCCAGCGCCAAGGAAATTGAAATCAAGATGGCTCAGGGCGCGAAGCCCGGTGAGGGCGGTCAGTTGCCCGGTCACAAAGTGAGCTTGTATATCGCGGGTCTGCGTCATGCCATTCCCGGGGTGACGCTGATTTCCCCGCCGCCGCACCATGACATCTATTCCATCGAGGATCTGGCGCAGTTGATCTACGACCTCAAGCAGGTCAATCCCCGCGCCCGCGTTTGCGTGAAGCTCGTGGCCGAGGCCGGGGTCGGCACCATTGCGGCCGGCGTGGCCAAGGCCCACGCGGACATCATTCTGGTGAGCGGGCACGAAGGTGGCACCGGGGCTTCTCCGCTGAGCTCGGTGAAAAATGCAGGGGGTGCCTGGGAACTTGGTGTGGCTGAAACGCACCAGGTGCTTTTGCTCAACGGCCTGCGCAATCGCGTCACTTTGCGCACCGACGGCGGGATGCGCACGGGCGAGGATATCATTTACGCCACGCTTCTCGGCGCGGAGGAGTATAATTTTGGCACGGCGGCCCTTATCGCGATGGGCTGTGTGTATGTGCGGCAGTGTCATCTCAACACCTGTCCGGTCGGCGTGGCTACCCTCGACGACAAACTCCGCGGGAAATTCAAGGGCAAGCCCGAGCATGTCGTGAACTTTTTCAACGCCGTCGCCGAGGAAGTTCGCGAGCTTATGGCCCGCCTTGGATTTCGCACCATTAGCGAAATGATCGGCCACACCGAATGCCTCAAGCAGCGGGTGATTGCCGATCACCCGAAGGCTAACACCCTTGATCTCAGTAGGCTTCTGGTGGACGTGGCGAAAGACGACTCCACCATGGTGCGCCACGCGACGC
The DNA here is from genome assembly GCA_041752695.1 of Terrimicrobiaceae bacterium. Taxonomy (GTDB): domain Bacteria; phylum Verrucomicrobiota; class Verrucomicrobiia; order Chthoniobacterales; family Terrimicrobiaceae; genus CALCJD01. Next base: position 131,034 of record JBGSVZ010000092.1, read on the forward strand.
GTTCGCGCAACGATGGACCGGAGGACCGCACGCTTGATGACATTATTTTGCAGGACGCCAAGGAGGCGATTGTCGATGGCAAACCGATCACGCTCTCATACAAAATCACCAACGTAAACCGCTCGGCCGGCACCCAGGTGTCGGGCGAGATCGGCTACCAATACGGCGAAGAGGGCCTGCCGGCCGGCACGGTCGATCTGCGTTTCGACGGAAGTTCGGGCCAGAGCTTCGGCGCGTTTCTCGCCCCCGGCGTCCGCCTCGTTCTCACGGGCGAAGCCAATGACTATGTGGGTAAGGGCATGAGTGGCGGAGAGATCATCATCAAGGCGGTGAGTCCCCGCAAATACACGCCCGCGGACTGCATCATTTTGGGAAACACTGTGATGTACGGCGCGACGGGCGGGGCTCTATTTGCCAACGGACGCGGGGGTGAACGATTCTGCGTGCGCAACTCCGGCGGCACCGCCGTGGTCGAAGGGGTGGGGGACCATTGCTGCGAATACATGACCAACGGAACGGTCGTGGTGCTGGGTCCCACAGGGAAAAACTTCGGGGCCGGCATGACGGGCGGCGTGGGATACGTGCTTGATCTGGAAGATGTTTTTGCCGACCGCTACAACCCGCAACTCGTCACCCCGTATCGTCTCACCGAGGAAGAGGATGTCACGGCGCTGAAGGGGCTCATTTACCGACACCTGGAGTTGACCGACAGCGATCGGGCGAAGGAAATTCTGGCCGACTGGCCGAAGTATGCCGCGAAATTTTGGAAGGTCTGCCCCACCGTCCCGGCCGCCGTGGCAGAAGTGAAGGCTGCAGCGGAGGGTCCCGACGAGAAAGCTGGTCAGGTGATCAATGAGAATGTTACTGCTTCGCGGTAATCCACCCCCCTCGTGAGAATTGTCGAGCAGCTAGCCGTTTTCATTGCCAATAAACCGGGCACCCTTGCGGAGGTCTGCGACGCCCTCGCCAGCGAACGCGTTAATATTTACGGCCTCACCATTTCGGACACGGTGGACCACGCCGTCGTCCGCATGGTGGTGAGCGACACGCGCAGAGCGGTCGCTGTCTTTGAATCCCGCGGTACGCTCGTGATCGAGAACGATGTTCTCATGATCGAGAACGATAATAAACCCGGCAGTCTCTCCGAGATCGCGAAAGTTCTTTCGGATCACAAGATCAACATCGAATACGCCTATCTGGCCTCCATGCCGAGCGCCCGTCGCGGTCTGCTGATTGTGCGGGTGACGGATACCAAGAAGGCACTTAAGGTACTTTCGAAAGCCCTGGGCTGAAGGTTTCGAAAGTGAAAGCCCGGCTGGCGCTTTGCTTCTGTTGCAGTATCCAGAGCGTTCAGCCCAGGAGTTCGCGGTAAAAACTCTCCAGCTTCGCGATGGAACGGCTTTGCTCGAATTTATCGCGCACTGATGCGGCGGCGGTTCGGGATAATTTTTCGTAGAGGACGGCATCTCCGGCCAGGGTCAGCAGGGCTTGGGTGACCCCGGCGACATCGCGCTCCGGGACCAGCAGGCCGTCCTCCCCTGAGGTGGCGGCCTCGGGAATGCCGCCGTGCAAAGTCGCCACCACGGGCAGGCCGGTGGCCATGGCTTCCAACATCGAATTCGGCACGCCCTCCTGGTCTCCGGCGTCGGTAGTCTGACTGGGGTGAAGGAAAATATGCGATGAGGCATACGCCGCCGCCAGTTGTTCCTGCTGGAGGAAACCCGTGTACGCTACGGCATCGGACAAGCCCAACTCTCCGGCGACCTCCTGCAAGCGAGATTTCATCGGCCCTTCCCCGGCGAAAATCAGATGGGCCTTGGGATACCGTTTGCGGAATTCGGCGAAGGCGGCCAGCGAGACCAGCAGGCCTTTTTTTTCAATAAACCGCGAGGCCTGGATCAGCCGCCAGGCTCCGTCGGCGGGAACGGAACGGGAGACGAACGGAAATCCGTCCATGGGGATGCCTGTCCGGTTGATTCGGATCTTCCCGCGGTCACACCCCAGATCCACCAGGCGGTCGGCCAGCGATTCGCTGCGGGCCAGAACCATCGGAACGGTTTGAAGGAGCTGCCGCAAGTTCCTGCCGTAGCCGGGCTCGGTTTCCCGCTCCATGATGTCCATGCCGTGAAAAGAAACTAACGACGGCTTCGGCCAGTTGCGCAGGAAGGGCAGAAGATGGACGCCGGTATGGCCGAAATAGACATGGAGAAGGTCCGCGTGTCGCCGTCCCAGCACACCGGAGAGCTGGTCGTATTCGCCCCGGTAAAAGACCGGCTCCATCCGCTGGAGGTATTTTTTCTGAAAACGCCGGAGGAAATTGATGCTGGGCCGGGGCAGGACCTCGACATCGTCGAAGGGGTAAAGGTCCGCATGCTCGCGTGATTTGGTCATCACGAAGGTTTTGAATTCCTGCAGTCCGGTAACCTGACGGTAAATGTGCAGCATCTCCCGTTTGAGAAAGGTGGTGCAGTAGCTGGCGACGACAGGCATGAAGCCCGCCAGCAAACCGCCCGAAAGGCCGCCCGCCAAGCGGATTTTGCGAGTCATTTTCAGTTTCCGCTGGTTAGATCACGGTGAAGACCGCGCCTCCGCTGCGCCAACCCATGAATGAATCCGTGCCAGCGTCGGGCGAACAGGACGCCCGGGAAGACGTTGCCCTGATGCTGCGCGTGAAAACCGGAGACCTCGACGCCTTCGAGGTGCTGGTGGAGCGGCACCAACACAGTGTCGTGGGAACCGCCGCGAAAATGCTCAGTGGAGTGGGGGACGCCGAGGACATCGGGCAGCAGGTATTTATCCGCGTCTGGAAATCGGCCCCGCGATACGAACCAAGTGCCAAGTTCACCACGTGGCTGATGACGATCACCCGGAATCTGGTGTTCAACGAGATGCGTCGCCTCCAGCGCTCCCGGTTGGTGCCGATGGACACCGATCAGGAGGATGCCCCGCAACACCAATACGCGGATACCGAAACTGCTGCGCCCAACGAAGAACTGCTCAACACGGAATTGCAAAATGCGGTCAACACGGCGATCAGCTCGCTTCCGGAGGCCCAGCGAACGGCCATCGTCCTCCGGCGGTATGAAAACATGCCTTACGAAGAAATTGCCAAAGTCTTACGGACCAGTGTCCCCGCCGTGAAGAGCATCCTTTTTCGCGCCCGGGCGGAGTTAAAGGAACAGTTGAAACGCTACCTCGACTAAAAGTATTTTCGAAAAAACCCACGCGTTGTTTCTGCGCCCCACGATCTGCGGATGAACCCTATAAAATTATGCTTTGGACCATCCTTGTTATTCTTCTCATCATGTGGGCCTTGGGCTTCGGCCTCAACGTGGCTGGAGGCCTGATCCACCTGATTCTCGTCGTTGCCCTCGTCGTTTTTGTCATCCAGTTGGTGACCGGTCGGAAGGTCTGACCGGAAAGGGGTATTAAGCGGCGTCGGCTTCCTGCCGATAAAAGTAACCACCGTCAGGATGCTGGTGCCACCCCTTACGGATCGTAGCGGCGGGGAAAAACCGCCCGGAACGTCGTGCCCGAGTGCTCCGAGGACGACAACTCGAGACTGGCGTCAAGCAACTCGCAGAGGCGTTTGACGATCGAAAGACCGATGCCTTCACCGGGCTGCTGGCGGCCGGAGTGGGAGCCCGTCGATTGCGTGACTTCGGGAAGAGAGCTACTCGATTCTTTGCTCTGACCATCCGCTTCCTCTTCGGCCTCGCAGGCGCTGGCCGTGGCTTCCTGTAAAACCTTGAGAATAGGAGCCCCGGAGACCGCGATTCCCGGGCCGGTGTCCTTGACCATCAGCCACCATTTTTCGGCGCCTTCTTCTCCCCAGCTCACGGTAACGCCGCCCTGTTCCGTGTACTTGAGGGCGTTCAAGAGTAAATTTTGGGCAATGCGATGCACTTTATCGGCGTCTCCTTCCACCGGTAGCGGATCGGGCCCTGAGCAAATCAAGTTGAGCTGGCGTTCGTCCGCCAGGGGCCTGGAAACCCTGACCAGCTCCGTCAGGACAACGGCGGCGTCAAACGGGGCGATTTTGCGCTTCTGCTCCCCGGCTTCCAATCGGGCGAGATCCATCAGATCCCCCAACATGGACCGCAGGGTGCCCACTCCGCGTTTCAGCATATCGGAAAAAACTCGCCGTTCCTCGTCGGGAATGTCGGTCACCCCAAGGAGTGAGGCGGCACTGCTGACGGCTTGGATATTGCCCCCGAGATCATGCACCGCTTCCCGGATCAGAGCCCCGCGCTTTCGCTCCAGCTCACCGATCTGAGCCAGCGCCATTTCCAAATCGTGGGCCCGGCCGGTCGCTTCCTCGCGTTCCATCCGGGCATACTGGGCCGTACTCTCGTTAATGGCGTTATTAACGAGCATAATGAGCTCGCGATTGGCCGCCGACTGGCTTTCCCGGGGCATATCGGGATGAGCTTCCACAAAAGCGTCCAGCTCGGCACTCAAACAGAGATGCAGGTGCCCCCATTCCCGTGTGATCTCGCGCAGCCGGTAGCCCTGTTGCCACCGGTGAAGGCCGTGTTTGACCTCCTCTTCACGCTGATCCTCGACGGCGTCCGCGGCGCGTTCCCCGCCAGGTTTGGCCCGGAGCTTGCGTTCAAACGCATTCAGCACTTCGGGAATGTGGTCGTTAAATTGCGAACGCGTCAGCGCATTCGAGGTTGTCTGGTCCGGGTCGGCGTCCGAAGCGGCCCGCCAGGCTTCCATGATGGCACCGCGACGGGCATTTAGGTGATGGCTGAGAGCGGTTAAATGGTCCAACGTGCTGGTCATTCGGCGTGAGAAATTGCGATGGCCCTGATCAGAGGTTCAACACCGGTTGGCGGGGAGTCTCCGGCGCGGTGGACTCCAGCAGCTTCTGGAGTTTCTTCGGAGTGAGGAGGCCCGAAGTTGCCGCGTCCACCACAGAACGGAATGCTGCCGCCCAAGCCGCGTCTTTTTCCGCCAACGCGGCAATTTCATGCAGCGGTGCCCGGCGATCGTGGGAGCGAAGTTCGTCCAAAGGCACTCCCAGAGCCGTGGCCAAATTCACCAGCACCTCCGGCGAGGGAAAACGAAAACCCTTCTCCAAGTCGGCAATGAAGGCTACGGACTTCAGTTTGGCCCGTGAGGTCAGTTCGCGCATGGAATATCCGCGCGCCAAACGAAGTTCGCGAATGCGCGTTCCCAGTGTGTGTGAGGGCATAAGGCCGGATATGATCGCGGCTATGCGAACAGCGTCAAGTTCCTAGGAAGAGATTTCTCCGGAGCTGAAAAGGTCGCCGCCTCCCTTCTTAAATGCGCGCATGCGAACAAGAATATCAGGAAATGCTCTCGTTCGCATTTCTGCGTTTAAGCATGGGGCTGGTCGGTCGTCTCGGCGTCTTCGTTCGCTCGCGTCCAAGATCTAATGGACGCGAGCGGGAAGGTGGTGCCGGGGCCTAAAGGAAGGTGTCTTCGAAGAGGCTGTTGGCCCAGTCGAACATATCGATGTAGTTCTCAGAACTGGCAGCCCTGGCTTCGCCGAACGAGGCATCCACCCGCTGCATGGTCCTGGTCACCGCGTCATACTGGTAACTTGCGGTCAGCCACGAGGCTGTCTTTGAGGTGATCGGACTGTAGCAGGCTGACATCGTCACCGGTGAGGGATTGGGGCTCTGGCCGTCTATCGCTCGCAAGATGGCATCCGCGCAGACTTTGGCCTGAGCGTTGGCCATCGTGCCCGACTTGGGCTGCGCGGTCGCCTGCGAGTCACCAATCACGTGGATCTCAGGATATTTTACGGATCCGTAGCTGAGCGGATCCACCGCCGCCCAGCGTCCTCCCGCATCAACCAGACCCGCTCCGGAGACCAACGCGCCAGCTTTCATATCCGGGAGATAGTTGGCAACCTTCCCGGAAATTGTTCCGAGGTTGGTCACAAAACTTCTTGTTGCGGAGTTGACCGACTGGACCGCACAGTTCGGTTTATACTCCACAATGCCTTTGAAGGTATTCGTGAAGGCATTTCCGAATCCCACCGGTTCGGCCATGATGCCGGGATTGGCGTCACAAATGATCACTTTGCCGCGGAGTTTTTTGCGTTTGATGTGGTCGGCAATGACGCAGGCGCGTTCATATGGCCCGGGCGGGCAGCGGTACGGAGCCTTTGGAATGCTCATCAGAAAGACCTCTCCCTTCTTCAAACTTTCCACCTGGGTTTTCAGCAAGGTGGTTTGTGGTCCGGCCACCCATGCGTGAGGGGTGAGACTGGCGTCGTAGTTGCCGGCGGGCGTCACAAAGTCGATGCCGGGCGCCAAGATCAGATGGTCGTAGGGGAGGGTCACGGTCCCGCCTGTGGTGGAAACGGCGACCGTTTTTGCGGGAGGATTCACCTCCATCGCCCGGCCCACCAGGAGATTGACCCCGTATTTGCTCGCGAGGGTTCCCAGTCCGATCGTGATGTCCGCCATGCCGAGCTTTCCCGTGACCACCAGGTTGGAAAGAATGCACGAAATATGCTGAGGGCTGGCATCGACCAGCGTGACCTGGACCTTGTCCTTGCCCCAAAGTGCGAGGTATTTCGCCGCGGTCGCTCCGCCGAAGCCCCCACCCACCACCACAATCCGCGCGAGCGGCGAGGCGGCTGATGCCCGCCGGGGAATGGCGAGGGTTGCCCCGGCCAGGCCGAGCAGTTTCAGAAATTTCCGGCGGTCCACGCCTGGGGATTGCAGAAGATGATCCAAGGAAGAGAAGGTTTTCATAAAATAGGTTCGGCTAGTCCTCGTTCTTGTTTTCGGGCAGGGTGGCGAGGTAGGCCGCGATCTCGCGGATCTGGGCGTCGCTTAAACCGCGAGCCACCAGGTCCATGATGCCCTCGGGGGTCCGGCGGGTCCGCATTTCGGTCAGTTCCGAAATGATCTCGGACGGAGACTCACCGGTAATCCCTTCGAACCCGGAGGAGGAATGACATTGGAAACAGGTCGAAGCCAGAAGGCGGCCGGAGGTGGACGCGACCACGGGTTCGGGCGGAGCGGCGTGTCCGGTCCACGGGACCGCCACCGCGACGAGGAGGAGGAGATTTGGAAACTTCACGACGCGAACGTGCCGTTCGCAGATGAACATTCCATGAACCGAACATGAATAGTTGTTCATTTTTGCTAATAATATCGCGGCGAAGAGGGGGGTGTTTCAGGATGGGGTGATGCGAATACTGTTGGCGGAGGACGACCCGAAAACGGGCAAGTGGCTTCGCGAGGCAATGAAGGCCGAGGGGTGGGCAGTCGATCATCTGGCTGACGGTTTGGCCGCGCTTTCCGCCGCGCGCACCGCACCCTATGACGCCGCCGTGGTCGATGTGATGATGCCGGGTCGGGATGGTCTGGGATTTGTGGCCGATCTTCGCAAATCCGGTCAGTCCCTTCCTGTCCTGCTCATCTCAGCGCGTGGCGGGGTGGATGACCGGGTGGTCGGGCTTGATGCCGGGGCGGACGACTATCTGCCAAAACCGTTTGCCCTCCAGGAACTCCTGGCTCGTATCCGGGCGCTTTGCCGGCGAAATCCGGTTGTCTCTGAACAGGTGTTGCGTTGCGGTGATCTGGAGCTCGATGTTTCCCGTCACACGTTCCGGAGAGCCTCGCGGGAGATTCCGCTCACCGCGCGGGAGTTTGGGATCCTTGAGGTGCTGATAAAAAATGCGGGGCGCGTGTGCAGTCGGCCCATGCTGCTGGAAAAAGTCTGGGATTTTCACTTCGATCCGGGCTCAAACATCGTGGACGTCTATCTCCGTCGCCTGCGCCAAAAGATCGATGCGCCGGGAGAGCCCAAGTTGCTCCATGCCATCCGGGGCGCCGGATATGTGCTCAAGGAGGAGGAATGAGTCTCCGATTCTCGATCAAGCGGGGATACATCGTCCTGCTGGTGTGTTGCGCGATGCTTTTTGCGCTATTGGCATTTCATGAGTTTGTTCTGGAACCCTCCGCTTATGCGGCGGGAGGAGCCGGGGCCGGAATGCCCAAGTGGGTTGCCATCGTGGAGCTCGCTATCTACTGCTGCGTGCCCGTTATCCTCCTGGCCAGTTGGTTTCTCATCCGCCGCACTTTGCGTCCCCTGCATGAAATCGCCCGCCGGATCGACGCCTGGGATCCGGAACGGGGGCTGACCGCCCTGGATAAAACCGACACTCCCGAGACCCTGGCGGTCGCCCAATCGCTGGCCCGCGCGTCGGAACGGCTCCGGCGCGCCTTTCAGGAAATCCGCGAATTCTCGCTCCGTGCCTCGCATGAAATCAAAACCCCTTTGACCATTCTGCGGGCACAGGCGGAAACCGAGGCCAGGCACGCCGAGTTGCGTTCCGACCCGCAGGGCGTCGCCCGGATGGAGTGTCAGATGGAGGAAATTGACCGTCTCGCACGGATGGTGGACAGCCTCGGGCTACTCTCGAAGGCCGACGCCGGCCTGCTCTCCCTCAACATCACCGCCGCACGTTTGGACGAGCTCGTGGAGGAATTTCTGGAGGACATCCGCGTCCTGGCCGAGCCGACCGGTCTGGTGGTTCAGACGAAGATCGAAGAGCCGGTCTTCGCGTTTTTCGACCGCAAGAGAATGAGGCAGGTTTTCCTCTCTCTGGCGGAGAATGCCGTCAAATACAACACGCCGGGCGGAGTGATCGAAATCGGGGTTGGTGCGGCGAAAAAGGAAGCGGTGCTTTGGATTGAAAACACCGGGACTCACTTGGAAGCGCTGGAGTCTGGGAAAGTTTTTGAACCGTTTTATCGCGGGCGGCAAACTTCCCGGGAAATCGAAGGGGCGGGTCTGGGCCTGAGCATCGCCCGCTCGGTGATCGAAGCCCAGGGAGGGCACATCACGTTCACCTCGGTGCGTTCCAGTCGCATTCGGGTGGCCGTGCATTTGCCTCCCGCTCCGGCGAGTGCCGAGGATACGGCCACCGTGCGCCGTTCGGTTCCCGTGCCCGGCGAACACGGGCTCGGCTCGGGCATCTGAGCCCGGCCGCGCCCGTTTCGAGGCTAGGCGTTAACCAGGAAATGATTTCAGTCTGGAATTCCTGGCTTTTTGATCAGCACGGTGACGGGAACTTCCTTGGGAACCCCTGGCTGGCGGATCAGTTTGAGGCCCACCTCTTCGGGTCGGCGGTCAGCCTTGCGCGCATTCACCTCCTTGCAGGCAATCACGCAGTTTTCGAAGTTGCCTTCGCCTAGGGACAACCGCCGGCCGGTGTGGGAAGTCCGACTTGGAGAGGTAAAGACTAAGTCTTCCGGCAGACCGAAAGCCTTAGCGTTTCGTCTTTGGAGCGAGGCGCATCACCGAATCGTCAGCGATCGCCAGGAGGTATTCCTCCCGTCGCGGCCGCACGTTAAACCCGCCGGTGAAGGCGCCGAAGGCAGGGAGGATGCACTGGTTGGGGGACACCAGAAAGCAGGGTACCCGAAGTCGCTGGCGCCCCGGTCCCTGCATGCGCGCTACGGGGTGGAGGTGACCGCAGAGGGTAAATTCTTGGGACTCCTCCGCTGGATGGTGTCGGAGTTTCCAGGGTCCAAGGGAAAATCCTTCGGGTTCCATTTTCAAACCGCATTCCCTGGCAATTTCGTCAGCGTGCCGGTCGTGGTTGCCCGCAATGACCAACATCTCGCAGCCGGTCTGGAGCTCCCGCCAGCGGCGGATGGCTGGGACGGATTCTGCGGCGTAGACGGAATGAAACAGGTCGCCGAGGATAACAAGTCGGCGGGCACGGGTGGTGCGGAGGAGTTGGGAGAGCCGGGTCAGGTTATCCTCGACGGCTCCCGGCGGGGTCCAGAGGCTGGCGGAGCGGAAGGTGGCGTCTTTGCCAAAATGGACATCGGCAATAAAAACCGTCTCTTCCCACACCAGCGCCCGTGAGGCGGTGGCGAGGACGCGGTGGCCCGCCAGATCGAGGGGAAGGTCAGGCACGGCGGGAGGAGGGAGACGCGGATTTTTCCATCACGACTTCCATACGTCGGATGCGGTCGGAGAGTTTTTCCGAACTGAGTTGCTGGCGCAGGCGTTCAACAAAAAGCGGGTAGGCGAGGGGAGAGGGAGACGGGATCTCCGCGAGGAGGAGGTTTTTGGTGCGCATGGCGGAGAGGGTCGAACGGAGGCGGCTTTCTTCGAGTTGGTTTTCCAGCACCTCCCGGGTGGCCTGCTGGAGAAGGCGGTTGGAGGGCTCGTAGCGTTCGAAGACATTGTATAGCAGTGAGGAGGAGACCAGCAGTTGGCGGGTGGATTTGCGCGAGCGTCCCACGCCTTCCGGGGTGAGTCCCGCGATACGGGCGATCTCGCGAAATTGCCGACGTGCCAATTCCGCGGCGTTGATGCTGGCGAGAATGTCATCCACCAACTGGTTCTCGCTGAAAAGCCCGTCGGCGATGGCCTGCTCCAAGGGGGCTTCGTCAGGGGAGAGAAGTTCGAACCCGTAGTCGTTGACGGAGAGGGAAAAGGACAGCGGTCGTAATTTGGCCAGACGATAAGCGCAAAGCGTGGCGAGTCCTTCATGCACCAGTCGGCCTTCGAAGGGATAAATAAACAGATGGTGGCCTTCACGGGAAGTCAGGCGTTCGATCAGAAGGTCGCCGCTGCCGGGAATGTGGGAGAGGGCTTTCTGAATATCCAGAATACCGCGCAGACGCTCCATTTCCGGCGTATCCAGGAGGCCGGCTCGGGCGGATTCCAGGCGTTCGCGCACGCCTTCTGAGAGCCGGCTGGAAAGCGGCAGCCTTCCGCCCATCCAGCGGGGCACCCCCCGCGGTCCGGCTCTGGCCACGCGGACCGTGGCACGGAGGTCTCGTACGCGAATGAGCTCCAGAGATTTTCCGGCAAAAAGGAAGCGGTCGCCGGGCCGGAGTTTCGCGACAAAAGATTCCTCGACCGACCCCAGCCTCTGCCCGTTGGCAAATTGTACGCTCACCGAGGCTTCGCTTGTGATGGTTCCGATCCCCATGCGGTGCTGGCGGGCAAAGGCGTCGTCGCGTAAAACGAACTCGCCGTCCTGCTTTCGCAGCCTGACGAATTGGGGGTAGCCGTGCAAACTGGCTCCTCCGCGCGCGGCAAAATCGAGCGACCATTGCCACTCGTCGTCGGTCACCGTGCGATAGGCGTGGGTGGTGCGGATTTCTTTCAAAAGGGTCTCTTCTGAGAACCCCGGGCTTCCGATTTCCATGCCCCCCGCGGCGACGGTGACCACATGCTGGCAGAGGACATCGAGGGGATTGTGGAGCGGCGGGCGGTTTTCGATTTTGCCCGCCAGTGCGAGGTCGCGGGCGGCGGCTATTTCCACGAGTTCGAAGGTGTTGGCGGGCACACAATAAATGGTGCTCTCGGCGCCGGGCTGGTGGCCGCTGCGGCCCGCCCGCTGCAAAAGACGTGCCACCCCTTTCGGGCTTCCGATTTGCAGCACGGCATCCACCGGGGCGAAATCCACGCCGAGGTCGAGGCTGGATGTGGACACCACTGCGCGGAGTTGCCCGGAGCGCAGACCCTCCTCGGCATGGGCCCGCACTTCCTGGGAAAGCGATCCATGGTGCAAGCCAATGCGGTCCGCCCAATCCGGCATCGCTTCCGTCAGCGCCCGAAACCAGAGTTCGGCTTGCGAGCGTGTGTTGGTGAAGACAATGCTGCTGGCATGTCTGCGCAGGAGAGCAATGACCCCCGGAACCAGCTGGAGGCCGAGATGGCCGCCCCAAGGATAGCGGTCCTCGGCGGGCGGAAGAAGGGTGGTGATGGACAGTTTTTTCGCGATTTTCCCCTGCACAATCCGCATGGGCCTGGCGACGCCTTCCGGCAAGTATCCTCCCAACGCGGTGGCGGCTTCGGCGGTGTTGCCCAGGGTAGCCGACAGCCCCCAGAGGCGCGCAGCGGGAGCGAGGGAACGGAGCCGGGCGAGGGAAAGCTCCAGCAGGACGCCGCGTTTCGAAGAAAGGAGTTCGTGCCACTCGTCCACCACGACCAAACGAAGAGAGGCGAAATGCGGGAGGAAACCCGGCTGGCTGAGCAATAAACTAAGACTCTCGGGTGTGGTGATGAGCGTTTCGGGAGGTTTCTCCGCGATCTTTTTTCGGGTATAGGCAGAGGTGTCGCCGGTGCGTCGTCCCACTTTCCACGTGGGCCAAATCTCCGCCGTCGGTGTTGCCAGGGCGTTTTCGGTATCTGTGGCGAGCGCTCGAAGAGGCGTGATCCAAAGAACCCGCATGCCACCGCCTTGGTCCCGTCGCCGGATCGCTTCCTCCAGGGCCGCGAAATAGACCGCGTAAGTTTTTCCCGTGCCTGTGGTGGAATGGAGAAGCCCGGATTCGCCCGCCAGAAACGCCTTCCCCGTCTCGCGTTGAAACGGAAAGGGTGTCCAGCCCTGCGCGCGGAACCATTGGCGGGGAGAGAGGGAGGAGGGCATTCTCCAGGAAAACGCCGCAGCCAGAGATTTGGTCGCCTTAAATTTGCTTTCAGCTGGACCCGCAGGGGATCAACTGCGCGCGATGCGCAAGGTTGTGACCAGCGGCAAATGATCGGAAGCGACCCGGGTGAGATGATTATTGGGCGCGAAAACGGTTTCTGGTGAAAAATGGGGTGACACGAAGATGTGATCCAATTGAGCGACCAACCGGATGGTGCTGAACGTCCGCACGCCGCGTCGGTACGTGCCGGCCACATCGCGCAGACGGGAGGCGGCAAGTCGGTGCGCGGGGCTCCCTGGCGTGAGATTGAGATCGCCGCAGAGGATCACCGGCTCCCGGTCCAACACGTGACCGATCCATTCGTCGCCAAGGAGGGCCGTCATTTGTTGGAAGCGTTCCGCCGCCGTAAGTCCGAGGTGGGTCGCCAGAAGATGGAGAGAACTTCCGGGCGCCTGAATATGCAGCCAGAGGGCACCACGAGGTTCGGGCCACATCCCTCCAGGATGGGCGGGCAGGGGTGCGCATTTGATGATTTTGAAGGGCCAGCGGCTGAGCACGGCGTGACCGTAGCGCTCCTCGCCGCAGATCACCGTCGGACAGAACGCGAGAAAAAATCCAAGTTGCTCCGCGATCAATCCCGCCTGGTCTTCAGCGCGCGAACGGGCTTTTCCCTGGTCGAGTTCCTGCAGGGCCACGATGTCGACACGCTGTTGGTGGATTGCCCGGGCAATTCGCCGTGGGGAAATGCGGCCGTCCATTCCTCTGCAGCTGTGAACGTTGTAGCTCATGACGGTCACGCTTTCGTTTTTGGAATCCGTTAACCGAGACTGCCCCGGCAAGGCTTCGCGGCCCAGGAGAGATCGGGCGGCCGCACGGAGACCGGATGGGCGGACGAAGTGCTCGGCACCTTGTGGGAGCAGCGTCCCAGGGGGTACAAGGAGGAAACCTTGCGTTTCCTCTAGGCCAGGACCGGCGTGCCCGCCGCGCTCTGGTGCGAAGGACCAGGATTTGTTCTCACCGCCCCAGCCGAGTAGGATGAGATCACCCGCGTTTTTGCTCCGGGCAAAAATTTGCAGATCGGTGATCAATTCCGCCCGGAGGGTCTCCGGATGGCGTGCGAGGGTAGGGGGGACCTCCTGGGACAAAAGCGTTTCGCCTTGCGCATCGTGCCAGGTGACTTCCCCGTCGCAGGAGACGCACAGAACCCCAGGAATGTGTTCGACGAGACGCCGGGCGAGGGCCGTCTTTTGTGCGTCGTCCATAGGGTGGGGAAAGTAGAGATGCCCCACGGGCCCCATGGCAGCAAGGGCGAATGGTTTGTCTTGGGAAAACACGGCGGCCGGAGCTGTTCTTTGCGGGCGGAGGAGTGGGCGGCGGGGTGGCGAACGAAAGGGCGCGTCCTTCTCCCGTGCCAGGTCCAGACAGTCGGAAACGATACCCTCAAGGCCTCCGGAAACTTCGGAGGCGATGGATCGCGTGCGCTCCTGACCATGATCGGAAAAGATCCACACCTGGTAATCCCGACGACGTGAACGGTGGGCTTCTCGCCAAAGTTTCTCAATCGCGATGTCGATTCCTCGGAGGGACCAATGCGCAAAGGCGGAGTGCGGCCCTCGGCGGTGCGAAAGTTCGTCGTATCCCAGGAAGTTGACATGAACGATGGGCAGACCCCTGGCGAGATCCACTCTGGCGCCAACGGTGACCACTTCGCGGAGGCCGATGCCCACCCCCATGCGCGAAAGAAGCATGCCGAGTTCCATCAGCACATTGCGGCCTCTCAGGATGCCCATGACTGCGTCGCCCAGCCCCAGAATCAGCTCCAGCGCCACCAATACCAGGATGCGCAGCACCGCTGGAATCTCCAGGAGCAGAAAGAGGAAAAAGCTTCCGAATTTTCCCGTTCTCCAGAGGGTGGACAGGCCCAGGCTGGCCACGCAGAAATGGCTCTCATCCGGCGACGCTCCGCCTGTGTAGATGTTCGACCAGGAACTGCCGTCTTTCAGAAGCCCCTCTGCGTTTTCCGAGAACTTGCTTTCGAACGTCTTTGCCCATTCGGAGTCGAACATCGAGCCCATCTCGCCGCGTTCCCGATCTAGAAAACTGAACGCCGGAACCCCCGCTTGCACCCCGTAATAAAGTTCCGCTTGCACGGCGGGGGTGGTGGTCGGGGCTCCCGGGTAGAAGGTATGCAACGGACAACCGCGCTGGATCAGCCCCCGCAGAAACGGCATTCGATTTGAGGCCACGGCCGTTTCCATCTGGTGACGGGACAGACCGTCGATCTGAATCAGCAACAATCCCGGTTCTTCTCCGGTGTCATTCGAAACCGGCAATCCAAACCGGCGAATCGCCCATTCACTGCGGCTGAAACGGCGGCGCAAACGATGAAAAAACGATTCCAGGGTGGCCAGCACGTGATGATTGTTGACGAGAGGATCGCAGGCCGCGCGACAATCGCGTCTATGGAATTGGGAAGCTTTGCCTTTGCGGATTTTTCCCCTACGGTCCGCCCGGCCTCATGAAAACTTTTGCCATCCGCTTATTGTGCGCCGTCCTGGGATGGATCGTGGTGGGATTCGCCAGCGCGTCTGAACTTCCGCCCGCCGAGGCGGTCAAGGTGCTTTCGCCAGCTTATGCGCGTTACCTGGATGTCGTTTCCCGCACGAAACAGCTGCGGAAAGCGGGAGACACCGCGGGCCTCGAAGCGCTCGCGGCGGAACTACGCCAGAGCCGGGATGCGCTCGACGGTGGGACGTGGCTGCTTTCGCATTTCTACGGCACTGCCGTCTTGATCCCGGATGAGGAGCCGGCGGCGGGTGAAGCGATGATGTTTTATGAAACCTGGGCGAAGGAACGGCCGGAAAACATCACGGCCCAGGTGTGCCTGGCAAAGGCCCTGACGTCCTACGCCTGGACGGCGCGCGGCACCGGATGGGCCCGCACGGTCACTCCCGAAGGCTGGCGTCTGATGGAAGAACGTCTCGATCGCGCCTGGGACGTGCTGGAACGGGCGGGTGAGCTCGAGGAGGAATGTCCGGGTTGGTTCGAGGTCGGACAATCCGTCGGACTCGGGCAGGGTTGGGAGCGCGAAGACTATCTTGGTTTTGTCCAGGACGCCATTGCTCGCGAACCGACTTATGGCCGGTATTACACCAATGCCTGCTACTGGCTGTTGCCGCGCTGGCATGGCGAGGAGGGGGATTTTGAAAAATGGATCGCGGAGCAGGCGGATTCCCAGCCTGAGGATAAACGGGACTGGCAGTATGCCCGGCTGGTTTGGATGGCCAACATGATGCCGGTCAAAAAAGAATTGGTTTTTGCGCATGGGCGGCTCGATTGGGAGCGCACGAAACGAGGCTTCGAAGCGTGGCTGGCTTCGGATCCGGAGAACCTGAATGTGCGTTTCCAATACACCGGGCTCGCGCTTTTGGCGGGCGATCGGGAGACGGCTCGCGCGCAGTTCGATGTGACCGGAGGGAAATATTTTCCCGGCACGTGGAAGGACGTGGCGCAGTTCGAACAGGCCAGGAAATTTGCCTACGAGGGCGGGGTGAATCCGCGGGCGGCGCAGAAACCGCAGCCGAAACCGCGGCGTGAAATTACCCCGGAGGCCAAGGCGAAAGTTGCGCTCATCCTGCGGGTCGCGGGAGGTTTTATGGGGGGTGCCTTGGCGGGTGCCTGTCTGCTGGTCCTGGCCATGCAACGTCGGGAAACCACGGCGGGTGTGGTGGCCCTCCTCGCTAGCCTGGTGGCGGGAGCGGCCTTTGGCACGCTGGCAACGTTGGTTCCGGCGGCGGCGCTTTATCTGTTTCTGCGGCGAAAAAAATTGACCCACCCGCCCGAACTTTTCCCCCCTTCCGGCTGGATGGTCCTGCTCTGGGTGGTGGTCCTGGCGGGCGCATTTCTGGTCTTCCAGGTCGGCGCGGTGGCGCTTTCCATGATTCCTTCCTTGCTGGAAGGTGCTGGTGCAATGAGCGATCAGGTCGTCATCGCGCTTAGTCGCGATGGTACCGTGTTCCGGCAGATCGTCCTGGCCGGATGGCTGTGTTTTCTGGGTCTGCTCATTGCCTGCCGTCCGCAAAACCGCGAGGGCTGGCAGCGGATCCTGGGTTTGCACGGTCTACGGTGGGGACCTGCGATTTGGTGGACGCTCGGGGTCGGGCTGGCTGTCACCGGCGTGGGGTATTTCGCCGAACCCTACATGGACGCCCAATCTCGCGATGCGCTCATAATGATCGCCGAAGGGGTGCATTCGCCGTTCTGGTTTTTCCTGGCCGTGGCCGTGGTGGGTCCGGTCCATGAGGAGCTGATTTTCCGAGGGTATGCGTATTCCGGCTGGATCACCAAAATGGGCGTGTGGGGAGCCATCCTCGTGCCCGCGATCCTCTTCACTCTCTGCCACATCCAATACGGCTGGGTGGGCTTGCTTTATGTGTTCGTGATGGGATCGGCCCTGGGATTCCTACGCTGGAAAACGGGCAGCATTTATCCGAGTCTTGCCCTCCACATGTTCGCCAATCTCATCCATTGCGTGGAGGCCGCGGTTAAGGCCGGGATCTAGCCACGCATCGGGTGGGGCCCTGAAGAGGGGTGGGGGGAGGCAGCCAGGCGGGCTAACGGTTGCGATTCCGCAAGTCTGCGCAATCCCAAAGCAAACTCATGAAAACTTCCGACCACTGCATCGCCATCTGTAACAAGCTTCTTCGGGGGGAACGCTCCGCGGTGGAAACCTACGACCAGGCCATCACCAAGTGCACGGACGAACCCGTCCTGGCCGAACTTCACCGCCTTCGGGGGGAACACAGTTTTTCCGTCAGCACCTTGGAAACCAATGTTCGTGCGATGGGAGGGCAGCCGGACGACAGTTCGGGATTGTGGGGAGCTTTTGCGAACGCAGTCCAGGGTACGGCTAATGCCCTCGGGGCCGACTTCGCTCTCGAAGTTCTTCAAAGTGGCGAAAAGAGCGGGCAACTCGACTATGAGGAGGCGTTGAGCGATGATTCCGTCATTCCGGAATGCAAGACTCTCATCCGGTCCGAACTCCTCCCGAAACTTCAGGAGCACATCGACGCGCTGGAACGGTTGCAGCAGGTCGCCTGAAGGGCGGCCCCGGGATGGCTCTCGTCCGCGGTTGGGAGCATAAATAGTTGAAAATGGCGGCGTTTGCGCTCTCGAACCCCACCGGTTGTGGTGTCAATTTTGACACACCACAACTTTTTGATTGTATCTCCGGCCGGTCGGGATAAATCAAAAGCCAGCTTTGAGCCGTCTCTGTATCCAGAACGCTTCGATTGGGGCCGGAAATCCTTTAGGTGTTTCCTCGTATTCGCCCCGGCTTTTTCGTCCGCCTGTCCCGGCAAACCCGAAGTCTGCCGCTGATTTTCTCAACCCAATACCATGCACCGACCTGCCCTGATGGAAATTCCCGAGGACCAGAGCCTCAATCTGCCAAACCCCGTAAAGGCCCCGAAGTCGGGCACCGCGAAAAACTTCGTGTTGGACACCAACGTCCTGCTGCACGACCCGAACAGCCTCAATCGCTTCGAAAATAACCACGTTTTCATCCCGGTGGAGGTCCTGTCCGAACTCGACCGCTTCAAGAACGAACAGACCGAACGCGGCGCCAACGCGCGCACGGTTCATCGTTCTCTCACCAAAATCTTCGGCCGCAACGCCCGCAAGGTCACCCGCGGGGTGGAGACGGCCGGGGGCGGCTCCGTGCGCATCCTGATCAACGAGGCCATCGGCAAATCCGCCGCCGCTTCGACGGCGATGAAACGTTTTCTGAAGATTTTCCCGGATCAGGAGCGGATGGATCACCGCATCATCGGTGCCTGCCTCGCCCTGGCGGAAATCGAGGAAGCTCCGACCATCCTCGTTACCAAGGACCTCAACATGCAGCTCAAGGCCCTCGCCATCGGGCTCACCTGCGAGGATTACCTGAACGACAAGGTCGCGGTGAAAGACGCCGAGGGTTATGAAATCCGCTCTGTCAACGTGGAGGCGCACGAACTCCAGCGGTTTGGCAGTTCCCGCAGCCTGCTGATCGATGCGGTACGCACCGGGCCGCTTGAGATCAACGAATATGTCCTGCTCCGTGCGGCTGAACACAAACTCATGCCCGCCCGGCACATTGGCGGTGGGGAGTTTATCCGGCTCAACATTCCGCAATCCCTGCAAATGCCCCGTGGCATCGAACTCCGTCCCGCCAACGCAGGTCAGCAATGTTTCATCGACGCCCTGCTCGACCCCGGCATCTCTCTAATTACGTGCTACGGCCAGGCCGGCACGGGCAAAACGCTGATGGCCGTTGCCGCCGGCCTTTTCCTCACCGCGCAGAAACAATTCAACGGCATGACCGTGAGCCGTCCCGTCGTGGCCATGGGGGACACCCTCGGTTTCCTGCCGGGCACCCTCAACGAAAAAATGCACCCCTGGCTGCAATCCATCTACGACGCCTGCGAGGTGCTCCTGCCTCTCAATCCGCCGAAAGCCGATGGCAAAGCCCGCGCTTCCGACCGCAAAAAACAGGGTCCCGAAGACCACCGCTCGCAACAGTCCAAGCCCGGCGAACAGCGCGGCATCATGAAACCCTACGAGCAGTTGATCGAGCGGGGACTCCTGGAGATCGAAGCGCTTTGCTACATCCGCGGTCGCTCCATCCCGAACCGCTTCTTCGTCCTCGACGAAGCCCAGCAACTCACGCCGCTCGAAGCAAAAACGGTCGTCACCCGCATGTCCCGCGGCTCGAAGTTGGTCATGGTGGGCGACCCCGCCCAGATCGACAACCCCTACGTGGATAGCCGTTCCAATGGTCTCGTCTATACCCGTAACCGCCTCCGCGGCCAGAACATCACCGCCCACATCTGCCTCACCAAGGGCGAACGCAGTGCCCTGGCGGAACTTGGGGCGAAGATGATGTGAGCGAGAATCACGGTTCCCCCACCGTCGGGTCCGGCAGGGAGATCGCCTCGTCGCGCATGGCCCGGGTGAGAATTTCCTTTCCGGTCGGCACGGCCTCGCGTGCCATACCGCGATAGCGCATGGGTTTGTAGCCAAGGGCCAGGATTTTATCCAGGGGAGCTTCTTTCAACGCCGGTTTCCAATCAGGCACGCCGCCGGTTTCGTAAAAGTAGATCCACGATTTGTCCGGCCGGGCCCAGCCGGCAAAAAGTCGGGAATGGGTGCGCGGGATGTTCAGTACATCGCCGGGCTGCATGTCGGGCGGATTCGACAGCACGTCACACACCGATGGGAGCTGAGTCGAATCATGCACCACCGGCAGTTTGAGGCAGCGCGAGACAAACCCCGAGCAATCCACCCCCGCCGCCTGCGTGCTCACGGCCGCATTGTCGGCGGCACGTTTGGCCGGACTCGATACGTCACCCGCCGCGCGGCCCTCGGCCACGGCTTGATCGAAAGTGTCGAGGTCGTCGAATCCTCCCCATTTGTAAGGCACCCCTGTATTGACCTCTCCTGGAAGCCACCAGCCGTCGCGGCCATTGGGAGGACGGAATCCGGCATCGGGAGTATCCACGCGCACGCCAGCCGGGTCCGGGCCGTGCAGAATATTACGGGCGAAGGGCCGCCAGGGGTGCTTGCAGTAGGATTGGGCAATGGCCAGCGCCTCCTTCGGCGTCACTTGCGAAGGTGCGGCCGGATCGCCGGGCAGCAAGGCGGCGCGTGGTGCATCCGGCACGCTGGCGCATCCGGCAAAAACAACAACAATGGCGCATAGGCGAAACATGAGAACTTGCCGCGAACCGGCCCCCGCATTCATAGTCCGTCCGATGCGGAAGAAAAGCCGATTTGCCTGCGGCCCTGCCGACCGTTGGGGCCCCGCCCTTAGGCTGCTCCGACTGGGAAACACGCTAAAGCGTGGACTCCAACATGCCGCCATCGCGATTGTCCTCGCCATCCCCGCCCAGGCAGCGCAGCGCACCGCCCTCGTCATTGGCAACGACCGTTACGAATCCGGTGCCGGGCCGCTGCGAAATTCCGGCAACGACGCCCGGGCCGTGGCCCGCGCTCTCCGTCAGCTCAATTTCGAGGTGCTCGAACGCCACGACGTCACTCGTGATCAACTCCTCAAAGCCGTCGCCGAATTCCGTAAGACTCTCCCCGGTGCGCAGGTCGGCCTCTTTTACTACGCCGGCCACGGCCTCTCCGTCGGTGGCGCAAACTACCTCGTGCCCGTCAAATCCGGCTTTGCCTCTGACGCCTTCGACGAAGTCGCCCTTCGCCTCCAGGCCGAAACCCGCCTCCTCAACGCCGAACAAATCGTCGCCGACATGAACTCCGCCGGGGCCGGTTGCAACCTCATCATCCTCGACGCCTGCCGCAACACTCCTCTTGCCCGCCGGACGAATACGCGGTCGTTCGCGACCCGCGGCGGTCTTTCCGAAATGACGCCGCCCGCCGGCTCCCTCATCGCTTTCGCCACCGATGCCGGTCGCGTGGCCTTTGACGGCGACGGCTCCAACGGCCTCTACACCGAGGAACTCCTAAAAAACCTCCTCACCCCCGGCCTCACCATCGAGCAAGTCTTCAAACGTACCCGCGCCGGAGTGTTGAAACGCTCCGACGGCGGCCAGATCCCCGCCGAATACTCCCGCCTCGTCGGCGAAGACATCTTCCTTGCCGGGGTCGCTCCGCCCTCTCTTCCGCCCCCTGCTCCTGAACTGGCCCCTGCTCTCGGTCCCGGTGCCCCCGATATCCTCACCCTCGCCAAAGCCGGCCGCACCGAAGAGACCCTCGCCGCCCTCCGTGCCGCGGATGGGGCTGGTGACCCCGCTGCCGCGCTCGAAGTTCTCCTCGACCAAGTCAAAGACGACCTCAAGGAAAGCAAAGGCCCCTCATCCCGCGTCGTCTCGGCCGAGAACTCTTGCGCCCTCATCGTGGTTGCTCTCCCGGACCTCTTACCCGCTGACAACCCCCGCCATGCCGAACTCACCGCCAAAGCCCACAACCGCCGCGGTGACGCCCTCCTCCTGCTCGGCCGCCCCCGCGAAGCCCTCGCCGCCTTCGACGCCGCCCAACCCCTCGCGCCGACGGATCCATACATCCTCTTCAACCGCGGCCGCGCCCACCTTGTCCTCGGCGACAAAACCGCCGCCCGCGCCGACTTCACCGCGGCCGCCGACCCCAAATTCGACAAACCCGTCGCTCGAAAACTCGCCCGCGAGGCGCTGGATCGGATGGAGGAGAAGCAGCGCCCGCCCGCCCGCTGACACATTGTAGGCCGTCGCGCTGCGACGGCAGGGGTTGGAGCCGCCCCGGCGGTGCGGGCTACAGCTTGGGGAAGGATCACCCTGCCTAAAGCCAACCCTCCTTCTCCAGCACCGCTTCCACAATGGCCCGCGCGTCCTTGCCCATCAGCCCTTTGCCTTGGACGAGGCAGGCGAAGGCCAGGGTTTTGCCGTTGCTTTCCACATAACCCACGAACCACCCCATCACATAGTTGCCCGAACCGTCTCCTGCGGTGCCGGTCTTGCCATAGAGGGTTCCGCGTAGAGTGGAGCGGACTTCCATAATGTCCTTCACTACGGCTTGGGATTTTTCGGAGAAAGGAACATCGGCGGTGGCAAGCCGGGCGGTGAGGGCGGCTTGTTCGGCAGGGGAGATGAGAAGGGTTTTCCGGCCGGAGGCGGGGAGCCAGAAGACATCAATGCCCGCGGATATGTCCCGGTCGCCGTAGCCGAGTTTGTCGAGTGCGGCCTGCATGCGCTTGGGTCCGATCTTGCGGGCGAGATCCTGAAAGGCGGGGACACAGGAAAATCGGAACGCGTCTTTTAAGTTGAGGTTTTTGTTCCATTCGGGAAGGAAACGTTTTTCACCGTCCCAATGATAAAACTCCTCGTCGGCGGAGGTGAGGATCCCGTTTTCCAGTCCGATGAGAGTATTCCAGATCTTGAAGGTGGAGCAGGGGGCGAATTTTTCCTGCGCGACCTCGGGGCGAAAAACGCTCGTCGTTTTCGCGTCGGTATCGACCAGCACAAGGGTCCCCTGGGTGCTTCCAAAGACTTGGCCAACGGTCGCTTCCGGGATGGGGAAGGAGAAGAGGGAGGCCGCGGCCAGGAGGGAGGCCGCGAAGGAAAGAAGAGGGATATTCACAAAAAACGGAGAAGCTAGGCGGCGTAGGCCAGCCAGGCATAAAAGGCGACGATGCCAATTGCGACGAGAACGCCGCTGGTCTGGACGATGCGGGGTGTCACCGGACTGCGGATCAGATTTTCGGTCAGGCCCGCGATGATCCACCAGGCCAGGGGGACTCCGAGCAGCCAGATGGCATTTTGGGCCAGGAAGGTGCGAAGGTGTGCTGCGTGACTGGGATCCGCCCCTTGCACCCGGGAAAGGGCGATCATGGCCAAGGTGCCGAGCGCGATAAAGGCAAACTGCGTGAGGGCGATCACGTTTGTCATGCGGGCAAAATGCCGTCCTGGGACGGGCAAGGCGAGTCTAAAAGGGGGGCGACTTGCCAGTTGCCAATCGTTTAGAGCCCTGCGCTTCGCGAGGGTGGGGCGGTGTCCGGCAACCCGCCGCTCTTAAATGTCGAGGTGCGGGGTCACGCTCGCCTGGAGGGCATCGATGAGTTCCGGCTGCATGAAGGTGTAGTCGTCGGGAATGCCGAGGGTGATGACGCGCTTGTTCTCAAGGGCCTCGGGATATTTCCGGCGGAGGCGGGCGAGGTGAGATTTTTCCATCACAAAAATCAGGTCGGCCCAGCCGATATGTCCTTCGGTGACCACGATGCGCGCTTCGGGCTGCGTGCCCGCCGACCGCACCTGGTAGCCGGGCAGGCCGCGAAAAATCTCCTCTGCCGTGAGGCTGCGCAGCCGATTCCGGCTACAGATGAAAAGGAGCTTTGTGGGGTGTGGAGGCATGGGGAAGGCAGAAGAAAATTTTAACCGCTGATCTCGCGGATGAGACGGATGCGGAAAGCAGAGGACGATGCTTTTCGGAAACCCAGATATTCACCGCTTGCGTAGAAGCCACCGACCGCGTTCGGCGTTGCCTTCCTAAACTTGAGCGTTCAGCGTTGCGCGCGCAGCGCGTCAGCGTTCTTCGAGGGAGACGCTTTTGATATCCACGGAGCCTTCGCCGGGTGGGAGGCAGATGGCGAGGGTTTCGGTAGCTTTGGGTTTGAGATGCGAGAACTTGGCCGTGATCGTCTGCCAGCCGGAGGAGGCTTTGAGGGCGATCGGCCGATAGTGCCAGTGGCCGCCGTCGGAGAGTTGGAGGAGAAGCGGAGTCTCGGGGAAAAGACGTTCGGCGGCTTTGTATTCGCCGCCTTCGCGGAAGTCTTCGGCGGCGTATTCTTTCGACTCGGGCAGTGGGGCGAAGTCCGCGGAACTCTGCAACTCCAGCCGGAGCGATGCACCGGTCATTCCTTTGCCGGGCCGGAGGCGATGTTCCAGGACTGACCAGCGGTTTTTGGCGAGTTTCACCCGGAGAACAGCAGTGGCCTTGTCTCCGGGTGTCAGGAAAACAACCTCCCCGGGGCCCTGCCAGGCTGCCTTGCCCGCGGTAAAGTCCGTGGACTTGACAAGCTCCTCCGCTACTGCGGCGGAAAGGCTAAGGGTAAGCACAAGGAAAACGGCCTTCATCGGCCTATTTGCTTCCCGGCTTGATGGCGGGAATGCCCGCGAGGTCGGCGGGGATGGCGTCGGGCGCGAAGGTCTCGACGTTCATTTGGACAAGCGAAACAAAGGGACACCCAAAGTCGGGCAGGGAGCCGCCGCTGCGATCCACGATGGATCCTGCAGCCACGACGATGCCGCCAAGGTCACGCACGATCTGGATGGTTTCCTGCACCCGCCCACCGCGGGTGACGACATCCTCGGCGACCAGAAATTTCTCGCCGGGGGTGATGGTGAAACCGCGACGCAGAATGAGTCCGCCGTCGCCGTCCTTCTCGACAAAAATGTGTTTTTTGCCCAGATGCCGGGCGACCTCCTGACCGACAATGATGCCGCCGACGGCCGGGGAAATCACCGTCGTGGCCTCATGATGGCCGAGCTTTTCCGCAAGCAACCCGCAGACGTGAGCGGCAATGGTGGCATCCTGAAGGAGGAGGGCGCATTGGAAAAATTCGCGACTGTGCAATCCGGAACGAAGCACGAAATGGCCGTGGAGGAGCGCACCGGTCTGGCGGAAGAGATCAAGGACGGGAGACATGGACTTGGGAAGTGAGAAGTTCGGAGTTGGCAGTATGACTTCGGCGTTCAGAGTTGAGCGTTCAGCGTTCGGCGTTCAAGGCTTCCTTGCTCATTTGCTGACAAACGACATGCCTTTTTTCTGGCGGTCGAGGAATTCCCCGGCGAGGGCGCGGTAGGCTTCGGAGCCGGGGCCGTTCGGGTCATGCTCCAGGATGGTTCGGCCATGGCTCGGGGCTTCGCCGAAACGGACGGTGCGGGGGATGACGGTCTGGAAGGCGACTTCTTGAAAATGACTGCGGACTTCGGCGGCGACGGCGGGGTTGAGGTTGTTGCGTCCGTCGAACATGGTCATGAGCAGTCCGCTGATGGCCAGACCGGGGTTGGCCCCGCAAGAGCGAATTTGATCGGTCACATTCATCAAAAGGCTGAGGCCCTCCAGGGCATAATATTCGCACTGGATCGGGACGAGAATTTCGTCGGCGGCGGCGAGGGCGTTCGACATGAGGATGCCGAGCGACGGCGGGCAATCGAGGAACATGTAGTCGAAGGCCTTGCTGGCTTTGAGGGGGGCAAGGACGCGGCGGAGCTGGAGCATGTGTTCGTCCATGCGGGCGACTTCCACCTCGGCACCGGCGAGGTCGAGGTCCGCGGGGATGGCTGAAAGATTTTCCAGTCGGGTGGGGGTGATGAGTTCCTCTACGGGGCTTTGCCCGATGAGCGCGCGGTAGAGGCTGGGGCGTCCCTCCTGGGCGAGGCCGAGGGCGCTGCTGGCATTGCCTTGCGGATCGAGATCGGCGAGGAGCACGCGAACGCCGCGCTCGGCCAGGGCGGCGGAGAGGTTTACGGTGGTGGTGGTTTTACCCACCCCGCCTTTTTGATTGGCAACAGCGATGATCTTCACAGAGGGCGATTGGAATAATACGCCAGGATGCCGTCGGCAACTGCATCCGCATATTCGCGATAAATACTGCGCCGCTGGGCTCCGCCAAAATTGCGGGTTCCGTCGTAGTCGCCGGCCTGGATCCGGGCAAAAGTGCTGCGGCTGTTCATGACATAAGGCTCCACATAAACCGTGGGGCAGACGAAGAGGCGGTTGGCCAGGAGGTTGCGCGCCCAGATGTAGGGATTCGCATTCACGCGGATGGCGGCGGCGCTTTCGTAACGGTAGGGAGGGAGGCCGGTGGCGGTGGCCATTTTTGCGGCGATGGCGGTGGTGAGGGCGAGTTCCGTGGGGTAGGAGCGGTTCAGCAGCTTTAAGAGCATGTCGTAGCGCTGGTCCTCATAGGTCAGCTCCTCGGCGCTGAGGGCACCCGTGATGAGGAAGTGGAGGTGGTTCTGATCGACCAGAGTGGGATTGGCGGCGTCACCCCAGGCCTCGGCATTAAAATGCAGGCAGATGACCAGGTCGGGCTGGATGCGTTCATTCACCAACGTGCCACGGCGGCGAATCTCCCCGACGCGATAAAAGAGCCGCTCGCTTTCTTTTTGGAGGCTGAAGTCGTTCACCTCACTCCCTTTGTCCTGCAGGGAGGCGGCGGCAGCTTTTTCCAGGCGGTCCGGACGCAGCGGGGTAACGGGAGAGGCTTTTGCGCGGGTGAGAAAAACCTGGGCCCCGTAGGATTGGAGGCGTTTGGCGAGGAGCTTGGCGACGTAGAGAGTCATGTCGCCCTCGGTGACGGGTTTCGAGTTACCGATTTGGAACCAGCGTTCCTCCATTTTGGCCCAGTAGCCGCCGAGGTGGCCGGGATCGAGGGCGATTTTGAGACCCGCCAGCGGTTTGCCGGGTTCCTCAGCCGGAAGCTGACTGCGGGTGCGCCAGTAGGAAGGAACGGCCTTGGCCGTCTGGCGCGAAGGCGCGAAACGCAGCAGAAATGGGGTGAGGCTCGGGCGGGTCGTGATGACCGCCGCATCGTCGCGGATGATGATGATGTCCTTCCAGGCACCGCCCGGAGCATAAATTTTCAGCAAATTTTCAAACTCCGCCCGCGTGATGGTTTGCTGGAAAACGTTGAGCTTCGACCAGTCCGGCGGCGGGGCAAGCGGACTGAGACGCGCCGGGGCCAGCGTAACGGAAACTAGAAGGAGCGTGACGAAAGCAGCAACTTTCACGTCGGGAAAATAGCGTGCCGGCGCGAAAAGAACACCGAGAAAAGGAGATTTTGTGTGGGCTCGCGACCGACGGTGCTTTAGAACCGCCGACCATGATTCGTATTCTTTTCCTCGGGGACATTGTCGGCGAACCGGGACGCAGTGCCGTTATCAAGGCCGTGCCGGAGTTCCTCAAGGTGCGCGGAGTGGATTTCGTGATCGTGAATGGCGAAAACTCTGCGGGAGGTCGCGGGATTACCGCCAAAATTGCCATCGACCTGTTGCGTTGTGGCGTGGCTGTGATCACCACAGGCGACCACATCTGGGACCAACGCGACACGGCCAGTTACATTGCGACGGAGCCACGGCTGCTGCGGCCGATCAATTATCCGACGGGCGCTCCAGGACAGGGGAGCATCGTCTTAAATACCGCCAAGGGTCCCGTGGGCGTGCTGAACGTTCAGGGCCGCACGTTCATGCAGCCCATTTTGGAAAATCCTTTTTTAGCCGCCGAGGCCGAGGTCGCCCGGATGCGCCAGGAAACCTCGGTGATCATCGTGGATATGCACTCGGAAACGACGAGTGAGAAAATTGCCATGGGGCGTTTTTTGGACGGCAACGTCTCCGCCGTTTTGGGGACACACACCCACGTTCAGACGGCGGACGAACGTATTTTCCCCGGAGGAACAGCGTTTCTTTGCGATGCTGGGATGTGTGGACCGGACGATTCCTGCCTTGGCCGCGACCCGGACGCCATCATCAAACGCTTCCTGGATTGTCTGCCTACGCCGTTCCCCGTGGCCGATGGACCCGTGAGACTCTGCGGCGCCATCGTGGAGGTGGATGAGGCGACCGGCAAAGCGCTCAGCATCCAACGCGTCTCCGAACGGCTGGAATCCTAACGCGAAACGCTGGTTAGGCATCCGAGCTTCGCAAGTATGAATCCCGACATACAATACGAAGCTGAAACCGGCCTCCGAGCAAAGAGAGCCCTTTTCGTCAAAGTCTGTTGGTTCTTTGTCGGCTGGTTTGTTCTCAGTTGTCTGACACTTCCTTTCATTGGTCGTGTTTGGCTGGGAGAGCTGCCAGTACTAGCTGTCATCCAGTTACCGAAGATTGCCGTAGCTGGTTGGTTGCGCACTCACGTCGTGATGGAGGCGATCACATTTCTCGGTTTCTCACGAGGTTCGTTCTCCCCAGACTTTATTTTAGCACGTCCCTACGCATTGGCGCTGGCCTACGTGATTGCGCTGGCCGTCATTGGAGTTATCAGTTTGCGCCGTTTTCGTTTCAGTGACGAGCGTCGTGGTTTGGTGATGGTCGCGTTTGTTGCGGCGGCATTCGTAGATTACATGTTCACACTCATGTTTGCCGATGGACGTTTGCTTACCATTTACTGAATGCGTCCGTAGCTCGCCTGACCAGAGGGCTGCCGCGAACCGCCGACCCGCGCTGCGATTTACGATGATGGACAACTTGAACATTTTCACTGCGTTCCCCGCTCGCGGCCCAGCGGCCGCTGAGCTTGGTCGATAAAAAACGCGCTGCGTCGCATGTCGGATTACCAGCTCGACTGGGAAATGCCGAGGATCCCAACGGTCGGTCTCTCCAGAACTTCAACCTTGGGCGTTACGCCCGAAGAGCGCACTTTTCAGCCCGGTATCTCGACAGAAACAATCTCGCTGGGGAAACCCACTTCCTCATCACCAATGAGGCCGGAGGCACGGTATTCGCGCATTTCCGCACGGCCAGGAATCGCCGCCGGTGTATAGTCGTCGATTTGCTGGGATTCGCAGCGGTCAATGAGAAGACGCCAAGTCTCGCCTCGAACTCGCGTTTGCACCCGAAGCGCGGGCGCACCATCCATTACGCATTGGATCCGGACGAACCCGGGTCGCAGGGAAACGGTCAGTCGGGGTTCGCAGGAATCGAGATTTGCGCTGAGCAGGATGGGGAGTGTCATGGCAATCAGGGGTTAACAGAAAACTACGCAACGGGTTGACTGGCGCAACTTCTTTTTTTCCAGGAAACTGGAAATTTTTGCGGTTTTCCTGGAGGGCATTTTCGTGCGGCAGGAGAAAATTCCCCGGGTGAGGTGATTCCGGGATTGACTTTACCGGCAATCCGGGCAATTTCCCCAATTCCACTTTTCGCGAGATTTTATGAAACGCACCTATCAACCCAGCAAGCGCACGCGCAAACAGCAGTTCGGCTTCCGCGCCCGTATGAAGACCAAGAGCGGACGCGCCATCCTTAGCCGCCGTCGGCAACGTGGCCGCAAGCGCCTCCTGCCAAAGGGTGTCGAAATCCATTTCGCCCGCCACACCGAGGCCTGATCGCCTCCGGTTTCCTCACGCGGCGCGCATCCGGCTCAGCCGGGAATTTGCTCTCGTTCGCCAGGAAGGCCGCTCCGTTCAGGGGCGGCTTTTGCGTTTGAGCGTGGTGGCAGAACCGGGCGGTGGTGCGACGCGCTATGGTTTCATCACCTCCAAACGGGTCGGCGGGGCCGTCGTTCGCAATCTCGTGCGTCGCCGGATGCGGGAGATCTGCCGTCAGGAACGTCCGGGAATTCCCCCGGGCTGGCTGGTAGTGACGGTGGCCAAATCCGCCGCCGCCACGGTTGGTTACGCCGAATTGCGTGAGGAATGGTTGCTTCTGGCGCGACGGCTTTCTATTTTGCCACGCTCCTAGATGAAATCGGCCGTGGTTTTTCTTATCCATCTGTATCGTTGGACCCTGGGGCCGTTCCTGCATTTTGTAGGTGGCCCGGGCAGCGGCTGCCGTTTTGAACCCAGCTGCTCGCAGTATTGTCTGGAAGCCGTCCAGCTTCATGGCGCCTTCCGCGGCACGTGGCTGGGCGTCAAACGCATCGCCCGCTGTCACCCATGGGGAGGACAGGGGCTCGACCCCGTGCCGAAAACTCTCAAATCGCCTTTTTAATGGATCGTAAAGCTTGGATCGCCATCATTCTCTCCATCGCCGGACTCGTGGGCTGGCAGTGGTATTACATCAAAAATTACGGCAACAAGACGGCGGCCCGACCGGTCACAACCGCCACGCCGGCCGCCGTGGCCCCGGAGACGGCGTCAACGCCGGCCGCCGTGGCCCCGACTGCTCCCGGAGTTGCCCCGACCCCGAGCGGGCCGGTGATGACCGCGCTCAACGAGAGCCTTTACAGCCAGAGCGCGGAATACGTATTCAGCAACGACAAAGGAGGGATCGAGCGTGCCGTCCTGCTTCTCCATGGCGCGGAAAACAAACAGCAGGTCGCCCTGAACAACAGCAAGACCATGCCCATTGGCGCCATCGGCGAGACTCCCGGTGAGGCCTGGGGCGGTTTTGCGATGAAGACTGAGGCGGGCCGCGGCGAAGCCATCTTCTCCAAAACGGAGACGGATGGACTTGAGATTACGAAACGTTTCACTCTGCCGTATGCCGGGTCGGACCCGTATCTCGTCAAGATGGAGCTGACCTTCAAAAACTCCGGTACGTCCGCGATGAAGCGCTCCGGGTATTTTGTCAGCGCGGGTGGGGCGGCGCCGATCCATCCGAAGGATCTTCCAATGCATACACGGTTCGATTGGATGCATGGCACAAAGTTTGTCGGCATCGATCCGAATTGGTTCGGGGCCGGAGGGTTGCCGTTTCTGGGCATTCAGTGGAGTCCGGAAAAGTCCCTTTACGTGGAAACCAAACCGGACGTCGCGTGGGCGGGCGTGGCCAGCCAATATTTCACCACCATCGTGACTCCGGAAAAAACCAAG
This sequence comes from Terrimicrobiaceae bacterium, assembly GCA_041752695.1. Classification (GTDB taxonomy): domain Bacteria; phylum Verrucomicrobiota; class Verrucomicrobiia; order Chthoniobacterales; family Terrimicrobiaceae; genus CALCJD01. The sequence goes on from JBGSVZ010000092.1 coordinate 161,439, forward strand.
GGCACATCGGTCTGGTCCGCCCGGTATGACACTCGGAGACTGAACGATGCCCAGGTTTATGGCATCGAAGGCGGCATTGGCATGCCGGGCTTCACTCTCCAGCCCGGGGAAACCGCTGCGGAATCCTTCACCATCTATGCGGGTCCGAAAGATCTCAAGGAGCTGCGCAAGATGAAAAACGGCCAGGATGCCGTGATGAATTTTGGCATGTTCGGCATCGTGAGCGAGGTCCTGCTCTGGGGAATGAACAGCCTCAATAGCGTCTTCCACAGCTACGCCGCTGCCATCATAGTTCTGACCCTCATCATCAAGAGTCTCCTTTGGCCGGTGCAGAATAAGGCGACCAACGAGATGCGCAAGATGGCCGCCCTCTCGCCGAAGATGACGGAGATGCGGGAGAAGTACAAAGACGACCCGCAGAAGCTCAACGAGGAGATGATGAAGCTGTACCGCGAGTATGGCGTTAACCCCTTCAGCGGCTGCCTTCCCATGTTGATCCAGATCCCGATTTTCTTCGGGTTCTACACCATGCTGGGAGCCGCCATCGAACTGCGCAACAGCTCGTTTTTCTGGATCCACGATCTGTCCCAGCCCGACACGGTTGCCCACCTTTTCGGTTTTCCCATCAACCTACTGCCCATCATCATGGCGGGCACGATGGTCTGGCAGATGGCGATTTCGCCGAAAAGCGGCGATGCGATGCAGCAGCGCATTTTCTATTTCATGCCGATCATCTTCCTCGTGTTCTGTTACAACTACGCGAGCGGACTTGCGCTGTATTGGACAACGCAGAATCTTTTCTCTATCGTTCAGCTCTACCTCACGCGGAACAAGCCGCTGCCTACGCTTGAGAAAAAGAGCGTGATCGCCAAACGGCAGGCCGACGCCGCGAAGAAAAAGAAAAAACGCATATGAGCAACACGATGACCGCGCGGGAAATCCTCGACTCCATGCTGGGCTACCTCGGCTTTGTTTTCGAAATTGAGGAACAGGAACGCGACGGGCATCTTGTCTTGCAGATCATCACCCACGAGGCCGATCGCCTCATCGGCCCCCGCGAGCAGACGCTCGACGACATGCAGTTTTTGCTCAACCGCATCCTCCAAACCCGCGAACACGGTGCCAAACGGGTGATCGTCGATGTCGATCATCATCGTGCCATCCGGGACGATGCCCTGATCGCCAAGATTCGTCACCTCGGCGACGCGGTCAAAAGCGGCGGACGCCCTCTCCAGACTGAACCTCTGAATTCTTACGATCGCTACATCGTTCACAATGTGTTCAAAGACGATCCGGAGCTGATGACCTGGAGCCCGCAGGACGATGCGAAGCTCAAGCGCATCACGATCAAGTTCCGCAAAAAAAATCCTTAAACGCCGCGCGTCTTGCCGCTAGCTTTCCGCGGGATGAAATCATGGGTGGCCTTTTTGGGGGTTCTGGTCTTTTGCACGGCAGCGTTCGGGCAGCAGCCCCGCATCACCGCTTCTTCTGCCCTCTTGTTCGACGCGCGCACCGGCAAGGTCCTCTTCAAAAAAAACGAGAACGACCAGCGCGCCGTGGCCAGCACGCAGAAGTTGCTCACCTCGCTGATCATTGCGGAGGAAGGGGAACTCTCCCGACCCATCGAGATCGCTCAGTCCGATACGCTGGCTTCCCCGACCAAACTTTATCTCAAGGCCGGGGAGGTTTACACTCGGCAGCAACTGCTCACCGCCTTGCTGGTGAAAAGCCCCAATGACGCGGCGAAGGCTCTGGCCCGGGACAACGCGGGCAGCGTGGAAGGGTTTGCCGCCAAGATGAACCGCCGCATGGCACGCCTCGGGGGTGAAGACTCGAATTTCATCAACCCCAACGGCCTCCCGGCCGAAGGACAGTTCTCAACCGCCCGCGACATGGCCCGCGTGGCTCGCGCCGTCTATTTCAACCCGCTCCTGCGCGACATCATTCGTACGAAGTATTACACCTTTCGTTACAACAGCGGGAAAACCCTCTCCCTGCGAAACACCAACCGGGTGCTGCGCGGTTATTCCTTCTGCAATGGCATGAAAACCGGCTACACCGACGCCGCCGGACACTGCCTCATCTCCAGTGGTTCCTGGAACGGCCGTGACGTGATTGCCGTTGTTCTCGGCAGCAACAAGGCGCGGGTGTGGGACGAATCAGCCTCCCTGCTTGCTTACGGCCTAGGCATTCCCTCCACCGAGATGGCCGCGCTCCGCGTTTCCGACACAGCGCCGCCAACCCCCGAAGACGACTAGCCTCCCGATCTTCCCTTTGCCTACCGGCGACACCTTCCACTTTCCCAATAAACGATAGCGCTTCGCGCGGGTGTTCCCAACTTCCAAACTCGATTTCCAACCGTGGCCCGCAGTTACATTCTTGACGTTCCCTACGGCGGAGGTTCTTCCATCAATTACGCGGAGGAACTTAATTCCCAGCAATACGACGCTGTGACTTCGCCTCCCGGGCCGGCGCTCGTCATTGCCGGAGCGGGCAGCGGAAAAACCCGCACGCTCACCTATCGGGTCGCGTGGCTGCTCGAGCGGGGCACTCCACCCCGCAACATCCTGCTTCTCACGTTTACCAACAAAGCCGCCCGCGAAATGCTCGAACGCGTGGCCGCCCTGCTGCCTCAAGGGGCCGACGGAATTTGGGGCGGCACGTTTCACTCCATCGGCAATCGTATCCTCCGCCGCCATGCCGATCGGGTGGGCTTTCGCGAACGCTTCACCATCATGGACCGCGACGATCAGGAGGAACTGATCAACAGCATCGTCGCGCGCGAGGGCCTTCGCACCACGGACAAGCGTTTTCCCAAGGGCGAGGTGCTGGCCGATGTTTTCAGCTATTCGGTCAATACCGGCCTGCCAATCCTCCAGGTCCTTATCGCAAAATACCGCTATTTCATCCCGTTGGCCGCCCAGATCGAAATGCTCCAGGTCGCTTACGAAGCCCGCAAGAAGGAGGCCAACGCGATGGATTTTGACGACCTCCTTTCCAAGACACTGGAGCTTTTTCAGACCTGCGGGGATGTCGCGGAGATCTACCAGAACCAATTTCATCATGTCCTGGTGGACGAATACCAGGACACCAACAGCATCCAGTCCGCGCTGGTGGATAGCCTTTCCCGCAAGCATGGCAGCATCATGGTGGTCGGCGACGACGCGCAGAGCATCTATTCGTGGCGCGGCGCGAATTTTGAAAATATCCTGCAGTTTCCGAAACACCATCCGAACGCCACGGTCTATAAGATCGAAACGAACTACCGCAGCGTGCCCGAGGTCCTCCAGGTCGCCAACGCGGCCATCCTCGCCAACGAAAAACAGTTCCCCAAAAATCTCGCCGCCGTCCGCTCGTCGCATCCCGTGAAACCCGCCCTTGTTCCGCTGGCCACCAACAACCAGCAGGCCGCTTTTATCACCCAGCGCATCCTCGAACTCCACGAAGAGGGGACTCCCCTCAATGAGATCGCCGTCCTTTACCGCGCCCATTACCACTCGCTGGAGATCCAGTTGGAATTTACCCGACGAGGTATCCCGTTCAGCATCACCAGCGGGCTCCGGTTTTTTGAACAGGCCCACGTTAAGGATGTCTCCGCCTTTCTCAAATTTGCGGTGAACCCGCGCGACGAGGTCGCCTTTAAGCGCATGGTCCGCTTGCTTCCTGGTGTTGGCGCAAAAGGGGCGGAAACCCTCTGGTCGCAATCCTCCCACGTCCTGGCGGGCGAAAATGCCTTCGCGAAGCTCGCCGATCTCAAGGTGCCCGCGAAGTCCGCCAAATCCTGGGTCCAGCTGGTGCACACTCTGGCCGAACTTGCCCCTGGCGACAGCATTCCCTCGCCCTCCGCCATGATCGATAGCGTGCTTTTTGCCGTCTATGACGACTACATGAAGAGTAAGTTTGCGAACTACGAAGCCCGCCGGGAGGACCTGAACACGCTTTCCTCCTTCGCCCGGCAGTTTGAGAATGCCGAGGACTTTCTTTCCCAACTCGCCTTGCTTGGCGCGGTCGAAACCCAGGATGCCCTCGGCTCCGCGGACGCGGAAACGGAAAAAGTCACCCTCTCCACCATCCACCAAGCCAAGGGGCTCGAGTGGAAAGCCGTCTTCCTCATCTGGCTCACGGAAGGGATGTTCCCGAGTGCACGCAGCTCCGAAACCCCCGAGGGACTCGAAGAAGAACGCCGCCTCTTTTACGTGGGTGTCACCCGCTGCAAAGACGAACTCTACCTGACCTATCCCGATATGCGCCTGGGCGGCGGTTACGGCGAAGCCATGCAGCGCCCGTCCCGATTCCTCAGCGAAATCCCCGAACCTCTCCTCGAAGCCTGGGAAGTCTCCGCGCCCCGGAGGTCGTGGGAGAGCGATGAGCCATTTTAAAGAGGAACGTCCAACGTGCCAGGTGGGTGGACATTGGCGCGCAACGCTCAACTTTCAACGCTCAACTCTGAACGCTGAAGTGAGGAACTGAATGCCCGACGTCGTGACGGCAGTTCCGAAGTCGAACGTTCCTGCGCGAAGCGCAACTTGAGCGTTGAGAGTTGAGTGTTCAGCGTTCAGCGTTACGCCCGAAGCGCGTCAGGCATACGGGATAAACTTCTGGCGGTAGGCCGCCGCGGTCAGGCCGCTGTGTTTTTTGAAGGCCCGGCAAAAGTTTTCCGTGTTCGCGTAGCCGACGTCCCTCGCGATGGACTTGATGGGGTCGCTGGTGGTCACCAACTTGTGGCGGGCGGAACGCATGCGCTGGAGAATAAGGTGTTGGTGCGGGGTCATTCCGACGTGTTCGCGGAACTGCGCGTGCAGGTAGGATGCACTGAGCCCAAATCGCGCGGCGAGGTCTTCGATGCCACATGGCTCGGCGTAGTGCCGATCCATGTGGCCCATCACATTCGCCACCAGCGGGGGAATTGCCTGGTGTTTGGCGCCGCGCCGGAATTCTTCCAGGCGGAAACGGAACTGGCTCCAGATCAAGTCGCCCAGCACGGCGCGGTCAAGGTCGGTGTGGTGAAAGGCAAAAAGAACCTCCTCCGAAAATCGCAACGCCTCGCTCACGTTGGCCCATTGAAAAACCCTCGGCCAGGCAAACCGCTGCGGCAGGCGGTCCAGTCGAAACCTGGCGGTCATGCAGGCATAATGTCCGGTTCCCGGCGTCCGGCTGACGGTGGATTGCCGCGGATGGTGGGCGAAGACAGAGCCGGCTCCGTGCAGTTCATTACCCTCCGGCGAATAGACCGAACCCTCCGTGATCAGCTCGAAAAGGAGGAAATTGGGGGCAATGATCGCAGGGCTGTCGGCTCCACCGGGACCGCTGACATAGTGGCCCACGCTCTCGAGGGAGGTCTTCATTCCCGCACCATCATTCATAGTTTTTATCAATTTGCGTTTTACCGGATTCTGCTACGATGAGCTTTCTCTCGCAAGATCTCCCTGTTTTCATCAACTTGTTACTGCAAAACCTATCATGATTCCTGAAATTACCGTCCAACTCTACAGTGTCCGCGACCAAGCTGCCGTGGATTATGAGGGCACCATCCGCGCCATTGCCGAAATGGGATTTGGCTGCGTGGAGCCGGCCGGCTACCCCGGTTATACCGCGGCCAAAGCCGCCAAACTTTTTCAGGAACTTGGGCTGAAAGCGCCGACCTGCCACGGAGCGCTGCCCGTGGGCGAGAAAAAGAACGCGGTCATTGAAGAGGCACTCCTTCTCGGCCACGAGGCCATTATCACCGGGTGCCCGCCCCAATTCCGGGAAAATTTCGTCTCGGCCGACGCCGTCAAGGCCACTGCGGAATTGTATTGTGAGGCGGCCTCCAATGCCGCCGCCCATGGCTTACAGATCGGATATCACAATCACGACTGGGATCTTCTTGATGTCGAGGGCACGCCGGGATACCGCATTTTTTTAGAGAACACGCCGGAGACCATCCTGTGGGAAGCGGACGTCTTCTGGGTCGCGAAAGCCGGGCTTGACCCCGTCGCCTTCCTCACCGAGATCGGCTCCCGCGGCATGGCTCTTCACTTCAAAGACGGCGTGACCAACGCCTCGGACACGTTTACCGAGGCGGAGACGGAGAGCGGCAAGATTATGGTCAGCAATTCCTCGCCCTTCCTCCCGGCGGGCACCGGCCAGGTGGACCTTCAGGCGGCCTCCAAAGCCGCGACTTTCGCCAAATACATTGCAGTGGAACTCGATAGCTACACCGGCGACATGATGAAAGCCGTACAGGAAAGTTACCACTACCTCACCAGCACGGGTATCGCTCGCGGCAATAAATAATCCATGTCCCATAAATCCAAAGTTCGCGTCGGCATCATCGGCTGTGGGAATATCTCCCAAGCCTATTTCAACGGAGCCAAACTTTTCGAAGTTCTCGAAGTGGTCTCCTGTGCGGATATCAACCCGGAGGTCGCGTGGGCCAAGGCCAGCGAAAACGGCTGCACAGCGCAGACTGTGGACGAACTGCTGGCCAATCCCGACGTGGATCTCGTCATCAATCTGACCATTCCCGCCGTCCATGCCGAGGTGAGTCTTGCGGCCCTCCAGGCCGGCAAACACGTGCACTGCGAAAAGCCACTGGCTGTTCATCTCGACGATGCCAAAAAGGTTCTCGAAGTCGCCGCCGAAAAAGGGCTTCTAGTGGGCTGCGCGCCGGATACATTTCTGGGCGCGGGTCTGCAAACTGCCCGGAAAATGGTGGACGATGGATGGATCGGCACCGTCTTCAGCGGCTCGGCCTACCTGATGTCCCGCGGTCCGGAATCCTGGCACCCAAACCCGGCGTTTTTCTACGAGGTCGGCGGCGGCCCCATGTTCGACATGGGCCCGTATTACATCACGGCTCTGGTCCACCTTCTCGGCCCCGTCAAAGAAATTTGCGGAGTGACCACACGCGGATTCGAAGAGCGCATCGCCACCTGCAAAGAGCAGTTCGGCAAAATGCTGCCTGTTTCCGTGCCGACCCATTCCTCCGGCACCCTCGTTTTCCACTCCGGAGCAGTTGTCACGGTCACGATCTCGTTTGACGTCTATAAGCATGGACACAGCCCGATCGAACTTTACGGCAGCGAGGGTTCTTTGAAAGTGCCGGATCCAAACACCTTCGATGGCCCGCTGGAAATCTGGACGCCCACCACCGGCGAATGGCGCAATCAGGCCCTGAGCCATCCCTATCGCGAAAATAGCCGCAGCATCGGTGCGGCCGATATGGCTTATGCCATTCTCAGCGGGGGAACACGACAGCACCGCAGCAGCGGCGCACTCGCGTATCATGCGCTCGAGGTCATGCATGCCTTCGAAAAATCCTCCACCCTCAAAAAACACGTCACGATCGAATCCAAACCGCTGCAGCCCGCCCCGCTGCCGCTGGGACTCATCAAAGGAAGGCTGTAAGCTGCAGCGCAAGGCGCCGAACTTGGCACCGGGTGCCAAACGCTCAACTCTGAACTTTCAACTCTGAACTCTGAAGTGAGGAGTTCCTTTCTGCCTTCGCGTCCCAGCGGAATCTAGCCCTCCTCCGGGAGACAATCGATCCCGTTGGCCATTCTCAAACTTGAGCGTTCCACGTTGAGCGTTCGATGTTCAGCGTTCCGCGCGAAGCGAGGCCGCTCAAAGGCCTTCCACGATCGCCTTGAAGATATCGGTGTTGTCTTTGAAGCCATCCAGCTTCTCCGCACCTGGGCCATAGCTGACGACCACGCCGTCCTCAGCGATTCCCGTGGCGGACGGTGTCGTAAACGCGGCGGGTTCCGAGGGGGACGTCGGGGTGGCGTCAGGGCCGGGGCTTGTCGCGGAGCGTGACCCCGGGCCGGTGGACCAAGTCAGAGACGGCACGCCTTGGGAATTGATTCCCGTAATGGCCATGCCTTTGTCGTTGCGGAACGGATAGCCATTGAGGCTCAGCCCGCCGACGGTTTGTTTGCCCGCCACGATAATCAAAGATTTTTCTCCGGCGTAACTTTTGGCCGCCGCCACCGCCGCATCCAGCGCAAGCAGTTGGCGCAGCATCCGCTCGCCTTCGTTCTTCGTGGCCGCGCTTCCGACGAGTCCCGCATCCACCACCAGGAGGTATCCCTTGCGGTTGAATTGCAACAGCTGGATCGCCTGCTGCACCATTTCGGCTAGCGAAGGTTCGGAACCGGCCGACTTGATCTCGTCGGCGTAGGCGAGGGGACCCGAGGCAAAAATGCCAAGAAGCTTCGGAGCGCGCCAGGACGGCGTGCTTTCCAATTCTGACTTGCTGCGGGCAATGTCGTACCCCTTTTGCCGCATTTCCAGCATAAGGTCGCGCCCATCTTTGCGGCGGCCTTCCTTGTGTTCCGGAAGGAAATCGGCCTCGCCGCCGCCGAGAATGACATCAAGAACGGGGGCGTCCGCCAGTTGGGCCACGATCGACTGTGTGTCGAGCGGGTCTCCGGATTTGGCGAAAAACACCCCAGGAGTGGTGTCGGAAATGGCGCTGTCGGTCACCAGCCCCACCGCACGTCCCTGCGCCCGCGCCAGATCGATCAAGTTCTGCAAAGGCTTTCCCGCGGAATCCACCCCGACCGACCGATTATTGACTTTCTGCCCGGTGGAGATGGCAGTCACTGCTGCCGCCGTATCGCTCACCGCAAAATCGTTGGCGTGGGTCGTCAGGAGACCAAGATGGGGTAGGGATTCGAGCGCGAGGCGGTGGTCGGACCCGCCCTCGTAGATCCGCGCGGCCGTTAGGGTGGAGGTGGAAAGGTTATCGGTGAGGAAGAGGACAATCGCGAACGGCTTCTGCACCACCCAATTGATGTAAAAAAGCATGCCGACGCCGATGAAGGCCAGAAACAGGACGAGAGCGAGGAAGCGATTGCGGATTTTGTTGCTCATTCAGTAGGCGATACGCGGAATTTCCATCATAACGCGCCGCTGCAAGCAATAGCGCGTCTTTTCGATTGCGAAAATCCCCACACCCAGAGATATTGCGGGGCTCAATTACCCGATGGTGTAACGGTAACACAGAGGCCTTTGGAGCCTTTATTCATGGTTCGAATCCATGTCGGGTAGCCAGTTTCGGGGAAGATGTTTTTCGGTTCTCCGCCGAGTTTATTGGGCTCTCCGCCAAAAAATGGGGATGAGGTCATTTGTTCGTGGTTTTTGTTATCCGCAACGAGCGATAACACGCAAGCGGTAGTTTTGGAGGTTTCTAAAGCCGTAGGCACGGCTTTGGAGGAGTTTCATTTTGCGGGGTAAGAAGACGATCGAACTCTGGGATCTGTTCCGCCTAGAAAAGACCACTCCGCCTTGGTTCCCTCCACCGATGCTTCTCCGCCACGGCCGCAGCCCCGGGGTATCCGGCACGAAACTACGCCTGCAGTCCCGGCTCCCGCTCCCGATCATTCGGTAGCCCCTCATAGACAAACCGGGCCAGACTGATCGTTCGCCGACCTCATGGCCTCACTTTTTGATCGAGAGCCGTTTATGGCGCCACGTTTGGCGCCGTCGAACGTCTGAGAGATCGTTGAGCCTCATAAAGATTTTGGGGTTCGAGCGTGGACGGGGAAATCGGTTCGAACCAAACGCCCGCCAGATCAAGAATGGCAGGATCTTTGCTGGGAAAGCCGATGATATTCATCAAGTCCGGCCCGAAGCCTTGGGGAAAGCCGCGTTGAAGTTGTCTAGCCTGGAGATTCCAGAAGGTTGTCCAGGCTGCGGAGTGTCTTCCCCGGTTGGCGCCCCCGCCCGATTGGTAAAGACGGGTTCCCTTCCCGAGATCAAGTTCGGTAAAAAGGTTGGCGTGGGGGTACCGCTTGTGAAAGTCGAAACACAGGTCCACGCCCTTCCCTTTGGAAACCACGCCACCTCCGGTTCCTTCAACACTGATGTCGTGGATAAATTTGCAGCGGAAGTCGAAACTGGTCACAAGGTTGTCGTCGCCGACGGTCACTCCATGGTGCCCGGTTTCGCCTTGTGGTGTGCCTTCCCGGTTGGAATCGAATATCAGGCCGTCAAGTGTCACGAAAGAACTCCCGTTCAGAAACGGCCCGCTGTCGGCGTTAAAAATGCGCACGTTGCGCACCCAGCAATCCGCCGCCCCGGACATGGCAATGGGGTTGTAGCCATCCTCTTCAAAATGTCCGCGATAGGGAACATTCGGAAACTCAAAAGAGAGGTCTTCGATCCCCACTTCCGTGACCGACGGCTGGAAGATTTTGACTGTGGCATTCCAACGGGGATCCACATTGGTGCGGAGGGTTCGTTCCAGGGTGATCTTTGAGCCGTCCATGGCTTTGACCCGGGAGGCAAAGCGAGTGCGCGTTTTTGGGATATCGGTGGTCGAGTCGGGTTGGCCGTCATAGAGGTGCTGCAGCAGGCTACCGTCACCAGGATCCGTCTGCGTAATTTCAATTTTGTCGCCGGGACTGACGGAGAGGGCGTTGTCCAATTCGATGGTGTCTGTTCCGCGCCGAGCGGGTTCCTTGAGGCCCCCCAAGCTCCTGCCCTGTTGGGTTCCTTTGACCCAAATCAGTCCTCCGGACCAAGAGTAGGCGGTGGTGGGTTTGCCGCTCGAGGTTGCGTCCTTGGAAGGGCGAATTTGCTCCATGCCCTTGGGATAAAAAAGAGTAGTTTTATCCGGCCCCTCTCCGCGCAGGACGATGTTTGGCTTTTGGATCTCGATAATGTCAGTCAGGATGTATTTTCCGGCGGGAATAAGGATGGTGCCATCATCGGTCGATTCGATCGCCTGCAGAAATGCCGCGGTGTCATCGGTTGTGCCGTCGCCCCTGGCGCCGAAATCTTTGACGTTCGCCTTGATGGGCGGGCGGGGCAGGGCGGATTCGCCACTGTGATAACCGGCGAAGGAAAAATCCGTGAGGCGGCCGGCCCGATCCCAGAGCATGCCGTTGGCCCCAAAGAGCCGGGACGTTTCGGCGTGGCTGGAAAGCGGGCAAAGCAGAAGCAGGCACAACGCGAGTTTTTCCGAGGGTGGGAAGAAAGAGAGAAAAGCGCGGGGAGACATGGCGGGGGTCATCGGGAACACTGAGGCGTTGTTTGGAGAGATGCGAGCAAGGAACATCGAAAAGGCTCCCGCATCGTGGCCGCGTTTGTTCGAAGAATAATGACCCCGAACAGATTTTTCGGTATTTCAGCGGAATGCCCATTCTCCGCCTGTCGTTGATCGCAGTGTTCACCTCTTGCGCTTTTTCCCTCCAGGCGGAATTGCCTGTGGTCGTCGCAGCCGACAATGCGCTTCTGCTCTACAGCGGCCGCGGAGACGACGCGAAGGCTGGGGAGGTACGCTTTGGCTATTCTGGCGCCCGCGTGCGGGTGGCGTTTGAGGGCGGAACCCTTGGAATGCGGATGGACAGCGACAAGCCCAATTGGCTGAACGTGATTATCGACGGCAGGCGCGCCCAGAAAATTAAGGTGGAGGGACGTGGCGAATATTATGAACTGGCGTCGAATCTTGGTTCCGGCGTTCACACCGTCGAAATCGTCAAGGCCACGGAAGGCATGGTGGGACCCGTGAGTTTTAGGGGGTTCGTCCTGCCCGAGGGAGGCCGGGTGGTCGAGTGGCCGGAGAAACAAACACGCCGAATCGAATTTATTGGGGACTCCATCACCTGCGGTTACGGCATCGAGGTTAACGATCCGAAGCTTCACTTTACGCCGGAGACGGAGAATTTTTGTGACACTTATGCCTGGCTGACAGCTCAGGCGTTGAACGCGGATTATTTGGTGGTGGCCCGGTCAGGCATCGGCATGCTGCGGAATTACAACGGACCCGTTGATGGGAGTCCAGAGAACTTGCCTGCCATTTATGATCGTGTCCTTTTCCAAGACCCTGCCTTGCTTTGGAATTCGGCCCGATTTACGCCAGATGTGGTCTGCATCAATCTGGGCACGAACGACTTTAGCACCAAGGGGGTCAATCAGGAAAAATACGCCACAAGTTATCTTTCGTTCGTGAAAATGCTGATCGGACGTTATCCCGAAGTGCGTATTGTCTTGCTGATGGGGCCGATGCTAAATAGTGAAGTCCTCAAAACGATCCTCACGCGGGTGGCCGATACCATCAACAGGGAACATCCGGGAAAAGTTTCGGTTTTCGAGCTCTCTCGTCAAGGCGCTCATGGTTTCGGCGCGGACTTCCATCCGTCCCAGAAGCAAGCCAGGGTCAACGGCGCGGAACTGACAAAGTATTTGTCCGATTTGATGAATTGGCCGGTGGAACCCAATCAAAAGTAGTGGAAAATCTGGATCTTCCGGGGCCGTCGGGACGGGAAACTTATGTTCTTAGTTTCGTGGCAAAGCCGTCAATTCGCCGAACTTCCCGGGGAAATCCCTCTGCGTGAGTAAAGGTAGGCATCGTGTCGTTTTCGCCAAGGTTTCATCTTTCGGAAAAGCCCATGCTTGTCTTGCTGGCGGCGGTGCAATTCACCCACATCATGGATTTTATGATCATGATGCCGCTTGGACCGATGCTCATGCGGGAGTTGTCGCTCTCGGCGTCGGAGTTTAGCCTGTTGATCGCAGCTTACACGATGATGGCGGGGATTGTCGGCCTGGCCACGGCGCCATTTATCGATCGATTCGACCGGAGGACGGTGTTGCTCGCTTCGTATGTGGGCTTTATCGCTGGTACCTATGCATGTGCCGTGTCGCATTCGGCCGGGACTCTTTTGGTGGCGCGGGCTCTGTGTGGGGCGTTTGGCGGGGTGGCGAATGCGACGATCCTCGCCATCGTGGGAGATCTCGTGCCGGCCCAGAGGAGGGGTGCGGCGATGGGGATCGTGATGACGTCGTTTTCCGCCGCGGCGGCGTTCGGAGTGCCGTTCGGGTTGTTTCTGGCGCAGCAATTTCAATGGGAGACTCCGTTCCTGATGCTCGTGGGAATCGCGCTGCTGGTGGAGGGTTTGTTGTTTGTTTTCCTTCCCCATGTGCGGGCCCATCTGGCAGACGGCCCGCCGCCTTCGTGGAAAAACTTTCTGGCGTTGCTGACAGATGGGAATGCCGGGCGAGCGTTGCTGCTGACGGTGTCTTTGGTCTTCGGGCATTTCACGATCATCCCGTTTCTCTCGCCGCATTTGGTTTTCAATTTGAAGCTGCCGGAGGGATACCTTGCCTTGGTTTATGTGATCGGCGGCGCGCTGACGATTGTGACAGCGCCCTGGATCGGGCACCTCTCCGACCGTCTTGGCCGGGCGCGAGTTTTCACCGTGGTGGTCTGCGGGGCGGTGGTGATTGTGATTCTGCTGACAAATGCCGGACCGTTGCCGGTGGCGGGGACCCTTGTGCTGACGGGTTTGTTTTTTATCTTTGCGAGTGGACGTTATGTCCCGGCGCAGGCCGCGCTGGCTTCGGCGGTGACGGCGTCACGCCGCGGAGCCTTCATGAGTCTGACCGCATGCACGCGCGATCTCTGCACGGGAGTGGCGGCGATCATGGCGGGCAAGGTTGTGCTTCGAACGCCGGACGCGTTGTTGCATGTGAACTGGCTCGGCTGGCTGGCGGTGTCAGTGAGTCTGCTCAGCATCTGGCTGATCCGGCGTGTGAAGGCGGTATAATTCCTTCGATATGGATTTTTCCCTTTTTGCAGATGGTCATTTTGAAATCTGGCCAAAATTCCGCGCCGTGCTGATGCGACGTGTTTTCTGTGCGGTGATTTTGGGACCCGTTTTCTGGTTGGTGGGGTGTTCGGTGGTGCCGGAGGCGGGGATTGCGTTTGACCGGGCGGATGACGCGGTAAGTCAGATTGTTCCCACGGCGAAGCGGAACAAAAGGATCGTGATCGACCTGAGCACGCAGACGGCGAAACTTTATCGAGGAAAGACGGTGATCGGAGACTGCAAGGTTTCGACCGGGCGCGAAGGCAACGATACGCCTCCGGGGGTCTATAAGGTGATCCAGAAGGACGTGGATCACCGATCGAATCTCTATGGCAATTATGTGAAGAACGGCCGTGTGGTGAAACGCGGCGTGGATGTCCGCAAGACGCCCAAGCCCGCGGGTGCTACGTTCGACGGTGCACCGATGCTTTACTTCTTGCGATTCCAGGGGCCCTACGGGTTGCACGCGGGAATCGTGCCGGGATATCCCGCATCGGCGGGTTGTGTGAGGCTGCCGCTGCGGCAGGCTCGGCGGTTTTATTACGCGGTCGATCTCGGGACGCCGGTGATTGTGAAGAGGTGACGGGTTCCGAACTACGGATTTCGCATAGAAGGTCACAAAGAAAACGAAGAAGAGAAACGCACTTGGGAACCTTTGTTTCCTTCGTTGGCTTCTGTAAAAAGGCCTTGGTTCAGGCGGTTTTTTCGTCCTCCGCCTCGTCAAGGAACTGACGGTTCATGTCGCCTCGCTGGGCGGCGAGGGCGGCGATTTGCTCGCGGATTTGCGGGAAGCGGCGGAGAAACTGGCGGAAGTCGCGCTGGGTGAGGGTGGCGAATTTGCTGTAGTCCAGAGCGGTCACATCGGCCGAGCGGGGCTGTCCGCTAATGATGGCCATCTCGCCGAAGAAGTCGCCCGCTCCGAGCTTGATGCGGCGGCCGGAGACCCCAACCTCAACTTCGCCTGAGGAGATAAAATAGACGGCGTCGGCGGCGTCGCCTTTGCGGATGATGCGTTCACCCGGCTGGGCGTAGCGGGGCTCGAAGTGAAGGACGAGGACTTCGCGTTGTTCAGGCGTGAGTCCGGCGAAAAGCGGAAAACGATCCACCAGTTCCTCGGGGGTGAAGGTCTTATGGGCGGCGCTGCGGTCCTCGGCATACTTGCGGGCCGCTTCGAGTTCGGTTTGCAGAGCGTTGAAGCTGGCCATGCGGTCCTCTTCAAACGGTCTGCGGATGCTCGGACGGTTGCTGATCCACCGGCAGACGCGGTCGGCGGAGGCGAAGGACAGTGGATTGAGGGTGATGGAGAGCAGGGCACCGGCGAGGATGAGGTTGAGGCCTTCCTTTGGCAGCAGGCCGTGCTCCATGCCGAGTCCCGCGAGAATGAAGGAAAACTCCCCGATCTGCGCGAGCGAGGCGGAGACCACAAGCGCGGTGCTGAGCGGAAAACCCAGCAGCAGGACGATCGCGAGGGAGATGAGGGATTTGCCAATGATGATGAGGGCCAGTACGCCGAGCACCATGAGCGGCTCGCGGACGAGCACCGTGGGATCGAAAATCATGCCCACCGACACAAAAAACAGCACGGCAAACGCATCTTGCAGAGGCAGGGAATTGGCGGCGGCTTTGTGGCTGAGGTCGGATTCGTTGAGCACCATCCCGGCAAAAAACGCGCCGAGCGCGAAGGAGACGCCAAAAAGTTCCGCGGAGGCAAAAGCAATGCCGAGCGCGAGGGCCAGCACGCAGAGGGTGAAAAGTTCGCGCGAGCCCGTGCGGGCGACCTGGCGAAGGATCCAGGGCATGATTCGCGGGCCAACAATGAGGGCAATGGCCACGAAGGCACCGACCTTGAGAAGGGTGAAACCCAAAGTGACAAAAATGCCGGAGTGCCCCGCGGAATGGCTCTCGTTCCCATCATTACCGCCCAAGAGCGGAGCCAAGGCGGGGACAAGCACCAGGGCCAGAACCATGGCAAGGTCCTCCACAATGAGCCATCCGATCGCGATGCGACCGTTTGGTGTTTGCACCCCATTGCGTTCTTCGAGGGCTTTCAAAAGGACGACTGTACTCGCGACGGACAGACTGAGGCCGAGAACCTGTCGGCGGTCACCCAAAGTGCACCACCTTCGGTCACTTGAAAGTGCACCACTTTTTGGACGGGAAAACGGGCTCTGACTGATCGCTCCCGGGGCGGTTGGATGGGGTCAATGTCCAATGTCCTGAAAGTGAGCGAACAA
>JBGSVZ010000093.1:0-60388 GCA_041752695.1 Terrimicrobiaceae bacterium
TTGCTTCGTTACGGGCTACGCCCTCCACTACGCAAAACATCGCAACCAACCCAAACCAACAACCAAATCTCTCATAGCAACTGGATCAAAATCCGGGGGCACTTCACGGGTGCCCTCGACAGCGCGATTGGCGGGTCGGAATCCGCTCTCGCCCGCGAGGTTGCCAGCGCGATGGACGTATTCGACCATCTCGCGAACGGTGATCCGGAACTCAGTCATGCGGCAACCACCCGAGGGGGCCCGCTGGTGATCGGTCGGACAGGTCCGGCCGCCGGGGATCCGACAGCCGAAGCAGGGGCATGATAACGAAACATGATGCGGCGGGTGATTTTCTGCGGGAGAAAATGGACACAATCGTCCGTCAATTGCCACCGGAAGATCGCGCCAAGGTGAAATTTGAGAACGGGAAACTGGACGGCCCTCCCGAATTGGTGGCCCGGGTAAAAGATCTCCTCCGGCGAGAGGATGCGGATGGGTCGGCTGGGGATTGAGGCGGAATCGGGTGCCCGGAAAGGCGCGAAAACAAAGAGCGGCTACTCTCCGCTCTGCAAGTCCGCCACTTGGGGAACCGGATCGAGAATCTGCCCGGCGGCCAGCAAAGCGTCGCGGAGATCTGCGTAAGGCACGTCCTGCACTGCGACGTCGTTCTCCAGGGCCAGTCGCGCCGCATGGACGCAGGATTCCGCAAGGATCATGAAGACGGGTTCCATCCGGATGGAACCGAAGGCGATGTGCGAGGCGGAGAGGCAGAACGGGACGAAAAGGTTCCGGCACTCGCCGCGCCGGGGAATGATCGCTCGGTAGGAGATGGGAAAAGGCGGGCCGGTGTGAACCTGAACGTCGCCTTCGTTCCAGACCCGGCCATCGCGGTCGAAGCGTCGGCAGTTGTGTGAGTCCATCGTGTAGGCCGCCAAGGCGATGGACTCGGTAGCCGTTTCCCTGCCGGTGCAATGGTGTTCGGTCATGACCACGTCGCCCACCAGTCGTCGTGCTTCACGGACATAAAGCGCATGAGAAAACCCCCCGCAGTCGGGGAATTCATCCGCCGCCCAGCCCCAGGCTTGAAACGCGTCCTGGAAGTCGCGGTTCACCTCGGGGTCCTGTTTCCAGAACCACAGCAGCCCCTTGATGTGGGCGACGTGAGCTTGGAAAATTTCTTCGCGTTCGGGGTAGGAGGCCTCCGGAAAGCGGTGGTTCGCGCCGATGAAATCCGTGGAGAACGCACCGTGATTGTTCATGTCCACCTTGCCATTTTCGAGCCTGTCAAATTTTGCGAAGTCTAATTTGTGTCCGGCGCGGAGGTAGCGTGCGAGCAGTTCGTAATGCGATCGGTCGTAACCCGTGGGTGGGGTGAAGGAGATCTGGTTGCCGGGATCCGAGGAAAGGCAAAGACGGAAATTATACGCTTGCAGCCGGTGGTCGCCTTCGCCAATGGCCGGTTCGCCCGATTCCACACCCGGGAGGAGCCCGCTGGAGGGATCTCCTTCGATACGGTAGGGATCCACCGGGAAGTCGAACTGATGTTTATTCCGCACCTGGGCGCCGTTGAGTGTCTCGTTGTACTGGGAGTTTGATTCGCGGCCGATGGTGTGGCTCACGCGTGCTGCGGCCATCAGGTCGCCCTCGTAGGAACAATCGAGAAACATTTTCGCGCTGATCTCGAGGCCGTTCTCCGTGCGGAGGCGGACGATTTTGCCATCCTGGATTTCCACGCCGGCCAGGAACGCGTGGTAATGGACATCGATCTGCTCCTCCCGAATCCAGTCCTGAAAGACCGCTTCCGCCACGTGCGGTTCGAAGCGCCAGTGTTCCGGAACCCCGTGGTGTTTTCCCACGCGGCGGTAGAATTCCCGGGAGATCCCGCCGATGGCCTGTTTGTTGCCGATATCCGTGAGGCCAAGGCCGCCGGCGGTCATTCCCCCGACATGGCTGCTCTGTTCCAGAACAACCACACTGAGCCCAGCGCGGCGAGCCGCGACCGCTGCGGCGATGGCTCCCGACGTTCCGCCGTAGATGCAGAGATCGCGGGCCAGGGAGACGGGGTGAACGGTGAGCGGAGGCGTGTAGTAGCGGAGAGCGGTCATGAAAGTGATCCCGAAGGCTTGCGGGGCGGTCCAGCAACCGCGACGACTAATCTGCCGGGACGACGACCACGTTGTCAATGTCCAGCGTGCCCAGTTGAACCTGGAAAAGCGCGGGCATGAACTCAAATTCCACGGAACCTTCCGGCACCTCCAACTCGACGGTTTTTTCGTCCCAGCCCTTGGAGTCTCCTTTGAACGCAAAAGGTTTGGGATCGGGCTTGGTGATGGCGCCTGAGGCGTCCTTGAAGTGCATGATGACGCGTCCGGTGTGCCAGTTTTCCACCCCCGCGGTGATGCCTTCGAAACGCACGCGGAAACTCACCTTGAGTTTAGGCGTGCCACCGGGAACTTTGATCTTCCGATAGGACTGCACCTGAATTCCCGGTTCGCTGGCCTGGAGGCGGAGAAAGGTGTTGCCGTCCTCCGACTCGAGGGAGACCCCCTTGCCAGACGTCCAGCTATTCGCCCCGCTGAGGCCGCCGCTTTCAAAGTCGCCGTTGACCATCAGCGTGTCGCCCGGTTCGGCGCTGTGGAGGGAAACCAGGGTCAAAAACAGGAAAGGAACGAGGAGGAATCGCATTACCGAAATGATGCTTTGTCTGATTGATATGTCAATGCTTTATAATTACAAAGTGAAGTCGGCTTTCCCGGGCCCGTGAATTTCTAAAAAACTCTTGAGATTCCCATGAACTTTTCCTTGTGACTCTATGTTTGCTATAGTATTTCCCATGCCTTGGAAAGACTGGCGGAAGGCAAAGCTTGAAACTCAAACAACTGAAGCACAAACGAGTCGAACTGGAGTTACGCCAGTTGGCCGCGACCCTTCCCGCGGGGGCGAAGCTCCCCGCCGAACGGGATCTGGCGATCGAATACCAGTGCAATTTTCTCACGGTCCGCAAGGCGTTGAAGCAACTGGTGGATGACGGTCTGATCACGCGTCGCATTGGCAGCGGAACATTCATTTCGCCGAGGGACAATCCGCCGCCGGTCGCTGCCGCCGGTCCGCGTCCGAACCGGGTGGGTTTGCTCGTTTACGAAAAGGGTAATGCCTATGCGTTTGGAGTGCTCCAGGCGATCGCGCATGTGGCCCTGACGCAGAACGTGGAACTGCGATCGTGTTGGGTGCGGGACTTTGCTGATGACGGTTTGCGTCAGGCGGAAATGATGGTCAAGGAAGGGTGTGTGGCTCTGACGTTGCCGTGGTTTCCGCATACCATGACCGAGGAGGTCCGGAGCTTCGTCCTGCGGTGTCCCGTGCCGGTGAGTCTGCCAATTTTGATTCCCGGCCTGGAAAAATTCTGTTTCGAAAAAAGCCTCTTTGGTGCGACTTTGTTGACGGGCACGGAGGCCCTGGGCCAATATTTTTTCAAGCTTGGTCACACCCGGATTGCGTTCCTCGGGCCGGATGCGCCGGGGGACCTGATTTTGCAGCAGAAGTTGGGTTCCTACACCTGTTTTGCGTCGCGGGAAAATCTTCCCACGTTGTGCGGGTTGGTGCCGACGGGTTCGCAGGGCATGGACCAACTGGCGGCGCGGTGGACCGCTTACCGCGGCGATCTGGCGATCATCAGTTACGACGACGAGCATGCGCTCCGTTTCATGACCGCAATGCACAAGCTGGGACTTGGTGCGCCGACCGATTTCCGGATTGTTGGCTACAACAACACCGATGCCAGCCATTACAGCGATCCGCCACTTAGTACGGTGGCGCAGAATTACGAGTACGTCGGACAATGGCTCCTGAAAAGCGCGCTGGCGTTGTCGAGGGGTGAGGTTTCGCAATCCACCGAGAATCCTGCGCTGAAGTTCCTGGTTCGCCACACTTGCGGCGGGCGGGAGCGAATCGATGCCGAGCTCACCCGGTCACTGCATGACCTAAAGCTTGAGGTGTTCCAGGAAAATCCGACTCTCCCCGCGGAACTGCCCGAGGCGCTGTCCGGAACGCTTTCGGAATCCCCGGTTTAACAGGGCGCGTCCCTTTGAGCATCCGGCCGATCTCCAGGCCGGGAAATTTTTTGCATGATCCCGATCCAGCTCCACTCCCTTTTTGGCGATCACGCTGTCCTGCAGCGTGGTAAACCGATAATGATTTTCGGCACCGCTGCTCCCGGCGCGCGGGTATCCGTCCAGTTGGGAGAGGAAACGGGGACGGCCATCGCCGGGGTATCGGGCGAGTGGTCGGTGGAGTTTCCCGCCCGTGGGGATGAGGGATCCCTGGACCTTGTGGTCGAAGGTGAGGGGCGTGTGCTGCGCCGGTCTGATTTGCGGATGGGCGAGGTCTGGGTGTGTTCGGGTCAATCCAACATGGAATGGACCCTGGCGATGACCCCGGGCTCGGACGCCGATGTCGTCCGGGCGGTGGATCCGCTGCTGCGCTGTTTCACCGTGATGCGGACACCGGCGACGGAACCGGCGACCAACGTGGATGGAAAATGGGAGCCGGCCACGGCTGGCACCGCGGGCAATTTCTCCGCCGTCGCCTTCTATTTTGCGCGCCAGCTTCGTGCCCGGCTGGGCTGTCCGGTCGGGATCATTGTTTCGGCCTTTGGAGGAACGGCCATTTCCTGTTGGTTGCCTCGCGGGGTGCTGGACTCGCGTCCGGAATACCGAGGTTTGCGGGAGGAAGCGGCGGCGCCCCTGGGGGAGGAATTGCTGCCGCATCGGGATGAGGGCCGTTCTTCCGAATCGGCCGGCTGGGAAACGTGCGATGATGCCGCTTGGGAAAGCCTGGAGGTGCCGGGGATGTGGCAGCAGCAAGGCTGGCAGCTGAATGGCGCGGTTTGGTATCGCCGCTCGGTCGATCTGCCGAAAGAGTGGAGGGGGCGCGATCTTGTGCTGCACTTTGGGGCCTGCGACGATTTCGACGAAACGTTTGTCAACGGTTTGCGAGTCGGTGGCATGGGAGTCGAGGCTCCCAGTGCGTATGCCACGCGGCGCGAATATCCGGTCTCTGCGGATCTCACCTTGGCTGGCCGTCTGGTTATTGCGGTGCGGGTTTTTGATGAATGGGGCTTCGGCGGCATCGTCCGGGCTGCATGCCTTAGGCAGGCCGACCATCCGGAAGAGACGATTCGCTTGGAGGGCCCCTGGCGGGCGAAGGTCGAAAAGGCCTTTCCCCTTCGGACCAGCAAACGGCCGATTCCTCCGGTCGTTTTGTATCATGGCATGATTCATCCGCTGCGGGGCACGGCGGTGCGGGGATTTCTTTGGTATCAAGGCGAATCGGATGCGGTGCGAGCGGCGGTTTACCGGACGCTTTTGCCCGATCTGATCATGGCCTGGCGGCGCGCGTGGCAGGACCCCTTGCTGCCTTTCGGCATCGTGCAGCTTGCCAATCACAAACCCCGTGAGGCGGAGCCGGGGGAAAGCGATTGGGCGGAACTTCGCGACGCCCAGCTGTTGACGGCGCGCACCGTTCCCCGCGTGGGGCTTGCCGTTGCCATCGACGTGGGGGAGGCCGACAATATTCACCCGCGACGGAAGGAACCCGTCGGCGAACGACTCGCTCGCTGGGCTCTGGCGGAGGTTTATGGACGGGCAGAGGAGCCATGGAGTTCGCCTCTGGCGGCGGATCATTGGCGGAGCGACGACGCTCTTTTTGTCCGGTTTGTTCATGTCGGCGCGGGCCTGCGTTGCCGCGAAGGCCGGACGCTGAGCGCGTTTCAGATAGCCGGTTCGGACCGATGCTGGCGGTGGGCCGAGGCGGAAATCGTCGCGTCGGACGTTGTCCGGGTAAGCGCCTCCGGCCTTTGCCATCCGGAGGCCGTCCGCTATGGCTGGCAAAACAATCCCGATGGCACGCTGGAAAACTCGGGTGGATTGCCAGCATCACCCTTCCGCACCGACGACTGGGAGTTGTCCACTGGCGGGAACCTTCTTAGTGCACTGCGGCCATGAGTCTTGTCTCCAAAGTTAACCTCCTCCAAGGCACGCGATCCGAAAGGGATTTCTCCACTGGCAATACCCTTCCCCTTATTGCCCGACCCTGGGGCATGCACCACTGGAGCTTGCAGACGGCTCAGAGCGACTGGCTGTTTCATCCCGACCATCGCAAGCTTCAGGGCATCCGGCTCACCCACCAACCCAGTCCATGGATGGGAGACTACGGCAATATTCTCGTCGTTCCGTTCACGGGTTTGTTGTATCCGGAGATTGACCATCAGGCCTCCGCCTACCGGCTTCAGGAAAGTGCGCTCCACCCCCATTATTTCTCCACGGATCTGCTGCGCGCGGGCATCCGCGTCGAGATGGCGCCGACGGAACGCGGGGCGGTCTTCCGATTTCGCCGGCTGGGCGCGGAGGCCCTGCGGGTGCGCTTGTTTTTCGACGCCGGTTTTGAATGCGCGAGGGGGGAGCGCACGCACGCCTATCGCGGAGTCTCCCGCAATGCGAGGGGCGGGACTCCTGGAAACTTCGGGCTGTATTTTGCGCTGGAGTTTGATGCCACGCCGCAGAGCGGTGAAGCGGTAAACGACGGCTTTGTCTTTGACTTTCCTCCAGACGTCACGTGCCTCGAGATGCGGATTGCCGCATCCTTTGTTTCGGTGGAACAGGCGGAAACCACGCTGAGTGCCGAGCTTCTGGGTGTGAGCCTGGAGGGAGTGGCGGCGGAAGGCGAGAGGATCTGGAACAGCCTTCTCGGCCGCATTGCCCTTGAAGCCCACAGCGAGGAACAGGAGCGTCTCTTTTATTCCTGCCTGTATCGGTGCCTGCTTTTTCCGCGTTTTCTTGACGAGAAAACCCGCGACGGCCGCACCATCCACTACAGTCCCTATGATGGGGGCGTTCATGAAGGGTCACTCTGCGCGGACAGCGGTTTCTGGGACACCTACCGCACCCTGTTTCCGCTCCTGGGACTGGCCTATCCGGACAAGCTGCGTCTTATGCTGGAGGGATTTCTCAGTGCCTGCCGCGAAAGTGGATGGTCGCCAAAATGGCCGAGTCCAGGCCCGCGCAATTGCATGATTGGCACGCATTTTGACGTCGTGGTGGCCGACGCCATTGCCCGCGGCGTCACTGACTGGAATGTGGAGGAGGCCTTTTTTTATTTGTGGAAAGACGCCACGGAGGCCAGTGACGACCCGTGTTTCGGTCGCGCAGGAATGCCGGAATACCTCAGACTTGGCTACGTGCCGTCGGACCTCTATCACCACGCCGCCTCGGCCACACTTGACTACACGTACGATGATTTCTGCGTCGCTCAGGTGGCGCGTTATCTCGGCAAAACCCGCGAGGCCGATGAACTGGCGCGCCGAGCGGAAAACTACCGTAACGTTTTCGACCCCACGGTGGGTTTCATGCGCGGCCGCAATGCCAACGGAACGTGGCGCGAGCCCTTCGACGAATACGAATGGGGCGGTCCCTTTATCGAAGGGGGAGCGTGGCAGCACAGCTTTAATGTACCGCAGGACCCCGCCGGCCTCGCTTTGCTTTTTGGGGGGAATGAGGCTCTCTGCCGTAAGCTGGACGCCATGTTCACTGCGCCGCCGAAGTTTTCCGTCGGGGACTACCCCTGCGAAATTCACGAAATGACCGAGATGGCCATGACCAACTTCGGCCAGTATGCGCAGTCCAACCAACCGGTGCATCAGTTTCTTATGCTCTACGCGTCTGCCGGACAGCCGGAAAAAACCACTCACTGGATCCATCGCGTCGCGAACGAGTTGTATTCCGTGGAGAATTTTCCGGGTGATGAAGACAATGGCGAAATGGCGGCTTGGTATGTCTTTGCCTGTCTCGGGATTTTCCCCACCTGTCCCGGCACATCCGACCTCACGCACTTCCCCTCCATCGCGCGTTCGGCGAAGATCGTCGCGGGCGGCGAATAGCGCGGTCGCGCATTCGTGGGAAACGACTTTGCTAAGCCGACGGGGGAAAGACCCAGAGTGCGGGCCGGCCGACGTTGCAATGCACAGCGCGTCCGAGGAGGGTGAGGGTGGCCCACGAATAATAAAGATTATTCCGGGCCAGGCTGCCGGGAAGAAATCCCGCCGCCGGGGTAGTCAGCGCGGCCATTCGTTTTTCACCAGACGGGATCGGGTAGAAGATGGTTTGAATCGCGGGGCGGGGATTGCCATCTTCGCCGACCAGTTCCGGAAAGCGGCTGATCCACTCGCGAGGGTCAAACCCGGCAGCAAGGGCGGCCTGATCGGCGGCAAAAATGGCTTTTCCGCTCAAGACCGGCAGAATGAGCAGACTGGCAAAGGTCCAAAGAGTCATCCAGCAGGCGTGTCCGAGCAAGGCTTCGACGGCCGGGCGGGTGGAGAGGGCAAAGAGGAGCGAGCCGGCCATCGTGCCGAGAAGATTCCACACCAGGACCAAACCGAAGGCCCGGCCCGGCAGACCATTTGCGATTTGCCACTCCCTCCGAAAGAGCTCCACCGCGAGCACCGTTTGGGGCAATGCCTTCAGCCAGCGGGCGGGAAGGAGGCTCTTCGTGCGGCGGCCGAAACCGACGAATCCCCCGGTGAACGCCGGATCTTCGACCGCGGCCACAGCCATCGACTTTCCTTCGTGAGATTCTTCGGAAACCCTGACGCCGCCGATCACTTGAAAAATTGTCCCGCGGCCTAGCGCGAGCCCGAGCGTGGCAAGGAAAACCCCGGCCGCAAAGCCCGAGGTGAGTCGAAAACTCAGATAGGTTATGGTTAACACGCCCGTCAGAATCAAAGTGTGGCCGAAAGCGCCACGCAAACCTCTCCGTAAAAATGTTAGAGGTCCCGGGCGGGGTTCCGGCATCAGCACGGCCCCGCCGATGGTGTCGAACACCGCCTGGATCGCAATGGCCCCCAAGGCAAGGAGGAAGCCTTGGGTCGGGGTGATCGGGTCCCCGTTGCGCCACGCCAGCACGAAGAGCCCAAGGGTGGCCAGCAGGACCCAGAAACCAACATTCGCGATCCCGAGACGCAGGCGCTGGCGGGCGAGATGGATCTGTGCGGTGGTCACGGCAGGAGGAACGTCCGAACCAGGGACGGGGACGCCGGGAATAACTACGTCGGGACGAATTTTCCTTCCGGCGCGTCCGCCGCGGGGTCTCGCGTCGTTTCTTTAGGGTGATGTCTAAGCGCGTTTCTAAAAATGCGGAACCTGAAAGGTTCCAGGCCGGATGAAATTCTCCGACCATCGTGCCGGAGCCGCTTGGGGTTCCTTCATCGGGGATGCGCTTGCGATGCCGGTGCATTGGTATTATGACCGTGACGCCCTTCGGCGCGACTATGGCGTGGTGGAGGGATATCTGCCCCCACGCAATCCTCATCCGGACAGCATTCTCTGGCGTTCCGAATATACCGCCCAGAATGAACGCGGAGACATCCTCCGCGATCAGGCGCAATATTGGGGCCGACGCGGCGTGCATTATCACCAGTCTCTGCAGGCAGGGGAAAACACCCTCAATCTGCAACTCGCCCGCGTTCTCATCGACTCCCTCGTTGCGCAGGGCCGGTATGATGGCGACGACTATTTGCAACGGTACATCGCGTTTATGCTCACGCCCGGCCAGCATAGCGATACCTACGTCGAAGAGTATCACCGGAAATTCTTCACCGCTTATGCCCTTGGCCTTGCTCCGCGCCAGTGCGCCGGAAGCGACATCCACATCGGGGGCCTGGCCCACGTCGGAGTTCTCTGCGCGTTTTTCGCCCCGGACTCCCGCGCGGCCCGTGATGCCGTGCGAAGCCATGTTTCTTTGACGCATCGCAGCCCGGAGGTTCTCGCCGCCGCAGACGCGCTGGCCCGCATTGTGATCGACGTGATTGCGGGTGGGGATCTGCGCGAAGCCATCTTCCAGCACGGGGGGGATTGGTTTTCCCGTCGCAAAGCCGAAAAATGGTCGGGTGACCCCGATCTGGTTGTGATCGGACGTCGGGTCAGCCCGGCCTGTTACATCGCCGACGCATTCCCGGCCTCGCTCTATCTGGCTTGGAAATATGCCGGAGATTTTGCGGCCGGAGTGGTCGCCAATACCAACGTCGGCGGGGACAATTGTCATCGCGGTGCGGTCGTGGGTGCCCTGCTCGGCGCCGCCGCTGGTGTTCATCGGATCCGGCCGGATTTGCGCGAGGAGATTTCTGACGCGCCTTCGTTGGGCATGCGCATCGGGCGACTGATCGAGCCAAGGTCCGCGCCCGACGCGTCGTCCTTGCCGTCCTTGTGAAGTCGGCCTCGTCCGGGTGAGTGAGGAATCTTGGCGAACCCTTAGCGATACCGTTCGATGGCTTCCTCGTTCAGGACGCCGACGAAGGGGAGGTTGCGGAAACGTTCGTTGTAATCGAGGCCATACCCGACGACGAATTCGTTCGGGATGTCGAAGCCCACATAATCCGCGTCAATCGGGCGGGTGCCTTCGATGGTTTTGCGGAGAAGCACGCAGACCTTGAGGCTCAGCGCGCCACTCTCGGCCGCGAGGCGGTCGTGGATGGCGCGGAGCGTGATTCCGCTGTCGAGAATGTCGTCGAGGATGAGGACGTGGCGGCCGCGAACGTCGGCGAGTTGGGTTTGTCGGAAATTCACCTGTCCAGTGCTCTTGGTGCCGTGGTAGCTCGAGACGCTCCAGCAATCCACCTGCAAAGGGTGGGGGATCCGGCGCAGGAGGTCGGCCATGAAGATGAAGCTGCCGTTGAGGATGGCAATGGCGGTGAGATCCTTGCCTTCGTAGTCCTCCGTGATCTGGTGCGCCATTTCGTCGAGGCGGCTGAGGATGGTGGACTCGTGGTAAAGAACTTTGCGGATGTCGGCGAGCATGGCGGGAGGCGTCAGTCGATCAACGGTAGGTGCCGATGGCAATGAGTTTTCCATCGCGAAGTTCGAAAAGTTCGCGGCTCACGGGGTGGGACGAAGCCTGGTATTCTGCGTAAATCAGGTCGGCGAAACCTTGGGAGACGAGGGATTGTTTGGGAAAAACGTAGATCAGATTGCGGTTGGGAATGGCGACGAGAAGATCGGGACCGAGGGTCTGGGCAAACATCTCGCCGAACTTCGGCGCAAGGACGGCGGAGGCGGTGAGGGGACTCTCGGATTCCAGGATGGCATATTGGATGACGTTTTTGTCATCACGGACATAGCGGGGCTTGAGGCCGGCCAGGACGGCGGAGGCCGAGGACGATGCGGGTTCCTTGATCGCATCCCAGGAGATTTGCTGGCCGCCCTCGAGGGGGGCAATGGTGCCGTTGGTCAACCGCGCGGGCACAAGCACGGTGCGGTCCGAACCCTGGATCGGCCAGGTGTTCTTGTAGCCCTGAAATTTGGGCTCGATGAGAAGATGCCAGTCGTCGGCGGCAAGGGCGGCGGAGGTGAGGGCGAAAAGCGCGAGCAGAGCGTATTTGAGTTTTTGCATCGGTCTGCTACAGGAGTCCATGATCGCGTTTTTGGAAGGGGTGTTGGTGGAGTCGCTGCCCACCCAGATTGTGGTGAATGTGCATGGCGTGGGGTACCACGTGATGATTCCGCTATCAAGTTACGAACGGCTTCCGCAGGTCGGCGCCCCGGTAAAAATCCTCACCCATCTTGTTGTGCGGGAGGACGCGCATGTGCTTTTCGGGTTTTTTACGACGGGGGAACGCGACCTTTTCCGCTTGCTCGTGCACCACGTGACCGGGGTGGGACCGAAGATCGCCCTGGCGGTCCTCAGCGGGTTGAGCGTGGAGATGTTCAAGGCGGCGGTGGTGGTGGGCGATACGGCGGCGATTTCGAAGATCAGCGGAGTGGGCAAAAAAACCGCCGAGCGGATGGTTCTCGAATTGAAGGACAAGGTGGGGGTGGCGGCGGAATGGGAGGCCGCCAGCGCCGCAAACAAACCGGGTCCTCGCGATCAGGCCGTGCATGACGCTGTGCTGGCCTTGATTTCTCTGGGCTACAAGCAGGTGGAAGCGCACAAGGTACTGAAGAAAATTCTCGACGAGTCGAAGGACACGCCGGTCGCCGAGGACTTGGTCCGTCTTGCGCTCAAGGTGCTGGCATGAACCCGCTCGAACGCGCCCGCAGCATCCGCGCCGCCCTGCCGGAGGGCGGGCTTTTTCACGAAAAATCCTGGCGGGTTTCTCCCGATGCCTTTGCCCTCGACGAGGCGCTGGCGGAGGAAGTGGAGAAACTCGGCTACCGACTCACACTTTTTGTCCGCGCCTGCAACCAACTTTACCGCTTCAGCGTGGCCGGACGCCAGCCGAAGTGGGTGGCGGAAATGCTCGACCGCGGCAAGCCTCGCGAGTTGGTCGAATATCAGCGTGAGAAGGCCATTGTGATGGAGATTCCGCGCGTGATCCGTCCGGACCTGGTGCTGACCGAGGGAGGGTTTATCATCGCGGAACTCGACAACGTGCCGGGCGGCATTGGGCTGACGGCCTGGCTGGATCAGGTGTATTCGAAAAACGGTTCGAAAATTCTCGGCGGCACGGAAGGCATGCTCGATGGTTTCGCCTCCGTCCTGCCCGGCGGCGACATCGTCGTGTCGGACGAAGCCTCGACGTATCGCCCGGAGATGGAGTGGTTGGCGGCGCAGTTGAACGCATCGCGGTCGGACATGGGCTCGTGGCGCGTGCGCGACGCTTCCACTGGTGGCGATTGGGCGGAGCGGGTGTATCGGTTTTTCGAGTTATTTGATCTGGCGAACGTTCCGTGTGCGGAGGATCTCCGGCGCAAGCACCTCGCCGGCGAAATCTTGGTCACACCGCCTTTCAAACCCGCGCTTGAAGAAAAAATGTGGTTCGCCTTTTTCTGGCTCAAGCCTCTGGAAGAATTCTGGCGCCGCGAACTTGGCGAGCGCACCCTGCTGGCTTTGCGCAAGGTGATTCCCTACACATGGCTCGTCGATCCGACGCCGCTCCCGCTGCACGCGGTCTTGCCGCGACTGGAGACCCATGGCTGGGAGGAAGTGGGGCGGTTCAGTCAGAAACAGCGTTCGCTCATTCTCAAGATCAGCGGTTTTTCCGAAACGGCCTGGGGTTCGCGAGGGGTGGTGATGGCCCAGGACGTGCCGCAGAAAGAGTGGCAGGAGGAATTGAAGAACGCGCTGGAGGATTTTGAAAATCACCCCCATATCCTGCAGCAGTTTCATCAGGGTCGTTTGGTCGAACACGACTATCTTGCTGAGTCGGGGGACGAATTGATCCGCATGCGTGGACGCGTGCGGCTGTGCCCGTATTATTTTATCGGGGACAAGGAGACGAAATGCGGCGGCGCTCTGGCCACGATCTGCCCGGACGACAAAAAGCTTCTCCACGGCATGACCGATGCGATTCTCGTGCCGACGGCGGTGTCGTGGACTGACGCCTGATTAATGCGCCGCCGATTCCCGAAAACTCCAACGACGCACATGGGGCCAGGTCACGAAATCCACCAAGCCATCGTCACCCAGAATGAAAAGTCCATTTTTGGCGGCGAGCACATGATCACGGGTCGGGATGGAATACGCCACAGCGTCGGACACCTCAACGGCGAAAGCCTCGAAGGGCGTGGCCTTTAAGAGCTTTTCCACCTGTTCTCTCATCCGTGCGGAGGATACGGTGAAATCAGCGACATGACAAGAGCGCGCAAAATGCGGGAATTCTTTCCTTGCCACCCGTTCTTTTTCCATTAGTTTCTCACCCCTTTTCCCATGCCAAAGAAATCGCCTCGCAACAAAACGCGCAAGTCAGTCGCCAAGCGCTTCAAAGTCACCGCCACAGGGAAGGTGCTTCGGAGCAGCCCGGGCAAGCGGCATTTGCTGCAGTGCAAGTCCGCCAAACGGAAACGCAACCTGGCCAAGGCCAAGTTGGTTCACGAGTCCGATCTGCCCCGCATCAAGGCCTGTCTGCCTTTCGCGTAAGGAAAAACTGATCCGCCGGACTTCTCCGCGTAAGCGGGGATGTCGGAACTGGTGAGTCCGCGGATCTCCATCAACAAACAGCCAGCTCCAAGGAGCCCCGGTCCGCAAGGTCCCGGGGAATAAAATACATGCCACGTGCAAC
Source organism: Terrimicrobiaceae bacterium (assembly GCA_041752695.1). Classification (GTDB taxonomy): domain Bacteria; phylum Verrucomicrobiota; class Verrucomicrobiia; order Chthoniobacterales; family Terrimicrobiaceae; genus CALCJD01. The sequence goes on from JBGSVZ010000093.1 coordinate 14,024, forward strand.
CAATTCGCCCGCCAGTCGCGCTCGTCGCAAGCGGGTGATCAAAGCCTCCAAAGGCTACCGCGGACGTCGTTCCAAGCTCTTTCGTTATGCGAAAGACGCGCAGATGAAGGCCAAATATTGGGCCTATCGCGACCGCAAAACCCGGAAACGCAACTTTCGCTCGCTCTGGATCACGCGTCTCAACGCGGCCGTTCGTGCCGAAGGAATCAGCTACAACCGCTTCATCGAAGGCCTCAAGGCCGCAGGCATCGCGCTGGACCGCAAGGTGATGTCCGACATCGCCGTGCAGGACGAAGCGACCTTCAAGCAAATCGTCGAAAAAGCCAAATCGGCTTACGCGGCGAAAGCCCAGGAAACCGCGAAAGCGGCTTAAACCCCATTCCAGGGCAGGGACGCGTCGCTGACGTGTCCCTGCCCTTCTTTTTTTTGATGGAAGACCGGATAGCCTCACTCCAAACCGAGGCGGTGGCAGCCATCTCGGCTGTCTCCGATGCCCGCGCCCTTGACGCCGCCCGTGTGATGTACCTTGGCAAACAAGGCGAGATCACCAAGCTGAGCGAAGGCATGCGCGATGTGGCCAAGGAAGACCGCCCGCGCATCGGCAAACTCCTCAACGAACTGCGTCAGGCGGTAAACGCCGCGCTGGAACAAAAAGAAGCGGAAATCTCCGCCGCTGCCGATGCGGGCGCCCTCGCGTCCCTCGACATCACTCTTCCCGGCACGAGCCGCGAGCTTGGCTCCATCCATCCGCTGACCCAGTTGCTGGACAAGGCGGTGCAGATTTTCCGCCGGATGGGATTTGTTCTGGCGGACGGCCCTGACATCGAGACCGAGTGGCATTGTTTCGACGCCCTCAACACGCCGCCTGATCACCCTGCTCGGAACGAACAGGACACGTTTTACATGCCCGACGGGCGACTGCTTCGCACCCACACGTCATCCGTGCAGGTGCGCGTCATGGAGTCGCAGCCGCCGCCCGTTCGCATCATTGCTCCCGGTGCCGCTTATCGCCGCGACGAGGTGGATGCCACGCACCTCGCCCAGTTCACCCAGATGGAGGGACTCTACGTCGCGGAGAATGTTTCCGTGGCGGACCTCAAGGGCACACTGGAGTATTTTTTCCGGCAGCTTTTCGGACCCGGAACCGAGACCCGGTTTCGTCCGCACTTTTTTCCGTTCACCGAACCCAGTTTCGAAATCGACATCCGCGCCGAAGTGCTGGGCGGGAAGTGGATGGAGCTGGCCGGCTGCGGCATGGTGGATCCGGCCGTCTTCGAAGAAATTTGCGCGCGCCGCGGGGATCGGGCGTTCGACCCGAACAAGGTCACCGGGTTTGCTTTCGGTTTTGGCCTGGATCGCCTCGCGATGAACCTGACCCGGGTGCCCGACATTCGCATGCTGGTCGAGAACGACCTGCGGTTCCTCAAACAGTTTTAAGTCATGAAAATTTCGCTAAACTGGCTGCGTGATTACGTGGCCTGGACGGGCTCGGTGGACGAACTGGTGGCGTTGCTGACGCGGACCGGTCTGGAAGTCGCGGATGTGGTCACGCGCGGCGTGGATTTTCCCAAGGTGGTGATCGCGCAGATCCTCGAATCGTCCCAACACCCGAACGCGGATCGCCTCAGTGTCTGCCGCGTGGACGATGGGTCGGGTCAGCCCCGCCAGATTGTCTGTGGGGCGAAAAATTACAAGGTGGGCGACAAGGTGCCCCTTGCGCTGCCCGGTGCTGTAATGCCCGGAGATTTCAAGATCAAGACTGGCAAGCTGCGCGGGGTCGAAAGCGAAGGCATGATGTGCAGCGCGAAGGAGCTCGGACTGGCCGAGGACGCGGAAGGTTTGCTCATTTTGCCGACCGATGCGCCGGTGGGAAAACCGATTTCCGATTTGTATCCGGCGGACACGATGCTGGAGCTGGAAGTGACGCCCAACCGTGGTGACTGGCTGAGTCACCTTGGGGTGGCGCGTGAGATGGCGGCCTTTACCGGAACCTCTTTCCAACGTCCCGTCGTGGACATTCCTCCGACCGCAGCCGCGGGGAGCTTTGTTTCGATCGAAGCGTCGGAATGTTCGTTTTACAGCGTGCGGCGTCTCCGCCATGTGAAGGTGGGTCCCAGCCCGCAGTGGCTTTCCGAGCGTCTGGAAAAAGTCGGCCTGCGCGCGATCAATAATGTGGTCGATATCACGAATTACGTGATGCTCGAAGCTGGGCAGCCGCTGCATGCTTTTGATGCGGCCAGGGTGGAAGGGGGCATCGTAGTGCGGATGGCGCGCGAGGGCGAAAAATTTGCCGCGCTGGACGGTCGCGAATACCCGCTCGGTCCCGGCCATCTTGTGATTGCAGACCGGGCCCGTCCCATTGCTCTGGCGGGTGTGATGGGCGGACAGGATTCCGGCGTCACCGTGGCCACCACAGAGGTTCTTCTGGAAAGTGCCGTCTTTGATCCCGCGACGGTGCGTCGTACGGCTCGTTCGCTCGATTTGCACAGTGACTCCAGTCATCGCTTCGAGCGGGGCGTTGACCCGCAGGGCATTCTGACGGCTTCGGCGCGGGCGGCGGCGCTGATCGTCGAACTGGCCGGAGCCGAGGCGGACGCCGAGGTGCTGGTGGCCGGGCAGCTGCCGGCCGCAGTGGCTCCCATCCCCTTGTCGCATCAACGATGCCGGGCCTTGCTGGGCCTTGAGATTTCCGATGCGGACATCCGCCATGCCCTTTCCGGGCTTGGACTGCACCTGGAGAGCGAAAGCGAAAACGCGACGACCTGGCGGGTGCCGAGTCATCGAGGCGATTTGCTCCGCGAAGTGGATTTGATCGAGGAAGTTTCCCGCGTGATCGGGATGGAAAAGATCACCGGCCGCCTTTCCGCCGTGCCGGCGGAGCCGGGCGAAGCGGATGCGCGATATGATTTTCAAATGGGGCTGCGGCAAAAATTGGTGGCACTGGGTTTGAGTGAAGCCCGCACGAGCGCGCTCATTTCGCAGGCTATGCTGTGGCAGGATCTGCCGGCCTTGCGGGTGAAAAATCCGCTCGGGGAGGATCAGGCTTTCCTTCGCACCAGCCTGCTTCCCGGGCTGCTGACCGCCGTGGAGCGCAATATCCGGCAGGGCGCAAAAACGATCGGACTTTTCGAAGTCGGCCGGACTTTCCAGGCGGGTGCCACCGAAGAATCCCCGACCTTGGGCGTCGCCCTCTTTGGCCGGTTTGAATCCTCAAGTTGGCGGGGAGGGGAGGAACGTTCCCTCGACTGGCACGATGCGCGCGGCATCGTGCAGACCCTGGTCGGCGCTCACGAACTCGTGAAAATCTCGGCCGCCGAACCGCTGGCCTTAGCGGCGGAAATCCTCGTCGCGGGCAGCCGTGTCGGATCGCTGGGTTTGTTGTCACCCGCCGCGGCCCGGGCCATGGATGCGGGGGTGCCTGTGGCGGTGATCGAACTCTCCATCGACGCCCTCCGTCAGCGGGGCGGAGAACTCGCTTTTCAGGAAATTTCCAAATTCCCCGCCGTGAATCGCGACATCGCGATTCTCTGTCCGCTCGTGCTCTCCTACGTGGATATCGAACGCGTCCTGACCAGCGCGCAGGAGGAGTTGTTGGCGGAGGTCAAGCCGTTTGACGTCTTCACCGACGCCTCCGGACAAAAGCTTCCCGCCGACCGGAAATCGGTCGCGATCTCCTTGACATTCCGCACCCCCGGGCGGACTCTCAACGGAGAGGAAGTCAACGCCGCCTGTGAGCGCCTCAAGCAAAGGCTGAAGCGTGATCTGCCGGTCGATTTCCGGGAATAGTTCTTTCTCCAAAAAATTTTGGTGCCCGCTGGAAGGCGGGCCGACAATTTGCCCTGCTGTGTTCGCGATTAAACAGCAGCAACTCCCGAACCGATAATTAAAAACAGTCCCGGAGGCTAGACCGGGCGGCGCAATGGCAGGCCTTCATTGGAAGTCAGCGCGGCGCACGGAGGTCATCCACCCTTATATCGAGGGAACGGGAAATGCGCTGGAACGGCACAAGTGGGGCAAAATTTTTGGTAGAAATGAGGCTTTCGCAAAATTTCCCATAGTTTTCCAAAAAAAAGGCACGGAAATTGCTGCCACATCTTCAGTGCAATCGGTGGGAACCAATACGGAAATCGTTTCCGGAACGAGTGGTCGTTACCGGGTGGGGGAAAGCATAGGCCGCGGAGGTCTCGGCGAGGTCTATCGCGCGGAGGACACGCAGCTTCACCGTTTGGTCGCGATCAAGCGAATGCACAGCGAGGATATCGAGGTCGGTGAGCGCGCCGAAAAGGTGATTCAGGAGGCGCGCCATCTCGCGGCCCTGCAGCACCCGAACATTGTCACGGTTTACGACGTGATTGAAGATCGCGGTGATGTTCTGGTCGTGATGGAACTTCTGCGGGGACGCACTCTACAGGACATCGTCGAATCCGCCCCTCTTTTGGAAATCGATTTGGTCAAGGTGATGCAGCAAACGCTGGAAGGCCTCATCGCCGCGCACGCGCTGGGCATGCTGCATCGGGATATCAAACCGGGCAACCTCATGCTGGTGGATTTGCCGAGTGGGGCGTTTCAGGTGAAAATTCTCGACTTTGGTCTGGCGAAAATTGCTCCTGAACCCTCCTCCCAGACGCTGGATCAAACTGGGGCTTTGATGGGCTCGGTTTATACGATGTCGCCGGAGCAGTTCGAGGGCCGCCCTCTGGACGTGCGAAGCGATTTATATTCGCTGGGGTGCGTGGCGTATTTTGCGCTGACGGGTTATTATCCGTTTAACGGCAAGAATGTCCCCGAGGTGATTTGCGCCCATTTGCAGCGTCGGATGGCTCCGCTCAAGTCTCTCCGGGAGGACTTGTCGTCAGGTATTTGCGATTGGGTGAGCCGGATGATGGCCACCTATCCTGAGCATCGTCCGCAATCCGCCTCCGACGCCCTGGAGGAGCTCCGGGAGGTTCTCGGAACTAAACCTGCGGAAGTGACGACCGCGCCGTCAAGGGCCGTTCCTGTGTCGGAAATTTCTGCCCCGCCGCAGCCAAGGCGCTGGGCGGGTATCGGGGTGGCTGTGGCCGTGTTGATTATTTGCGGCGTCTATTTTCAGCGGTTTCTGGAACCGGTGAAACCGCCTGCCGCGGAGATTCCGGCCGTGGCGGCGATTCCGTCAGTCCCGGTGACCGACACCGCCGCCCTCCTCGCCCAGGTGGGGAAACCGGTGGTGGTGGAAGGTGAGATCGAACGAACGGGCGTGAACAAGGCCGGCACAATCCGGTTCCTGAATTTCCTCGGAACCCAGCGCGGCGATCTGACTTTGGTGTTTTTTGCGGAGCGCGCCCCGGAGGATTTCACGGAGGATCGGATTGCCAGCTTCATCGGGAAAAAAGTTCGCGTGAACGGAATGGTTACGGTCTACGACGGGACTCCACAGATTACCATCGACTCGTTCTCGCAAATCGAGACGCTTTAAGTTCCGGCTGCTGTGAGCCGCCCGTGGTCCTTTCTCGCTGTATTCGTTACCGCGTGAGCCAGGTTGCCGCGCCCCCTGATTGCGAAACCAGTTGCGTTATCTGCCGAAAGGTGTAGGAGAATGGCGTATGCCGGCAGTCCACGACTGTGATGAAGCCCCCAATCCCCCCGGGGAGCGGTATCTCATGGGCGAGATCATTGGCAGTGGCGGGCTGGGAGAAGTCTATCGCGCTGAGGACACCCAGCTTTGCCGCTTGGTGGCCGTGAAGCGACTCCATGGTTTTGAAGGCTCGCCGAGCGAGGCGTCGGCCAAGATCCTGCAAGAGGCCCGCCATCTGGCATCTCTGCAACATCCCAATATCGTGACGGTCTATGATGTGATCGCCAATCGCGGTGACGTTGTTGTCGTGATGGAGCTCCTTCAAGGTCGTACCTTGCAGGAGATTGCCGAGAAGGCCCCGCTGACGGTGGAAGATTTTGCGGACGTCATGCGGCAGGCGTTGGAAGGTCTCGTGGCCGCGCATTCCCAGGGAATGCTCCACCGTGACATCAAACCCAGCAATTTGATGTTGAGCCAGCTGCCCAGCGGGGCCACGCAGCTGAAGATTTTGGATTTTGGCATGGCCAAAGTTGCTCCCGGGCCTTCCTCGCAAACCAAGGAGGCGGACGGTGCGCTGATGGGTTCGATTTACATGATGTCGCCCGAGCAATTGGAAGGGAGTCCGCTGGATGCGCGGAGCGATTTGTATTCCCTGGGATGTGTGGCGTATTTTGCCCTCACCGCCAGTTATCCTTTTTCGGGCAAGACGGTGGTTGAAGTGATCACCGCCCATCTTCAGGGTCGGCGCGTTCCTCTTGGTGACCTTCGTCCCGACCTCCCTCAGCCTCTTCGGGACTGGGTGGACCGGTTGATGGCAATCAAGCCGGCCGACCGCCCGGCATCGGCCGCGGCGGCGTTTCAGGAGCTGAAGCGGGCGTTCGGAAAAAAACCCGAGCAAACTGCTCCCAAAACCGTGATAAAAAAACCGCGGGCGCCGTGGAGTCTGCCCCGTATTCGCTGGGCCGACGTCGGTCTGGGTCTCTTGCTTGTGGCGATCTGCGCGTTTTCGTACTTCCAATTGCTCAGGTCAAGCGGTGTGGCCGAAACCCCTGAGGTGCCAACCATCGGGGTTCAGGAAAAAGCGGCGTTTCTCGAGCGGGAGGGTAAACCGGTCGTGGTGGAGGGGGTGGTCGCCAAGGTATCTCCGGACAAGGGCGGCGGTTTTCGCCGGCTGATTTTTGAAGGGACCGTCGAGGGCGACCTGACCCTGGTATTCTTCTCGACGGAAAGTCCTGCGGAATTTATGCGCGAGCTTTCCAACTATGTCGGGCGGAAAATCCGGGTTTCCGGCAACGTGATTGTGCAGGATGGCGCCCCCCAGATTTTCGTGGAATCCTTTTCACAACTCCAGACGCTTTGACGTTGAGCGCTGCCGCCGAGTCGGTATGGTCGGCGGATGGATGCTTTGCTCGCCCTTGAGGACGGAACAATTTTTCGCGGAGAATCCTTCGGTGCCATAAATCCCGGTGCCGGGGAGATTTGTTTTAACACCTCGATGACTGGTTATCAGGAGGTACTGACCGATCCGTCCTACCGCGGGCAGATCGTCGCGATGACTTATCCGCTGATCGGAAACTACGGAATCAATTCGCTCGACGTGGAGAGCGGTGCACCGCACGTGCGCGGCTTTGTGATCGAGGAGCTTAGTCCTGTCGTCAGCAGTTGGAGATCCGAAGGCACGCTGTCCGACTATCTGGTGAAAAACGGCATCCCAGGAATCCAGGGCGTCGATACGAGGGCGTTGACCCGCCGGCTCCGGACCGGAGGTGCGATGCGGGCCTGCATTTTTGCCGGAACGGATGAGGCCGAAGCCGTCCGTCGGGCGAGGGAAGTTTCTTACAATGGCGTGGATTTCGTGAAGGAAGTCACGGCGGAGGAAATGTTCGATTGGGATCCGGAAGGCGAAGCCAGCCGCCGATGGGTGGTGGCGAAAGCCGGTGAAGCGGCACCCGGGCTGAGCGACGCTCAGGGTAATGTTTTCGAAGAACTGCCGCCGGCCACGCGGCGCATTGTGGCTTATGATTTTGGCATGAAAAAGAACATCCTCCGTTCGCTGCGGCGCAACGGTTTTGCCATCAAGGTGGTTCCCGCCACGACTCCCGCGGAAAACGTCCTGGCGATGGACCCGGACGGGGTCTTTCTCTCCAACGGTCCGGGAGATCCCGCCGCGCTCGGTTACGCCCACGAGGCCGTGAAGGAAATTGTCGGAAAAAAGCCGCTCTTTGGCATTTGCCTGGGACATCAGATCCTGGGCCTGGCTCTGGGCGGGAAAACTTTCAAGTTGAAGTTCGGCCACCGCGGAGCCAACCAACCCGTCAAGGATCTGCGTAGCGGCAAAGTTGCCATCACCTCGCAAAATCATGGTTATGCCGTCGATCCCGAATCCTTGCCCGAGGATGTGGAAGTGACACATGTGAACCTCAACGACGGCACAGTTGCCGGCCTCCGGCACAAAAATCACGCGGCGTTCAGTGTGCAATATCATCCCGAGGCGTCCCCGGGACCCCACGACGCCGCGTATTTTTTCCAGGAGTTCGCCAAAGAGGTTGATGTTGCCCGGAAAAACTCGTAGGCTTTCCGAGCATGCCCCAGTTGCAAATCTTCCTCTCCGATGACAATCAGATCTCGCATGATCTGACTGATGAAAAGGTCACCGTCGGTCGTCTGGCAGACAATACGCTCCAGATTGAAGACGCCTCGGTGTCGAGTCACCACGCGGAGTTGATCCTCGAGGGGGACACCTACCATTTGCACGATCTAGGCTCGACTAACGGCACTTTTGTCAATGGTGAGGCCACCACCGACGCCATCCTCAAGCACGGGGACGAGGTGCGTTTCGGCCGCATTGAGACGGTGTTCTCAGGGGATGAGGACGTAACGGAATCACAGCCCCTCCCAGAGACTTCTGCCGCGTCCGCAGAGGTCGGCACCCGTAGTTCCCGGCCAGCCACCTTTGTCAGTTCGTCGCCGGTTCCGCGGGGACGCAAAGAAAAAGACCCGATGGCCGCCGTGTTATACGCCTTGGGAGCGGTGGCGATCCTGTCTGCCGCGGCCGCTGCGTATTTTGTCTTCAGTATGCAGGCGGCTGCCTGATCAAGCTCCAGCTCTCAGTCCAGAGCAGAGGCTTCCGTCCACCCAGGATTGTCGGAGCCGGTCGTCTCAGTCGCCCAGCTCCACGTTCCAGTAGGCGAGGTCGATAAAGTGTTTCCAGCTGTCGTGCTGACGATGGGTGAAGCTGATATTCACGAATGGCCGCCATTTTGGGCGCTTCGGCTTCCGGATTAACTGCATTCTCGCCTCGTGGGGGAGGCGGTTGCCCTTCCGCGTGTTACATGGGATGCAGGAGCAAACAATGTTTTCCCAAGTGGTTTGTCCCCCGCGGTCCCTGGGCATGATATGATCAAGATTTAATTCGGTCCGTTCGAAAACCCGATTACAATACTGGCAGGTGTTCCGGTCCCGCTCGAAAACGTTGTGCCGGGTGAATTTCACCTCCTTTTTGGGCAGGCGGTCGAAAAGCAGCAGCACAATGATTCGCGGGATGCGAACTTTCAGACGAATCGTGCGCGCCATTTCGGGCTCGGGGTTCGCCACCGAAAAATCCTCCCAGCTTTTGAAATCGTGGGTGAGAAAATTGTCCCCTCCGTCGTTTGAGACCACCTGGGCGTGCCCTTGATAGAGGAGGGTGAAGGCGCGCCTGACCGAGCAGGTATTGACCGCCTGCCAAAGACGATTTAGCACAAGGACCGGTTGATCTAGGACGGAATCCATATCTCTTAGGTACGTTTTCTGCGCCCCAAACAGGCGGCAGGCCTGGAAAACTTGCGGAAGCTAGCACCGGCGGAAGGATGCTGTCAACACCCGGAAATAGTTTGTTAAGAAATTGTAACCTATTGAATATGTGGGGCTTGCCTATGGCTAAATTCAGGGGATCCATCTTGCAAATTGGTCGACGATCCCCCATATTAAACTTCCCCTTGATCTCATGGACCGATTTGGATTTCTGCCGATAATTATTGTCGCATCATTCTTGATGCTTGCGGGGGCGCTTGGCCAGGATTCCTCGGATCTTTACCTCGACGCCTACCAGGATTTTCAAACGGCGGAGAAACTGGAACGCGAGGGCAAACCCCGCGAGGCGCTGGAAAAGTACGAGGTGGCCAGCAAAGCTTTGCTGAACATCCGGAAGGATGCTCCCGACTGGCAGCCTCTGGTCGTTGAATACCGGCTGAAAAAAACCCAGGAATCCATCACCCGTCTTCAATCGGAGGTGGCGAATCTGCCGCCGCCTGTCGAGTCGATTGAGGGGCCCATGCCCGAACCAGACCGCGAGCCGACCCGTCTGCCTCAGGTTTCGACCGGCCCGCGGGTCGTGGCACCCCGGTCCTCGCCAAATCAAAGGCCATCTTCTCAAAATCGCGACGATTCCTCCACCCGGACATCTTCGAGCACGCTCGACCGGGAGATCCGACAGATGCGTCAGCAATTGGATGAGGCGCGCGCGGAGAACAAAAGGCTGGCCGACAAGTTGGAGCAGAAAGCTGGCGAGCTTCAGATGGCGTTGGTCACGAACGACAAAACGAAGGTGTTGCTGGTTGAGGTCAAGACCGAGCTTGCTCAAGCCACGGTGGCGCTCGAAAACGCGAAAAAAGATGGTTCCGCCGGGGCCGCTACCCAGGCCCAATTCGACAAACGTGCGGCGGATATTTTGAAAAAACTCGCCGAGACCGAGGCGGGAAACGAAGTGTTGGTGGAGGAAAATTCCCGCCTGCTGGCAAAGCTGGAACAAGCGGCGACGTACATTTCGTCAAGCGACGAGATTCGGGCCGGATTGATCAAGGACCGCGAGAAACTCGAGGCGGACCGCGACGAGGCGGTGCAGAAAGCGAAAAAATTCAAGGATAACAGCGCCGAGATCGCCAAGTTGGCTGGCGAAGTTAAGGACCTCAAAACCAAGCTCACCGACTCGGAAAAACTGGCCACCGCCAAAGGCTCGGATGCCGACAAACTTTTGCAGGAAAATAAATCTCTGACCAATAAACTGGCCGAGGCTCTGATGAATACTCCCAAACAGGCGGAGTTGGAAAAACTGAAAGTGCAAAGAAACCTGCTCCAGGCGAAATTGACTGAACTGGAGAAAGCCAAACAGGCGGCCCCGGCCGCAGTCGCCGATCCCGAGAAGGACCGGCAGATCGTCGCCCTGCAAAGTGACCTCAATTCAGCCAAAGACCGGCTCCTAGAGGCGCAGGCTCAAGTCAGCCAGGGCGACGAAAAACTGCGCGATTTGCAGAAGCAGTTGGACCAGGCTACGGGCGAACTCGCCCAGTTGACGATCAATCCAACGCCGTCGAAGGACGAAAAGAACCTCATTGTCGAAAACGAATTGCTGCGCAATATCATTCTGCGACAAATCAAGGAACAGACCCGCCGGGATGAAGCCGCCAGGGCGGTCGAGGTGGTGTTGAACTCCTCTCCCACGAAACCGGAAGGTCTCGCCACCCACCTCGCGGTGCTGAGCGAACCTGCGCTGAAGTTGACGGAGGAAGAACGTGCCATTTTTAAAGATCCCGTGTCCCTCCTCACCCAGCCGGCCGGGGACGAGTCACTCAGTGTCACAATGGCCGTGACCAAGCCAACCGCCGAGGAGGCCCGGCAAAACAACCTGTCCGAAAAACCCGCCAAAGCGGAAGCTCTGCCCGAGGAGGTCCGCGCTCAATTTGAGCAGGCCAAAAAGCTTTTTGAAGCCCAGGATTTTACCGGCGCCGAAAAAGTGTTTCAGAACATCGTGGAGACCGTGCCGAACAACTATTATATCCTCTCGAACCTCGGGGCGGTGCAGATCGAGTCGGGAAAACTTTCGGCCGCAGAGGTCGCACTGAAAAAGGCCATTCAGATCAACGATGTGGATTCGTATGCCCACCGGAACCTGGGTATTGTCTACAGTCGGCAGGGGAGAATTGATGCCGCCATCGCTGCCCTGCGACGTTCTGTGGAGGCGGACGAAAAAGATGCCGTGGCCCACAACTATCTCGGGGTTTGTCTGGGACAGAAGGAAGACCGGCAGGATGCGGAAAAAGAATTTAAAAGAGCCATTGCGATCGACCCGGGCTACGCGGCCGCCCATTTTAATCTCGCCGTGCTCTACGCCACCACCCAGCCACCCGCCTTGAAACTGGCGAAACAGCATTATTCCAAAGCGACCGAACTGGGCGCGCCCCCCGACGCTTCCCTCGAACGCCTCATTCAGTAAATTCTCCCTCCTCCGCCCCTTCCTGAGGCGACCACAAAATGTTGTGCAATTTGCTTGCCAACGAAAACATTTCCGCTATTCTCACCCTTCACTTTTATGGCAAAGACATCATGGCTCGAGCGCGACAAGCGCAAACGCAAAACCGTTGAAAAATACGCTGAACTCCGCGCGGAGTTGAAAGCGAAGAAGGACTACGCCTCGCTTTGCCAACTGCCCCGCGACGCCAGCCCTACCCGTCTCGTCAACCGCTGCCGCGTGAGTGGTCGCCGTCGCGCTTTCATGCGCCGCTTTCAAGTTTCCCGCCTCACCTTCCGTGAACTTGCCACAACAGGCATGATTCCCGGGGTGACGAAGTCCAGCTGGTAAGTCACAACAGGTCTTCGAGTTTTTTCAAAAGCACCAGCCTCATGGCTGGTGCTTTTTTTTGGCACTGGGCTATCATTTGGTGTGCCCATTTACGAATACGAGCTGGTGGAAGGGGATTGCGCCCGTTGCGGAGGGAGGTTTGAACTCCGCCGCCCGATCACGCGTCCGGCGCTGACAAATTGCCCTCTCTGTAAAAAAGCAGTTCGCAAGGTCATCTCGGGAGTCAATACGCCGAAGATCACCAAACCTCTTTCTGTCTCCGATGCCAAGACGGCCGGGTTCACCGTGATGAAGCGGCGGGACAAGGGGGTTTACGAGAAATTGTAGCTAGCTTCCCAAAGCCAGCCAGCTCACTTCGACGGAGTAAACCCGCGACGCCATCCAGGTGGTGACGGCGAGGTCGAAACCTGTCGAGGTGACGCCGGTGGCAGCCACGCTGAGGCGCGGGCTGTCGCGCTGGTCGAGGTCGAAACCGACGAGCGAGCTGTGCAAGACAGGCACAAACTGAAAGGGTTCGCTGAAGGCGATGTGGGTGGTGAAGGTGCGGGCGGCGTGAGGTTCGCCTTCGACAACTTCGGCAAGGCTCCAGCCGGGGGTTTCCTTGCTCAGCGAGACAACGGCCGAGGCGGCTTTCCAGGGTGTGAGGGATGTGGTCATGGTGTTTTATTCCTTAACGCGTTCGATGTTCGCGCCCAGCGAGTTGAGTTTCTCGTCGATGCTCTCGTAACCGCGGTCGATGTGATAGACGCGGTTGATTTCGGTGGTGCCTTCGGCGCTAAGTCCGGCCAGCACAAGGGCGGCGGAGGCGCGCAGGTCGCTGGCCATCACGGGGGCTCCGCTTAGTTTTGGCACGCCGGTGATGACGGCCGTGGCCCCTTCGAGGTCAATGTTGGCGCCCATGCGTTTTAGCTCGGCGACATGCATGTAGCGCTGCGGGAAGACGGTTTCCGTGATGGCGCTGATGCCTTCGGTGGTCGCAAGCAGCGCGCACATCTGGGCCTGCATGTCGGTGGGAAATCCGGGGTAGGGCTGGGTTTCCAGCTTGAGCGCCCCACGTTTGCTGCCCTGCTTGAGGGTGACGTAGTCTTTGCCGGTGGCGATGTCGTAGCCCGCTTCAATGAGGGGATCGGTGAGAGCCTTGAGGTGAACGGGGTCGGCGCGTTTGATGGTGACTTCCTTGCCGATGATGGCGGCGGCAATGAGGAAAGTGCCGGCCTCGATCCGATCGGGGATCACGTCGTGCTCCGCACCGTGGAGTTCCTTGACGCCCTCGACGATGATGCGACGGGTGCCGGCACCTTCGATCTTCGCGCCCATTTTGATGAGGAAATTGGCCAGATCCTCGACTTCGGGCTCCTCCGCTGCCCCGTCGATCACCGTAGTGCCCTCGGCAAGCACAGCGGCCATCATGACATTGTCCGTGCCGAGTACGGTGGAGCCAAACTTCCCGCGGAGGTTGATCGTTGCTCCCCGGAGTTGGGGGGCGAGGACCTTCACATTGCCGGACTGGACCAGGACGGCCGCGCCGAGGGCTTCGAAGCCTCGCAGGTGGAGATCAATCGGACGGTCGCCAATGATGCAGCCTCCTGGCAGGGAAACGGTGGCCTCCTTTTCGCGGCCGAGCAGGGGGCCGAGGATGCAAACCGACGCGCGCATCTTGCGCACGATGTCGTAGGGGGCGTCGGTGATGACTTTTTCCGCCTTCACGGTCACCGTGCCGCTGGCGCGTTCCACTTCGCAACCGAGTTCGCTCAGAATGGTGAGCATGTAATGGATGTCGCTCAAGTCGGGCACGCGGGAAATGATGCACTGCTCCTTGGTGAGCAGGGTGGCGGCGAGGATGGGCAGGGCGGAATTTTTGGAGCCGCTGATGCGCACGGAGCCGCTCAGCTCCGCCCCTCCGTGAACGATGATCTTATCCATGTTCCGCGTTTGATAGCAGGACGCCCGCCCTTGTCGAGTGTGCCGAAAAGGAGGTTCCCCAGCGCGGGGATATCTGCTTTAGATCGCCGGGTGAACGCGACATCCGGGCCCGTGAGCAAAACCATCGAGCAAGCGGTGGCAGCCTTGCGCCGGGAACTCGGGCACAATCTGTATTCCTGTTGCTTATACGGAAGTGCTGTGCGCGGCAACGCGATCTCGGGCGTCTCGGATTTGAACCTGCTGATTGTCCTGGAGAATTCTGATCCTGCGGCTCACGATGCGGTCGCGCGGGCGATCGGATCGGATCGGGGGATGGATCCTTTTGTCCTTGGACGGGAAGGTTTCTCGCGCAGCGTGCGGGCTTTTGGGGCAAAATTCTCCAGCATCAAGCGCAACTACCGGGTGCTTTGCGGAGCGGACCCGCTGGCGGATATTGCGCTCGATCCGGTGCTGGAAAAATTTCTCTGCGAGCAGGCGATGCGCAATCTCCGGCTGCGTTTGGCGCATTCGTATGTGACCCGCGCCCGACACAAGGCTTACGGGCAGTTTGCCATTCGGAGCATCACTCCGCTTTTTCTGCGCCTGTCAGAAATCGTTCGGCTGCAGGGCCAAGCGTTGCCGGCGGATTTCTCCGAACGGATCGCTCTTTTTGAGGAATTCTTCGGCATGGACGGGGTGGTTTTGCGCGAACTGCTGGCACTGAAGACGCGTGCCCAGGCGTTCACCGCTGAAGAGGTCGTGGCGTGGCATGCGCGATTTTTTCCCGTGGTGGATGAGGCGATTCATTGGATCGAAGCGAACTGGCCTGCGTTGTCCACAATGGAGAGTGATCCATGATAGAGTTACTGGGAACGATGACGGGGTCGGAATTTCTGACGGCGTATTTCGTGTGGTTTGTTGTCCTCTGGGGCGGAGTAAAAATTCTTCGCAGGTGTGGATACGACTCGGCACTGACCACGCTGGGCGGGCTGGCGCTTTTCGAAGGCCTGGGCGTCCTCCGTTTTGTCATCGGGAGTGGGCAGGGGATGCAGCGTTGGGGCTTCCTTTTTCTCATGATGGTGGTGGGTGCGCTGTTTTTCGTAATCAGGGCAGGGGCCTTTGGCGGTGGGGGAGGTTCTTCGAGCTCATCGTGCAGTGCCGGTGGATTTATTGTCGGTGGAACCTGTGGGGGAGGCGGCAGCAGCGACAACGGTGCCGGCAGTAGTGGCGACTCAAGCTGCGGAGGTGGAGGGTGTGGAGGCTGCGGCGGATCATGAAGATCGGCGTGGGATACCGGCGGGAATTGGCGGACTGGATCACGCCGAATGCTGTCGAGTGCCTGGAGATTACCGCGGAGCATTTTTTTGGGCGCGGTGAGGAGTCTCTGGCTGCGCTGGCGGAAAAATATTCTCTCTTCGTTCACGGACTGGGACTTAGCCTCGGAACCCCGGGCGATCTCGATGTCCCTCGGCTGAAATCTTTCGCCCGCGTGGCGGAGGTGGCTGGGGCAGAGTGGATCAGCGAGCATGTTGCTTTCACCCGCACGGCGGAGGTGGACCTCGGGCATCTCAACCCGCTCCTGCCGTCGTCTGCGATGGCCGGGGTGGTAGCGGATCACGCGCGCCAGGTGGCGGACTATTGCGGAAGGCCCATCATCCTTGAAAATATCACCTCTCATCTGAAGATCGAAGGGGAGTGCTCCGAGACGGATTTTCTTAACGAGATCTGCGACCGCGCCGATTGTGGCTTGCTGGTGGATGTGACCAATCTGTTCATCAATAGCCGCAATCACGGTTTTGATCCGCTCGATTGGTTGAATAAAATCGACGCGCCGCGGATCACGCAGCTTCACATTGTTGGATACTCGCTGAAGGACGGGCGCTACAGGGATGGGCACGGCGAGCCCATCCAGGGGGAGCTCCTGGAACTGGCCCGCGAAGTCTTGCACCGCGCGCCAGTTAAGGCGGTGGTTCTGGAACGGGATGAAAATTTTCCGGAAGCCGCCGGCATGGATTCCGAATGGGAAAAACTCCGGCGGCTCCGCGATGGATTTTAACACGGCTCTGGCCCGGTTGCTGGTGGATGGCAAATTGCGGGACGCTTTTGCGGCCGATCCCGCCGGGGTTTTGGCGAACATGCCTTTTGCGGAAGGAGGTCGCAAAGCGCTGGCGACTTTGCAGTTTGCCGATCTGGAAGTTCAGGCGGATATCCTGCTGCGCAAACGCTTCGATTTGGTGAAACGCTGGATGCCTCGGACGTGTGATGAGGCGGGCTGGTCGGCCTTCCGAACTTCGGTGAGGAATCATTTACCATCCGATGAACTGCTGGATTCCTGCCGATTTTGTGAATTTCTAGCGCTCTCTCCGCGACTCGATGCGCGGGAAAGGAACCGGGTTCGTTTCGTGGCGGGCACAGCCTGTTTTTCGCTGCACTGGGTGCGGCGCTCCGCCGTATCGCCCGCGGGCTTGCAGGTCTTTTTCCGATGGCGAGGCCGCTGGCGCGAAGTGATTTTCGCGTTTCGGCTGTAGGTTAGCACCCGCGCCGGGCGGTGACAAACCGTTCCACGCTTTCGTAGTCGCGACTGATGGCGATGTCTGTGTAGTCGGACTTTTGCAGCAGCTCCGCCACCTGGGCGGCTTGGTCGTGGCCAATCTCCAGGGCCAGGAAGCCGGAGGCGGTAAGGAGAGGTGGGGCGGAGGCGATAAGTTTGCGGACGAGGTCGAGTCCGTCTCTCCCTCCGTCGAGGGCGTTGGCAGGGTCGAACAGGACTTCCTTTTGCAGGC
The DNA here is from genome assembly GCA_041752695.1 of Terrimicrobiaceae bacterium. Classification (GTDB taxonomy): domain Bacteria; phylum Verrucomicrobiota; class Verrucomicrobiia; order Chthoniobacterales; family Terrimicrobiaceae; genus CALCJD01. The sequence continues at coordinate 30,879 of JBGSVZ010000093.1, forward strand.
CGGCGATTTCGCCCGATGCGATATAGGGCAGGTTCGCCACGATTACGCCGAAGGGTTCGTATTCGTCCGGGAGGAGGTCCCCTTCATGCAGGGTCACTCGCTCCGTCAGGTTGTGACGCGCGAGATTTTCCGCGGTGAGCGCGAGAGCTGACGGAGAAATGTCGATGGCGCTTACCTGGGCTTCGGGAAGTTCCAGCGCGAGAGTGATGGCGATGATGCCGCTGCCCGTGCCGACGTCGAGGATTCGCCCGGGTTTGTGGGGAAGAACCAATTCCACCAGCTGCTCGGTCTCGGGACGAGGGACAAGAGCGCGGGCGTCACAGAGAAACGAACGGCCAAAAAATTCCGCTGTGCCGAGCAGATGTTGCAGCGGGACGCGTTCGCCCCGTTTGCGAATGAGGTCACGCAGGGGGGCGCGTTCGGTGTCGGAAAGTGGGCGGTCGAATTCAAGATAGAGATCGAGCCGTTTTTTTTTGCCGAGAACGTGCGCCAGCAAATGTTCCGCATTCAAACGGGGGCTTTCCACCCGGTGTTTATCGAGATACCCGGCGGCTGCGGTGAGAACCTCGAGGACGGTCATTTTGGGAGATGGGAGGTCGAAGTTCGGGGTTTGGTGGGAAACCCGTCAACCGATGTTGGCCTCCTTGAGGCGTTGTTCCATGTCGCTGGTGAGGAGGGCGTTGATCATTTCGCCGATATCGCCCTCGAGGAAACGATCAAGGTTGTAAAGGGAGAGCTTGATCCGGTGGTCGGTCACACGATTTTCGGCGAAGTTGTACGTGCGGATTTTTTCCTCGCGTCCGCCGCCCCCGATGAGACTTTTGCGGTGAGCAGAATACTTCTCTTCCTCCTCGCGACGCTTGTCTTCGAGGAGTCGGGAACGCATGACTTGCAGGGCCTGTTCTTTGTTCTTTTGCTGGCTGCGACCGTCCTGACACCGCACGATCCGGCCGGTCGGAATGTGCATGATCTGGACGGCGGAATCGGTCGTATTGACGCCCTGGCCGCCCGGACCGCCGGAACGGCAGACTTCGATGCGGAGGTCGGACATTTTGAGGTCCAGATCCACTTCTTCCGCTTCGGGAAGGACGGCCACCGTGGCGGTGGAGGTGTGGATGCGTCCCTGGGCCTCCGTGGCAGGAACACGTTGGACACGATGCACGCCTGACTCGTAGCGCATCTTGCGGAAAACTGATTCGCCGGACAGCCGGAACACCATTTCTTTCAGGCCCCCGAGGTCGGCCAGACTGGAGTCCATCGCTTCGACCTTCAGCCCATTGGCTTCGGCAAAGCGGCAATACATCCGGTAAAGATCCGCGGCGAAAATGGCGGCTTCCGTGCCTCCGGTTCCAGCGCGAATTTCCACTATGGCGTCACGGTCCTCGCCGGGTTCGGGCGGGAGGAGGGCGATTTGCACGTCCTTTTCGAGTTGGGGAAGCCTGGCCTCCATTTCGGCAATTTCGGCGGCGGCCATTTCGGCCATCTCGGCATCGTCGCCGGACGCAAGCTCGCGGTTGTCCGCGAGGTCGCGCTGGGTCTTTTGGTAGTCCTCCCAGACGGAGAACAACTCCGTAAGCCGAGCGTGTTCCCGCAGGGCTTCACGGGCACGTGCGGCGTTATCGTACAGCGTGCTGCTGCCGATCTCGCGTTCCAGCTCCTCAAAGACGAGGCGCTTCTTCTCGATCAGAGCAGAAAAATCCACGGAGTGACGGGTGGTAAAAACGCGAAACGGTGATGGCGCGCAGTGGCGCAATCACCGTTTCTTGCGGGAGGGGAAATCTAGGCTTTTTTGCCGGGCTTGGTCACGCGGGGAGCGCGCACCGTGCCGTAGCGACGCTTGAACTTGTCAACGCGTCCCGCGGTGTCGACGAATTTTTGTTCGCCGGTGAAAAAGGGATGGCAGGCGGCACAAATGCCGATTTTGATGTTGTCCCGTGTGGAGCGTGTGCGATACGAGGCACCGCAGGCACAGGAGATGACGGTGTCGACGTAGTTGGGATGAATCTCTGACTTCATTTCGTGGAAAACTTCCAAAGTATCAAAGAAAAAAAATTTAGCAATCCCGAAAATAACCCGATTCTCCGGAGGTTCGCGGAGGTGGTTTTGTGCCGGGGCGCGGAGGCCGCGGTGTTTCGTCCGGATGGGTCCGTGGCGCGCACGTTTCGGGAGATCGACGAGGCCGCGTGGCGGTGGGCGGACATTTTCCGTGGGGTGGGGAAAAAAAACCACGCTCCCACGAATGAGACGACGGATTTGGTGGCAATTCAGGTCGGGAATGTGCCGGAGTGGCCGGAGGTGTTGTTGGGAGCCTGGCGGGCGGGGTGGTGCGCGGTCCCGATGGATGCGGATATGACCGGGCCTCGCCGCGACCGGGTGGAGGAGACCTGTGGAATCTCTCAGCGCGTTGTCTGGCGGGACGGAGAAGCGGTGATGGAACAGGGACGGGGAAGAATAAAGAGGGTCGGGGCGGATTTGCTCAAATTGACCTCCGGCACAACGGGCGAGCCGCGAGCGATTCGTTTCACCGCGGGTCAGTTGCTGGCGGATTGCGACAGCGTGTGCGATTCGATGGGGTTGAAGGAAGACGATAGGAATTTTGGGATTATTTCGTTCGCGCATTCTTATGGCTTCAGCAACCTCGTGACGCCGCTGCTCTGCCGGGGAATTCCTCTGGTGGCAACGGCTGATGCCCTTCCCCGGGCCATTGTGGAGGGCCTGGCTGCCACGGGAGCGACGGTCCTGCCGGCCGTGCCGGCCCACTTTCGCGCTCTGGCCGGTTTGCCATGGGGTGGTGGAAGGTTGCGGTTGTGTATTTCCGCCGGGGCGCCGCTGACGGTGGAGATTGCCCGGAGTTTTTCGGCTGGGTGGGGGTGCAAGATCCATTCCTTTTATGGGGCCTCGGAATGTGGCGGCATTTGTTTTGATGCCGGAGGAGAACCGGATCGTCCGTCCGGCTTTGTGGGGCGACCGATGGAACGGGTCGTGCTGGAATCGTCGGACGCGGGGACGGCGTCATCCCGCCGGATGTGGGTGCGGAGCCCGGCGGTGGGGTCGGGGTATTTTCCGGGCGAAGACGCGGATCTCAGGGCGGGCCTTTTTCAACCTGCTGATCTGCTGGAATGGCAGGGAGAAGGTTACGTGATCACCGGGCGGGTTTCGGATGTGATCAACGTGGCCGGACGGAAGGTGAACCCTGCGGAAATTGAGACGGTCTTGCGTTCCTGTCCCGGAGTGACCGATGTGGTGGTGTTGGGCCTGCCGGCCGGCTTTCGGGGAGAGGACGTGGCAGCGTGTATTGTGGGGGACGTCGGTGCGGAGGCGCTGCGGGTTTTCTGCGCGGCCCGGCTGGCGGGATGGCAAATTCCCCGGCAGTGGATTCATCTCTTGGAAATTCCCCTCAACGCCCGGGGAAAGGTCAGCCGGTCCGATCTTCGGCGGCAAATCGCGGGCCGGAGTTGAAACTTTTCCGGGGAGACGGCACCTTGCCGCGATGAAAATTGCTGTTCAAGTCGCTGCCGGGTTGGGTTTTCTGGGGGTGGCCCTGGGGGCGTTCGGAGCCCATGGGTTAAAAAACATTCTCACCACTAACAACATGCTGGCCGTCTGGCAAACCGCGGTGCTTTACCACCTGATTCATGCCGTGGCCTCACTTTGGGCGGCAGGGCGCAATCCCACCGTTGTCTGGATCTGGGCAGCTGGCGTGGTGGTCTTTTCGGGCTCCCTTTACGTCCTGGCCGTGACAAACATCAAGTGGCTCGGGGCGATCACTCCCCTCGGCGGCCTGCTTTTCCTGGTCGGCTGGGTATTGCTCATTCTCAAGCCTGAATGAGGCGGGCACCCACCCGGATTAATTAATCACCGAAACCGGCGTGCCCAGGGGGGCGTTGGCCCAATAGATTTTCACCATTTTCTCGGGCATGCGGATGCACCCGTGGCTGTCCGGCACCCCGGGAAGGAAACCCTGGTGCATGCCGACCCCTGTGTTGGTGAGGCGCATGAAGTACGGCATGGGGGCCCCGGCGAAACGCGCCCCGGGAGGGCAGGGGTCTTTTTTCACGTCCACATCCTTTTGCACGACCGTGCCTGAAGCATCGACATATTCGCCATAGAGGTTGGATTTATGGTCGATGTTTTTCTGGATGATCTTGTAGGTGCCGGCGGGAGTGGCAAATTCCTCGCGTCCGCTGGAAACCGCGGAGACGCCGACGAGTTTTCCTCCTTTGTAAAAAGAAGCGGTCTGCTTCGAGAGATTAATCACGATGGACGGAGCCCCGCCCACGTCGTCGCCATCCCAGTAGGATTTGCGCATCGCCAGACTTTCCTTGGCGGCGGGGTCCACGACCTGGCTCCCGGTCCCGAGGTATTTGACCGAGCTATTGTTGAGACGGGTGTCGTAGCTGGCACAGGCTCCCAAAGAAAGCAGCGCAAGAAGGCCGACGCAACGAAGAGCTTGAGATGTCATGGGCCGTAAAAGAGCAGGGTTTAAAAAAAGGTCAAGATGACAGCGGGGCGGGCGGTTGCAATTGATCTTCGGCTCCCGGGAGGCGAGTCTGGAGGAGTGCCTTCGCCTCACTCCGCCACAGATCGTCAATACGCCGTGTTCATCTCCTACCGCCACGCGGACAACAACGAGATGGGGAGGAAGTGGGCGAACTGGCTGCACGAAGCGCTGGAAGGCTATGAGATTCCGCCGGATTTGGTGGGCACGCAGAACGTGCGCGGGGAAAAGGTCCCCCCGTCACTTTACCCGGTTTTTCGCGACGAGGAGGAACTGCCGGCCGACGCGGATTTGGGCAACAACATCTGTCGGGCGCTGGATCATAGCGGTCTGCTCGTCGTGCTGTGTTCTCCCCGCGCGGTGCAGTCGCGGTTTGTGGCAGATGAGATTCGATACTTCAAAGAAATCGGGAAGAGCCATGCAATTTTGGCGCTGATGATCGATGGCGAGCCGAATGCGAGCGATGATCCGGCCAAGGTGCGGCAGATGGGACCCGAGATGGAGTGCTTTCCCGACCCGCTGCGCTTCGGTGGACCGTTGGGCAATGATCCCAAAAAGATCGACTGGACCAAACGCACCGAGCCCATCGCGGCGGACGTGCGTCCGGGATGTCGCCCGGTCCAGGGCTGGACGTCCGCAGCAGCCTATGCTGAGGAGCTCGAGCGCGAGGATAAACTGAGCAAGTCGCATCGGGCCGAGGCGGTCAAAGAATATGCCGCGCAGTTGGAACTGGCCAAACTCAAGGTCGTGGCGGGAGCGTTAGGCCTCCCTCTGGGGGTTCTCACGCAGCGCGACAAAGCGGCCCAGTTGGTCAAGGCCCGGCAGCGTGCCAAAGTTTTGCGGCGTTGGCTGGGGGTCGTGGCCTGCCTTGGTGTGCTGGCTGCCGGTGCCGGGTGGATGGCCTGGCTCCAACTTCAGGAGGCCACACGGCAACTCGAGCGCTCGCGCTTTCAAGAGGGCAAGTTCTGGCTGGAGAAGTCAGCGCTTTCGAAGGAACAAGCCCAAAATCCTGCCGCCATCCTCCTGGCGGCAAGGGCCCTTGGGTTTCACGGTTTCGGGCGTGAGGAGCGGCCGTCCTCCGAGTTTGAAGAGCTTTATCCCTCGCTGCTCAACGCCCCCATCGGGACGGATTCCGAACTCGAGCAACTCCGCCGCGAACGAGTGATCGCCGCCCGCGACACGGCGGGAGCCACCTTCCCGCCGGGCCTGCCGCTCTGGGCCAGTCCGGCTCCCACCGGGGAAACACGGCCTGAGATGAACGATGGAGCACTCTCGCCTGATGGCGCGACACTCTACACCGCGATGGATGATGGGAGTCTGCGCACTTGGGATCTGATTCGTGGCCGGGAAGGGCTCCGGATTTCCGCACACGAGGTCGAGGCAACTTCTGTGGCAGCCTCCCCGGACGCAACCACGTTGGCCAGTGGCGGTGAAGATGGAACGCTCGTGATTTTGGAGGCGGGGACAGGCAGTATCCGGCACAAGATCAAGGCTCATGACGAATTGATCCGTCGGGTGGCGTTCTCGCCCGATGGGCAAATGGTCGCCACCGCCTCGGGCGACAAATCGGTGATCCTTTGGGACGTGGTGTCCGGTGCTGCGCTGCGAACTCTCGCGGGTCACACCGATGAAGTGGCCGATGTGGTGTTTTCCACGGATGGCCGGTTGCTCGCGACGGCTTCCTCGGATCAGACCGTGAGAATTTGGGAGAGCGACACGGGAAAAGAGGTGCAAACCCTCAAGGGTCATACCGGTGCGGTGACGGCAGCGGCTTTCTTAAAGGAAGGATCGCAGGTGGTGAGCAGTTCCAAGGACGGGAGCTTGCGCCTCTGGGATGTTACGACGGGTGATGTTGCAGAGATCCTGGATACCAGCGACTCGGGTGATGTCGTTCGCGTCGCGGTCGCGCCAGGCGGAAACTGGGTGGCCACCAGCGGGCGCACGGGAGTCGTCACCCTGCACGACATTCCGAATCGGCGGTTGGCCTTGTTCACCTTTCTTCATGGCAACGAGGTCAATGGTCTGGCGTTTCATTCGGAGGGGCGAAGGCTTGTGACGACCTCTCGCGATGGCATGGCAAAGATGTGGGACGTGGATGACGGTGGGGAAAGCTTTGCCCTCGAGCAACAAGCGGCCGAACTTCGGGTGGCCGCTCTCTCGCCTGATCACCGACTCGTCGCCGCCGGCGCAGAAGATGGCACGGTGCCCGTATTTGATCTCGGCAGTCGCCAACGGGTGGCGATGCTGGAAGGGCAAAATCATCCCGTGACGGCCGTGCGTTTTTCCTGGGATGGAAAGCGGATCGCCAGCACTGCAGAGGGCGGGCTGCTCACCGTCTGGGACCTGGCCACCGCGCGCGCCACTAAGACGCTCCAAGGCGATGTCTCAGACATCCGCACGATGGCATGGTCCCCGGATGGCGCACTGCTGGCGACCGCTTCCATCGACCAGGTGCTGACCGTATGGGACCTGGCCACAGGCCAGGTGCGCCATCGGGAATCGCTGGGAGACTTTTTTGCGGGGCTCGTCGCATTCTCGGAGGACGGAAAGAATTTGGTGGTGGCAGAGAGGGGCATGGAGAATCTGCTCGACGACTCTCAGATCGAAGCCGCTGCCAAAGCCGTGAAACTCTGGTCGGTGCCGGAGATGAAGTCGCTGACGCCTCCGCCCGTCGGCCAGCGTTCCCAACTTATTGCGTGGCTGGCGCGAGCGGACGCGAGTGTCGCGCCGGATAAGAGCCTGATGACTTCAATCTTCGAACGTCGTATTTCCATCCTTGGGTCAGGAACGCCTCCGACTCCACCCGATCTTGTGACACTGGTGGATGCCGGTTTGCTCACCCTCGTCGATGGACTTGTGGGAGTGGCGACTGACACCCACCAGTTCACTGGTCCACCCATGGTTTTTGGGCACTCCGATACGTTTGGTCAACTGATCCAGTCCGAGGGCGATCCCTCCGTTCACTTGCGTCTCTGTGCCGAACTCTCCCAGGTGCCGATGGCTCGATGTATCTGGCAAAATTCATCCGGAAAACTCGACGATCAGGCCCGGCGCGACTATGTGCTGCTCATGGCCAAGGCAGGACGGTCGGACGAAGTTGCTGATGCCGTCACCAAACCGATGCTGGAGGACCCGAGCGTTGCGGCCGGATTGATGACGCTTCTGCGGAGCCTGCCTGCCGACACGCAGGCCAGACTCAAAGAGTCCCTCAAAAATAAAGCCCCGGCAGGGTGGCTCGATAACCTCTGAGCTACTTCGCCGGACTGAGCAGTTTTACCAAACTGGTGCCATCCGCGTAGGTCACATCGGCGACGAGCCACTGACCTGCCTCGTTGACACACGGGAAAGTGATGACCATGCGTTCGCCGTGGTTTTCGAAAGAAGCCTTCACCACGGCGGTGTCACCCGTGACCTCGGACTTGGTGGCGAATTTTGTGATCTGACGGACGTCCTGGCCAAAAGAAAGCACGTCAAAATCGACGGCCCCTGCTTCGTCTCCAGAGCGTTTCGCATCCAGAACGAAAAGCTGAATCAGCGTGGGAGCCAGAAACTTTGCGGCCAGTTCCTTGTTTTCCCGAGGGCTGAAGACATTCTCCTCCGTCTTATAGAGCGCGTGAATGAGCGCATCCGGAGTGCCTGGAGCCGCTTCCTCGGCAGGGGAAAGCAGCGGGAAAAATGCCAGAACGCTGCAAAGGATGAGGAAGAGGGATTTCATAGAATGGACTCTTGCGCTAAATGGCCCATGGGTGTTTGCCAAGATAAAACACCGGATCACCTTCCACTGTTCGTCTTCATGGATCTCCTCGCCGCGGGAAGAACCGGAACGGTGCTGCTCCTTTTTGTCGCGGCCTGGGAGGATCGCGAACGAAGAGCTGCGGCCGCGGCGGGACGCTTTCCGTAAGCTCGGCATGAGCACTTCCACCGTGTCGTCGCATAGTATGCTTTGACATATATGTTATGGCATGGGAATCTAACTCCATGGGAAATGAGCCAAGCGTTTTGCCGGAACACCTCGGATACTGGCTGCGGAAACTGTCGAACGCCGTCAGTTCCTCATTTGCCGAGCGCCTCGCGACGCACGACGTCTCCGTTCCCCAATGGGTCGTGTTGCGGGTCTTGTTTGACCACGACTCGCTTCCCCTCAAGGAGATCGTCGCCCGCGTCGAGGTGGATCAAGGCTCGCTGTCCCGCATGGTTGACCGGCTGATGGCGAGGGGATGGGTCCAGCGTGATGCCGATGCCAGCGATCGTCGGGCCGTCGCCATTTCCCTCACCAAGGAAGGCCGGAACCTCGTCCCCAAACTCGCCGCCCAGGCGGACAAAAATGAGGAGGTCTTTTTTTCCGGACTGAGTCCCTCGGAGCGCGGGAAATTCCTTCGCACGATTCAAAAGCTTCTGACCCAAAACAAAAGCGATGGGCGCAGTCCTGTCACTTAGTTCAACAAACAAACATCCCATGACACCCGAAATCCTCGATCAATGCACCACCGGCGCCTTCGACGGCTCCGTCCCTTTTCCCGAAACCCTCCGACGAATCACCGAAGACGGCGTGGAATGGTATTCCGCCAACCTGATCTTTGGCATGAAGACGTATTACGCGGCGGATTTGAGCCACTATCAGACAGCCTGGCCCAATTGGACCACGCCGCAAATCGCCGACGCATTTTGTGCGGAAAGCGTGAGCGCCGCCATCCGGGACAGTCAGGCAAAGCGGATCACCTATCAGGAGTTCCTCAAGCGCATCGCGGAGGCGGGCGTTGTGTATTACACTGTCCATTTGGTGGGGCGCAAAGCGATTTACTTTGGCCGGCACGGGGATTCCTTCATTGAGCCATTCCCGAACCGATAGGCGTCGAAACGCGTCAGGGCTTCCAAAATGGCTCAAAGCTTCTTTGCCGGGGGACCTATTCGTGCCGCAAGGCATCGATGGGGTCTAAAGACGCGGCGCGTCGCGCCGGGGCAAAACCGAAAACAATCCCAATCGCCGCGGAGAAGAAAAACGCGATCAGATTGATCCCTCAAATCGAAGTCTCCGCACAGCAGCGCGAAAAAGACGGCCAAAGGTGATGGTGACGCGCATCATTCCACCGCACTGTGCGTGACTTGCGCGACCCGCTGGCGCATCCTTTGACATATGTTCAGGAAAATCTGGATCGAGGTCCGCTCCTCGCTTTGGTTCGTGCCGGCGCTGCTCGTCCTTGCGGCCATCATTCTCGCGTTGGGATTGGTTGAACTGGACGTCGTATTTGCCGAACCACTCGCCGCGAAAAGCTGGGGTCCGCTCCTCAATGCCGGCGCGGAGGGAGCGCGTGGCATGCTCACGGCCATTGCCGGGTCGATGATCACCGTGGCAGGCGTGGCATTCTCGATCACCATCGTCACGCTCTCACTCGCATCCACGCAGTACACGCCCCGTATTCTCCGCAACTTCATGCGGGATCGGGCCAATCAAGTCGTGCTAGGCGTCTTCGTGGCCATTTTCACCTATTGCCTGATTGTGTTGCGGACGATCCGCGGGGGCGCGGAAAAGGATGGTGAGGGCTTTGTCCCCCTGGTCGCGGTCGCCTTTGCACTGATCCTTGCGCTCGTCTCGATCGGCTTCCTGATTTTTTTCATCCACCACGTCGCGACATCCATCCAGGCTTCGTCCATCCTGCGTGCGATCGCTGACGAGACGCAGTCCGCGATTAAGACGCTCTTTCCCGATGAGCTTGGTGATCAAAAAGAAGAAGCGCTGATGGAACTGTCTGAGAATCACAAATGGTATCCCACCGCCGTGCAGGGGACAGGCTATCTTCAGCACGTCTCGACCGACGGTCTATTGCGCTTTGCCGAGGATCACGATGCGGTGCTGCGGCTTGAGCATCATCCGGGGGAATTCTTGTCGCCAGGCACACCGCTCGTTTCTTCGAATCGCCCGCTCGACGACGAGTCCAGCGCGACGTTGCGAACATTCTTTGCCATCGGCGACTTCCGCACCGTGGAGCAGGACGCCGGGTTCGGCGTGAGGCAGATTGTGGACATCGCGATGAAGGCGCTCTCATCCGGGGTGAACGACACTAGCACTGCCGTATCCTGCCTCGACTATCTCGGCGCGCTGCTCTGCCAACTCGCCGGGCGGCACCTTGCCTCGCCCTTTCGCGCAAAAGAGGGAGCGCTGCGTGTGATCGCGCCCACGCCTTTGTTCGCTCACTTCGTGGCGAAGAGCTTCGATGAAATTCGCCAGTCCGCGGCCGGCAACGTGACGATCCTCGGCGATCTGCTCCTGATCATCCGGCGCGTCGGCAGCGTGACTCGCAATGCTGCACAACGAGAGGTGCTGGCAGTTCACGCCCGGCTCGTTGCGGAAATGGCCGATCAAACCGTTCCTGCCCGCTACGACCGCGAGCGGATCAATGAAGAACTCGCCCTCGTGCGCGAGGCGCTGCGGGCGACGGCGCTGCCCAACCTTCCACCGGAACGCGCGGGCGTGGCGTGGCGGTGAGGATGGCAGGCGAATGCGTAAAGGCTCGTCTTCGACGAACTGCGGGAAGTCTTGGCACGATTTGCACGCACCGGGCGAAGACGCTACACTAACTTTCTCCGCGCCACGAGCGCAGCCTTTTATGAAACCGCATCCTGACCGTCTCCCGCCCCTTGCCACTCACCGCACCCTTCTTCTCGCCGCCACGGCGTCGCTCGGCCTTATTTGCTCAGCCCCCGGGCAGCCCGATTCGCTAAAAGAACGCCTTGACGCAAAACGTGCGGAGTTCCTTAACGCGGCAACTGCCGACAAGGTGCAGAGCTACCAAGCAGGCATCGAGAGCGTGGCGGCGAGTGGCATCTACGATCGCGCGCTCAAGACGGGAGCAAAAGCACCGGACTTCACTTTACAGAACGCCGAAGGCCAGCCGACGAGACTCAGCGATCTGCTGAAAAAGGGTCCGGTCGTGCTGACGTGGTATCGCGGCGGTTGGTGCCCTTACTGCAACTTGGCGCTCGCGGCGCTGGCCGAAAAAATGCCGGAGATCACCGCTGCCGACGGCCAACTCGTGGCGCTCACGCCCGAGCTGCCAGAGCACGCTGACGAAACCGCGAAGAAACAGAAGCTGCCTTTCCAAGTGCTCTCGGATATCGGCAACCGCGTGGCGCGCGAGTACGGCGTGGTTTTTAAGATGACACCCGACGTCGCTGAGGCGATGCAAAAGTTCGCGAAACTGCACGAACGTAACGGCGATGCGTCCGATGAGCTGCCGCTCGGCGCGGCCTACGTGATCGCGCAGGATGGCACGATCACCTACGCCTTTCTCGATGCCGACTACCGCAACCGCGCGGAGCCGCACAGGCTCGTGAATGCGCTCCAAGCGATCAAGGCCGGCGCACCGACGCCCGAGCACATGCTCCTCCAATTTTGGGAAGGCGTGTGGAATCCACCTTATGATCTCGGCCTCGTGGACCGGCTGATTACCGAGGATTTCGTGCTTACGACCGCGGGGGAGGAGGTGCGCGGGCGCGTCGCGTTCAAGGCGTGGATCGCTGTTTTCCAAAAAAGGATCGCTGATCTACGCATGAGCAATCGCGACATCTTCCCCAGCGCCGATGCCACCCGCGTCGTCTCGCGCTGGGCGGCGACCGGGCGCAATCGCGGGATGTTCGGCACTTCCGCCGATGATCGCGCGGTCGAATTCACCGGCATCTCCATCTGGGAAGTGCGCGACGGCAAACTCGCGCACAACTGGGTCGAGCGTAGCGCCTACGAACTCGCTGAAAAGTTGAAGCAGCCAGCCAGGTAGATCTTCGCTGCGGAATTTCACACGCGCGGGCGGGCCGCCGGGCTTGATACCAGACTATGAGAGGGAAACCGGGGTCAGAAATCGGGAAACCGGAGTCAGTCCTGCAGACATACAAATGCCCGTCTGCACGGCCTGGCCCTTTGCCTTTATGAACTCATTCGTGCCGCAGGGCATCGATGGGGTCTAAAGACGCGGCGCGTCGCGCCGGGGCAAAACCGAAAACAATCCCAATCGCCGCAGAGAAGAAAAACGCGATCAGATTGATTTTCAGATCGAAGAGGAAGGGCACTTGGATGAGTCTGGAAAGCCCCACGCAAAGTCCGAAGGCAATCAGGATGCCCGCGATGCCACCGACGGAGGAAAGGGTGATGGCTTCAACCAAAAATTGCAGCAGCACCTCCCTGGCCCGCGCGCCGATGGCCAGGCGGATGCCGATTTCGCGGGTGCGCTCCGTCACACTGACCAGCATGATGTTCATGATGCCGATGCCTCCCACCAAAAGGCTGACTCCGGCCACGGCAGCCAGCAGCATGGTCATCATTTTGGTGGAGGAGCTAAGGGTTTCCGCGATCTGGCGGGTGTCGAAGACGTTGAAATCATTGTCTTCGTTGCGGTCCAGATTACGTCGGGCGCGCAGCAAGGAGGTGATGTCGGTGATGAGGCGGTCGCTATCGGCCCCTTCCTTGGCGGAGAGGGTGATCTGGGAAATATCCCGCGAGGAGGAGCGCCCGGTCAGACGGCGCTGGAGGGCGGCAAGGGGCACGATGATCGTGTCGTCCTGATTGCCCATCCCGGACTGTCCTTTTGCCGTGAGCACGCCGATGACTTGAAATGATGAAGAGTAGGGCGCCGCTTCCTCTGTGGTGCTGCTGGCGGAGCTGGCGGTGGCGGTTTTGCCAATGCGGATCAGCTTTCCGACGGGGTTCTCCGTGCCGAAAAGCTCGGTCTTTGCCGTATCGCCGATCACGCAAACGGCGGCCCCATTGCGAAGATCCGTCTCGTCGAAAAGACGCCCATCGGCGAGAGTCCAGTTGTTGATGCCAAAGTAAGCAGGGGTGGTGCCCGTGATGCTGGTCGAGCGGGCATTCTGGCGGTAGATGGTGCTCAAGTTGCTGCTGCTGACCGGAGCGATGGCGGCGATGCCGTAGATCTGGTTTTGCAGAGCCTCGACATCGCTTTGGATGAAATTGGGAACACCCGCTGATGAAGCCCGTGGTCCGAAGCCCATGCCTGGCCGAATCATTACCAGATTGCTGCCGAGGCTGGAGATTTGGTTTTTCACGGCCTGGGTGGTCCCTTGTCCGAGGGTGACCATGGTGATGACGGCCGCCACGCCGATGATCACTCCGAGCACAGTCAAAAAGGCCCGCATGAGGTTGCGACGGATTTCCCGCAGAGCGATATGGAAGGCGTTTCCGAGCATGATCTCAGGGTTTGGATTCGTCGGAGGCGATGAGGCCATCCCGCACATGAATGGTGCGCCGGGCGTAGGCGGCCACCTCGTCTTCGTGCGTGACGAGAAGGATGGTGATGCCCCGCTCGGAGTTGAGGCGAGCGAGCAGACGCATGATTTCCCCGGTGGTTTTGGAGTCGAGATTGCCAGTCGGTTCGTCGGCGAGAAGGGTCGAGGGTGACGTGACGATGGCGCGGGCGATGGCAACGCGTTGCTGCTGGCCGCCGGAAAGTTCAGCGGGAGTATTGGAGAGCTTGGTCAACAGTCCCACCGTATCGAGAGCTTCGCTGGCCAGACGCTGACGTTCCGAAGTGGAAATTCCGCGGTAGATCATGGGGAGTTCGACGTTTTCGAGCGCGCTGGTTCGGGCGAGGAGATTGAACCCTTGGAAAATAAAGCCCAGCGCATGGCGGCGGAGGAGGGAGCGCTGGTCAGCGTTGAGGGTTTCCACCGCGATTTTCTCGTAGAGATATTCGCCGGAAGAGGGGGTATCGAGGCAGCCGAGGAGATTCATGAGGGTGGATTTTCCCGAACCGCTCGGTCCCATCACGGCGACAAAATCCCCCTGATTGATGGTGAGGTTGATGCCCCGCAGGGCTTGAAAGGCCGCGTCGCCCTTGCCGTAGGTCTTGGTGATCCCGCGAAGCTCGATGAGAGGCGGGCTCATGGCTGGGTTTGGGCGTGCGTGATGACCGGCATTCCCTCGGTGAGATCTTCGCCGGTGACTGCAGTGACCCGTCCGTCGGAGAGCCCGGTTTCTACCTCGATGGAGGAGGGTTCCCCATCGCGCAGGATCCAAAGGCGGGCCTTTTCACCTGTTTTCACGGCCGGAGATTCCTCAGCGGCGTTTGGTCTTTCCATCGCGCGGCGGGGAGGGCCGGGAATCAGGCTTTGCACGAACGAGCGTTTCGGAGCTGAACCTCCCGGGCCGTTTTTGGCAGACTCGGGGTGGAAACGGAGGGCTGCATTGGGAACAAGAAGGGCCCCCATGGCCTCTGCGACGGCAATCTCCGCCGTCGCCGTCATGCCGGGACGCAGGCTGAGATCGTCATTGGTAACCTCGAGTTCGGTCAAATACGTGACGACGTTGTCGGTGACGGTGGATCCGTATTCGACTTTCTTCACCGTGGCCTCGAATGACCGGTTGGGCCAGCCGTCCACGGTGAAGACGGCCCGTTGCGCATCTTTTACCCGGCTGATGTCGGCCTCGGCGACAGCCACCTCGAGCTTCATGTTCTCAAGCTTTTCCGCCACCACGAATAACTCCGGTGCCGTCATGGTGGCGGCCACGGTCTGTCCCGGCTCGATATCCCGGGTGAGGATAATGCCATCGATTGGGGAACGGATGACAGATTTTCCCAAGTCGCTTTCGTTAGTGCCGACGTTGGCTTGGGCCTGGAGGACCTCGGCCTCGGCGCTGGCCACATCAGCTTTTGCGCGGTCGGCGGTCGCGATGGCCGCATCCATCTCGGACGAGGAAGGAAGTTTGCCTCCGCTGGCCTCCTTGAGTTTCTGCAGCCGGCGGAGGCTGGCTTCGCTCTCCACCAGGGTCGCCTTGGTTTGGTTGACTTTGGCTTCTGCGGCGGTCGCAGTGGCGCGGCTGCTTTCCGTCTGCCGCTCCAGCTTACTCGTATCCAGTCTGGCGAGCACTTGTCCTTTTGTGACCCGGTCGTTGGTGTCCACCAGCACTTCCAGCGCGGTGCCGGAGAGTTCGCTGCCGACGGTTACTTCATTGGTCGGCTCAAGATTGCCGGTGGCAATGACGGTGTTTTTTAAATCGCCGCGCTGGATGGTTTCGGTGACATAGGTTGTCTTGCTTGCGCCGGCCGCCATGCTCCGCCAGACAAAAAAGGCGGCCACGAGGCCCACCAACACTGCGGTCAGGACGATCCACCTGCCCACAGGGGAGGAGGTTTTTGCGGACTGCACAATTTTGGAAAGATCGGGGTTGCTCATAAAGGTAACCACCCTCCTCCGAGGGCTTTGTAGAGTTGGATGTAGGCATTCAAATGATCGGCCTCGGTGATGGCGCGGGACTCTTCGACGCTGAGTTGAGTTCGCTGCACTTCGAGGACGGTGAGGAGATCGACCGAGCCCGCTTCATACTGGCGGGTCGCGAGTTCCGAAGCTTCGCTGGCGGCCTGATCCGCTTTGCGCAAAATCTCCACACGCTCCGAGAGCCGGCGGATGGCGACGAGCGCGTTTTCCACCTCGGATAGTGCCGTCAGGACGGTTGATTCATAGGCATAAACCGCTTGTCTTGCTTGGGATTCGTTGATGCGGATTTTTGCGGTGATGCGTCCGCCTTCGAAAATGGGCTGGGCCAGGCTGGCCATCAGGCTGCCAGCCAGAGTCCGAGCCGCAGCCTCCGGCGAAAAAATCGTGCCGGTGCGCAGGGCCTCGAGTCCGATGGTCCCGCTCAGATCGATGCTGGGCAGACGTTCCAACTCGGCGGCGGTCTTGCGATGGTAGGCGGCGAGAACGCCATCCACCGCGGCGCGCACGTCGGGGCGGTTATTCAAGGCCTCTGCGGGGATACCGGTCGCGATTTTGGCGGGAACGCGAGGCAGGGAACGGGATCGCGCAAGAAGCCCGTCGAGCTGCCCCGGTGTCTGCCCGCACAGGACAGCCAGTTGGTTTTTGGTCTCGGAGATCGTCCGTTCCAAACTCGGAATCGAAGCGCGGGCCTGCTCAAGTGTGCTGACGGCCTGCTGGACCTCCAACATGTCACTAATACCCGCCTCCTGTTTCCAACGGGTAATTTGTGTCGTTTCCCCCCGTGTTCCGACATTGCGTTCCAGCACTTCCAGTTGAGCCTGTGCGCCGCGCAATGTGATGTAGGCGGATCCCACTTCCGCGGTGAGAGTGACTTGAGCACCATAATAGTTTTCGATGGTCTGCTCGACATCCTTCGTGGCCGCCTTGAGATTCTGCAACTGCCGCCCGAACAAATCGATCTCCCAGCTCATGTCCACCGAAAGATTGGCGGTTTCGCTGCGGGTCACCAATCCGGTGCTCTGCTCGTCGCGCTGCTGGATGCGGTCGGAGGCATTTCCGGAAATCGAGGGAAGCAGACCGGCAAGTTCCACACTGCGCTCTCCGCGGGATGCCGCAATTTTTGCCAGAGCCGTTTTGATGTCAGGGCTCGCTGTGAGGGCTTGTGCGATGAGCGCGTTTAGAACCGGATCGTTAAACCGCTTCCACCATAACCGGATGGCAGCCGGGTTTAAGGATCCGGAACTTTTTGTTTGAGAGTTCCACTTCGGGGGGACTTGCACCGCGTTCTTCCAAGATTCGCGGTTCGCTGCGCAGGCGCTTAGCAGGCAGCCCAGTGCCAAAAGTGCGATCACCCGGGGTGTCCTCCGGGAAAACTCCGCCCTCATTGGGTTTTCCTCGCGGGAGTTTTCCGGGCCCGCGTGCCAGGGGACGCTCCCAAGTGAACCTCTGTCAAATGGTGGGCCCACTGTTCAGGACTGCAAATTCCGGCCTGATGACGGAGCTTCAGCATAGTGCCATGCACGACGGTTCCGACGATCTCATGGGCGTGAAGCTCGGGGTGATTCAGCTTGAGCCGCCCTATTTTGATTTCCTTTTTCAGGTAGGTGCCAATCGCGGCGGCGTCTTCGAGGGGCGGAGCTTTCGCGCCCGAGGGTGGGGGACGATGATGGCCCTGACCTTCCAGGATCATGAGCTTTGGAACGAGTGTTTCGAGTTTGCTGAATAGAGCCAGAATGGCCGTCCTCAAGTTCTGGTGGGGCGTGTTCTTTCCCGCACTCTCGATCAAATCCCGCCGCCATTGATTGGACTCTTCGTCCGACATAAGCGCCGCCGAGAAGAGCGCGTCCTTGGTTTTGAATCGCTTAAAGAGGATGCCTTCGGAAACACCCGCCCGTTTCGCGATTAGCGCGGTCGGGGCTGAGGCGCCGTGCTCGAGGAAGACTTCGGCAGCGACTTTCAGGATTTCCTCGTCGGTATATTGGCGTGGACGGGACATAAGTAAGTAAGCACTCACTTATGGACGGGGTTTCGCCGTGAGCAAGGGAAATTTTCCGCAAATACCCTGTTACCTCCCAGAGGGAAGGGGCGAATCGGAAGTTCGGGAGTGAGCCCGGATAGGCGGGTCGTTGATGGGGAAACCTGCGCATGGGCTTCCTCGGGTATCGTGAGTGTCGTTCCCGAACGGGCAAGGCAATACTTTAATGGTGGGCCCGGGTGTGATTGCCTTTAGGCGAAAGCCGCGGAAGAATCTCCAAAAAAGCTTTCCTCAAAAATCGGGTTAATCGGCACGGGGAGGTCGCGGAGTATTGGAGCTCGTCGCGGCCCATTTCAAAAGCGCATCCAGGGCGGGACAAAGCGACTGTCCCCATTCCGTCAACGAATACTCCACCTTGGGCGGAATCTCCGGATAGACCTTGCGTGCGACGATTCCGTCCTTCTCCAGCTGGCGAAGTTGCTGGGCGAGCATCTTCTGGGTGACCGCCGGGATGGCCCGCTCGAGCTCCGAGAAGCGGCGAATGCCTCCTTCGAAAAGCTGGAAAAGAATGAGCAACTTCCATCGACCCTCGAGCATTTTGAGGGTCTTTTCCACGTCCGCCGCAGCCGTCTCCGGTGTGTAGGGAATCCCCGCGGGTGAAATACTTACTTTTTTGTGGGTTCTTCCCATTTTGGAAGCATGGTCTAGAGTCCCCGGATCGCAATCTCAAATCCATGAAACTTCCTCAATCCCTCGTCAACTATTTCGCAGCGGTTAACGCCGGGGACGGCGCCGTCGTAGCCGCTCTCTTTTCGGAAAACGCCATCGTCCACGACGAGCACGCCGACCACCAAGGACACGCCGCCATCGCCGCGTGGGTCGAAGAGACGGCCGGAAAATATCAGTTCCAAGTCACCCCGCTCGACACCCGGGAGTCCGGCGGGCACGTCCTGGCCAGCTGCGAGGTGAAAGGCAGCTTCCCCGGGAGTCCGGTTACGCTCGATTTCGACTTCACCCTCGTCGGAAACCAAATCACCAGCCTCTCCATCCAATGAAAATCAGCCCGATTCATCCGCAGGAAACCGCAGGGCATTACGCGGCATTGATCGGCGACACGCCGGAGTGGGATGGGGAGGAGTTGGTGGTGGTGAGGACAGACACCGATGAGATTCTGGCCCGGGTGAGGATACCGGACGACTCGGACGACTGATGGGAAATGCGGAGGCGAAGGTGGGTTCCGCCGGGTGCTACACCGAAAAGCGCCCGCGGAGCTTCTTCGTCTCACCGCGTTTGCGGTTGCCTTTGACCAGCTTGCGTTTGGTGCCGCGCGAACGGTTCGCCTTCTGCCGCCGGGCCTTGGATAGTTCGGCCAGGCGTTGCCGACGTTTTTCCTCCCGCTGCTTTTCGAAAAGATCGAGCAACCGCTCCAGCGCGAACTCCCGGTTCTGAAATTGCGAGCGGGTGTCGGAGGCCGTCACGGAGATTCCCGTGGGCACGTGCCGGATCGTGCAGGCGGTCGAGACCTTGTTGGCGTGCTGGCCAAATTCCCCGGGTCAGTGGATGGGGTTCGGACTTCCTAGATTTTGATAGGTGCTCTGCTTTTACGTGGCTCTCTCGGCGAGGACCAGAGGCGGCCTTTACAAGGCCTTGCGCCTCCCGCGAGCGCGACGAAAGAGCAGCATTCCGCCGAGGGAAACGGTAAGCAGCACCATGGTGGAAGGCTCTGGCACCGCCCCGATTGCGGCGAAGTCGCTGTTGTGGTTCAGCACAACCCATGTCGAGGTGGCGCCGCCGCTTACGTCTACCCCCCACGCCCCGACGTAATCGGAGAGCGTAAAGCCATGGAGGATTTGGAACTCTGCAAACGTCCCGTCGAATTGCGACGCATAGAGCGGGTTGTTGCCGGTGTTGCCGTCCCTGGCATTCACCCACTGGTTGCCGCTTAGCCACCCGAGATAGGCGTCCGGAGACGTCGCGGTGAAAGAAAGTTGCAGCACGAAGATATCCGAGCCCGTGCCCTGGAAGGCATAGACGTCGGTCAGGCGGATTTCATCGTTCAGCGCGCTGGAGGTGTTGGCAAAGGCGGAGGACAGGGTGCCGCTCGCGGTGAGCGCCCCGGCGAGGATCTGCGCGGTGGTGTCGGGATCGCCGCCTGCGAAGCTGCTCGTGGCGTCCACGGCATGGGCGATGTTGCCGCTCAGGACGCGCTGGTATTCGCCGCCGGAGAGCGTCACGGCATTATTGGTGCCGGTGACGCCGTTTTCGATCAGGAAGACGCCGCCTTCGACCACGACGGTGCCGGTGCCCACGGCGTTGTTGCTCGCCTTGGCCAGCGTGCCGCTAGTGATGGTGGTGCCGCCGGTGTACGTGTTGCTGCCGGAGAACGTCAGGGCGCCGGTGCCGATCTGTGAGACGCGGCCGGTGCCGCTGATGGTGCCAGTGTAGGTCAGCGCGTTGCTGCGGTTGAAGGCAAAAGTGCCGCCACTGGCCAGTGCGACATTGCCGTTCAATGAACCTGTGGTGCCGCCTGCGCCGATCTGGAGGGAGCCGCCGTTGATGGTGGTGCCACCAGTGTGCGCGGCGTTGCCGGTGAGGATGGTGGTTCCGGCGGTGTTCACGAGGGAGAGGCCGCCCGCGGTATTCACGCCCGTGCCGCTGCTGGTGCCGTCGCGGGTGAAGTAGGTCGGGGCGAGGTCGTCGCCGATGGTGTTGAACTGAAGGACGGCGGCGCCGGAGCCGCCGGTGACGGTCGCGGTGTCGAGGATGCCGCCACCGGCGGCGGCATCGCCGGCCGCGGAGCCGATGTTCACGGTGCCATTGTCGCTGCCCCCTTGGGCGACGGTGAGCGAGCCGGTCGTGAATTTGGTGGTGGTGCCGGAGAGGGTGAGGCTGTTCGCGCCCAAGGCCCCATTTCGGCCGATTACGGTCGTGGTGACGGACCCGGTGGCCCCGTTGGAGAAGGTCATCGAGGAGTTATCGGTGTTGAGTTGGTCGAACGAAGTATTCGACCCGACATAAAGATTGACGGCCGTAAACGTGGAGCCGGCACCCGAGACACTCGCGACAGATAGACCGTGAGAGAAGTTACCGATGAAGGTGGAGCTGGTGGAGACGGAGCCGCCGCTGGAAACGACGAGGGAGGCCTGACCGGTCCCGCCAGTGCCAACCTTGAGATCGTTGAAGCCGGTGTAGGCCGCACCATTGGTGACGGTGAGCGTGGAGGAAAATTGACTGTTAAAATTACCGACGATGCCGTCGATCACGGTGTGAAAGGATGTGCCTGCCCCTGAGAGGATCGCTGCGCTTGGGCCGTAGCTCGACGGATCCAGGGTGTAATAATCGGAACCTATCTCCAGGCTGCCCTCGTAGGTGCCGGTTCCGAAATCGAGAGTTCCGCCCTCGACAAAAAATTTTCTGATGTTCGTGGCCCCACCGAGAGTCAGGGTGCCGGCACCGCCCTTGGCGAGGTAACTGTAAGGCTCGCCTGCAAAGGAGGTTCCAAAGATGGAAGAAGCGAAAGTCACGTTATTGCCATTCGTGTCGAAGACGGCCCCTTCGCTATCTCCCAGCACGCTCAAACGGGAGGAGATGTCGGTGGTGTTGCCCGGCGCCCACCGCAACCCGCCTTCAATGAGCGTGATGTTGCCGGTGCCGAGATTGGCGCCGGTGGCGAATTCGATGAAGCCATTGGAGATCGTCGTGCCACCAGCGTAGCTATTCGTGCCCGTGAGCTTGAGGATGGCGCCATAGTTGTTTGTGGAGAGGGAACCGGTGCCGGAAATGTTTCCCGCAAAGGTGGTGGAATCGGAGCGCAAGAAGGTGAGCGAACCGTTGTTCACGATATCGCCGAGGATGCTGCCGGTGGTGCCGAAGTTGCCGATCTGGAGATTGCCGGCAGAGATGGTCGTGCCCCCCGTGGAGGTGTTGTTGCCAGTGAGCGTGAGCGTGCCGGCGCCAGCTTTCGTGAGCGCGCCGGTGCCGGAGATCACGCCGGAATAATCGACGGTGTTTGAGCGGTTGAAGACGAGCGAGGCGTTGTTGGTGATGTCGCCGGTCACGCTGCCGGTGGCGGTATTATTGCCGAGCTGGAGAGCGCCGCTGGTGATTGTGGTGCCGCCGGTAAACGTATTGTCGGCCGTGAGGGTGAGCGTGCCGCTGTTGTCCTTCACCAGCGAACCGGAGCCGGAGATCACGCCCGCCAGGATCTGGTCGGAAGTGGACGCGACGCTCAACACGCCGTTGTTGGCGATGTCGCCGAGGTAATTGCCCAATCCGAGGGTGCGGGCCACCACGAGGGTGCCTTCCGCGATGGTGGTGTTGCCGGTGTAGGAGTTTGATCCCGTCAGCGTGAGAGTGCCGCTGCCGGATTTCGCAAGGGAAAGGGTGCCCAAGCCATTGGTGATCGTGCCGGCGTATGTGGTGTCGGCGCTTTGGCTCGCGATGAAGACATAGCTTCCGGCCGTGCCGGTGGTAATGGTCCCCGCGGCGCTCGTGCCGCTGAGCGAGGAGACGGTGAGATTCTGGCCATTCAAGTCCAGCGTACCGAGGTTCACTGTGAGAGGCCCGCTGCCCAGGGCGTTGGTGTGGCCGAGGATCACTTTGCCGCTGCTGATCACGGTGCCGCCGGTGTAGCTGCTGCTGCCGGAGAGTGTGGTGTTGCCACTGCCGATCTGCGAGACCCTGCCGGTGCCGCTCATGCTGCCCGCGTAGGTCAGGGCGTTGCTGCGGTTGAAAGCCAGTGCCGCGTTATTGACGACGCTCGTGCTATTGATCGAGCCGGTGGTGCTGCCCGCCCCGATCTGCAGGGTACCGGCAGAAATGGTGGTCGCACCCGTATACGTGTTACTGCCGCTGAGAATGGTCGTGCCGCTGCCGAGCTGCGAAACGCTGCCACTGCCGCTAATGACCCCAGCGTAGGTCCCAGTGTTGCTGCGATTGAAGGCCAGCGTCGCGTTGTCGATCACGTTCGCGCTTGCGATTGAGCCTGTGGTTCCGCCATTGCCGATCTGCAGGACGCCGCCGGAGATGGTGGTGGCGCCGGTATAGGAGCTAGCTCCCGTCAAAGTCCAGGTACTCGCGTTGTCCTTGATGAGCGAGACCGTGCCGGAACCGTCCGCGATGGCTCCGCTGACGATATTGCCGGTTGAGGTGCCACCAAGGATTAGAGTCTTAACCGCGGCGCCGGCCGATGAGGCACTGCCGACCGTCAGATTGGCAGTTGTGGGGTTCAAGAGAAAAGAACCGCTCGTCGCGCCGCCGGCCAGGGAAATATTGCCGAAGGAGAGAGCATAGCCATTACCCCCTGTGACATTGACCACGGTGGTGCCCGACGCGGAGATTCCGAGATTCAGGGAAGTGGCCGTGCCAAGAGCGATGGTTTTGTTGGAGCCGGTGCTGCTGGCTTCGCGGTTCACATCGATCGTGATGTCTCCGCCGCTGGAGGCTTGCAGGGCATTGGAGACCGTCAGAGTTTGCGCGGAAGAATCGTCCAGGCCATTGGCCCGGAGCTGAAGGGAAGCGGTGCCCGTGGTGGAAATAAGATTGACGCCAAAGACCGACGAGACCGTCTGGTTGCCGGTGTATTTTGTGCTCACGCTGCCCTGCAGCGTGGCTCCGTTGCTGATCGAGGTAAAACCGGAGTAGGTGTTGCCTCCCGTGAAGATGGTGGTGCCAGTCCCGACAATGCCTACGCCGCCCGTGCCCACGATCGTGTTGCCCACGGTGAACGCGTCCGAGCGATTGAATTGGAGGCCAACGACTCCCCCCGCGATGTTGTTGAAGATCGTGCCGCTGCCGACCATGCCGGTCGTGCCGCCGTTGCCGATTCGCAAGACGCCTGCGGAGATGGAGGTCGCACCGGTGTAGGAATTGCTGCCGGTCAGCGTGAGGGTGCCTAGACCGAGCTTCGTGAGGCTGCCGGTGCCGCTGACGACGCCGTCGAAGGTCGACGCATTGCTGCGGTTGAAAGCCAGCGCCGCGTTATTCACGACGCTCGCGCTCGCAAGCGAGCCGGTGCTGCTGCCAGCGCCGATCTGCAGGGTGCCGCTGGAGATGGTGGTCGCACCGCTGTACGTGTTGCTGCCGGTCAGGGTCAGGAGATTGGCACCCAGTTTCGCGAGGCTGCCGGTGCCGCTGATCACGCCGCTGTACGTCTGCGCGTCGCTGCGATTGAAGGCGAGCACTCCGCTGTTGGCGACAGTGCCACTTGCGATCGAGCCGGTCGTGTTTCCGTCGCCGATCTGCAACGTGCCGCTGGAAATGGTGGTCGCACCGCTGTAGGTGTTGCTGCCGGTCAGCGTCAGGAGATTGGCGCCTAGTTTCGCGAGGCTGCCGGTGCCGCTGATGACGCCGCCAAAGGTCTGCGCATCGCTGCGATTGAAGGCCAGCAGCGAGTTATTGACGATGCTTGCGCTTGCGATCGAGCCGGTTGCGCCGCCGGCGCCGATCTGCAAAGTGCCACCGGAAATGGTGGTCACCCCGGCATAGGAATTGCCGGCCGTGAGTGTGAGTGTGCCGGCGCCCAGTTTGGTCAGGCTGCCGCCGGAACTGGCCAGCGTGCCTGATAGAGTGACATTCTGCCCGTTGGTATCGAGGCTATAAAGCTGGCCTGCGGTCTGCGAAAAGCGGGAGGAGTAGTCGGTCGTATTGGAGCCGGTGGATTGCAGAGTGCCGCCGGAGAAGGAAATGGTGCCGCTGCCAGCAATCGCTTGGGCGTTGCCGAGCGAAAGAACTCCGCCGCTGAGGACCGTGCCGCCGGTGTAGGGGTTTGATCCTGTGAGCGTGAGGGTTCCTGAGCCTGACTTGGCAAGGGAAAGGGTGCCCAGGCCATTGGAGATCGTGCCCGCGTAGGTGGTATCGGCACTTTGGCTCGAGGTAAAAGTGAGAGCGCCGGTCGTGGAACTGGTTATCACAGCGGCGGAGCTGCCGCTCAGAGAAGCGACAGTGACGCTCCGGCCAAGCAAATTGAGGGTGCCACTATTCACTGCGAGCGCGCCCGCGCCCAAGGCATTCGCATGGCCAAGATTGAGCTGACCGGCGTTGATCACGGTGCCGCCAGTGTAAGTGTTCGAACCGGTGAGCGTCAGGAGATTGGTACCCAGCTTCGCGAGACTGCCGGTGCCGCTAATGTTGCCACCGTAGGTCTGCGCATCGCTGCGATTGAAGGCCAGCGCGGCGTTATTGAGGACGCTTGCGCTCGCAATCGAGCCGGTCGTGCCGCCAGCGCCAATCGACAGGGTTCCGGCGGTAATGGTGGTGCTGTCGGTGTAGGTATTATTGCCGCTGAGTATCGTCGTGCCGGTGCCGACCTGGGAGACGCCTCCGCTGCCGCTGATCGTGCCGGAGAAATTGACGGCATCGGAGCGATTGAAGCGGAGGTCGCCCAGGTTGTTATCGACGTTGCCCACGATTGAACCGGTGGTGCCCCCATTGCCCAGTTGAAGCGCCCCGCCATTGATCCGGGTGCCGCCGGCGTAGGAGTTCGTTCCGGTGAGGATCGTGGTGCCGGTGAATTCATGCTCGAGCCGCCCCGCCCCGGTGATCGGGCCCCCATAAAGAACGTTGTCTCCAAAATAGAGCGCGCCGCCGGAATTGATCGTGACACCCGGAGTGGAGGGGGTGGAAAAACCTGTTCCGCTGTTGCCGAATTTCAGCGACCCGCCGTTGATGGTGGTGGATCCCGTGTAAAGGGTGGGTCCATTGAGCCGAAGGAAACCCGAAGTCATCGTCACCCCGCCAGCGCCGGAAATCGTCCCGGAGAACGTGCTGAAGTTGCCGCCAATCTCAAAGGTGCCTCCCGTGCCGTTGAGGATGACATTGCGGTTGGAAGCGATGGACGCCGTCTGACGGAGCGTGCCGCCATCCATGGTGAGCGCGCCAGACGTGGCACCCAGCGCCGCATCACTATTGATCGAGAGGCGTGTGCGCAGGATTGTGCCACCGGTATAACTGTTGCTGCCATTGAAAACCAGATAGCCCGCCCCGATGCCCGCCGTGCCCGATCCCTCCAGGAGGGTGACCCCAAAATTTCCCCCGATCGGTCCACCGAAGGACGAATCGGCATTGGCGGGGCCATCGGGATTGCTCGCAATGATCGTGGTGTTTCCCAGCAAAGTGGTCGTGCCAGTGAAAGAGGTCGCACGGCCGAGAACAAAGGTGCCGCTGGTGAAGAGTGCATTCGAAAGCGTGCGCGCCTGGCCAACGGCCCGGATCCCGCCGCCGGTGATCGTGATGGCTCCCGTGCCGAGGGCCGAGTCACCGCCGATGCCGAGCGTGCCGGCCGAGACGGTGGTCCCGCCGCTGTAGGAATTACTCGCGCTTAAGGTCAGTGTTCCCGCGCCCGCCTGCCATACCATGCCCGTGCCGCTGATCGTATTGATAATATTCACCGAATCGCTGCGCGCAAAAACCAGGCTGCCATTGTCGACGATATTGCCGTTGACCGAACCCGTCGTGCCGCTGTTGCCAATCTGGACGGTTCCGCTCTGGATCGTCGTGCCTCCGGAATAGCTGTTGCTGCCGGAGAGAATGATCGTGCCGATGGGATTCAGTCCCGTGGCGAAGGTTAGCCCATAAGCGCCGGTGATGGGCCCGCTGATGATCGACGTGACAGGAGCGGACGAGTCCGGATTCGCCGAGGTGATGGTGATGTTGTTCGTGAGCGTGACGTCGCCGGCGAAATTCGTCTGGCGCCCAAGGGTGAAATCCCCCGCCAGCACGACGCTATTGGTCAGCGTACGTTCCTCCCCCGCGGCCCGCAACGCGCCGCCATTGATCGTGATGAGACCCGTGCTCAGAGCATTCGCCGACCCGATCTCTAGCGTCCCGGCGTTGAGCACCGTACCGCCGAGGTAGTTATTCGATCCTGTCAGCTGCGTGGTGCCGGCACCGCTTTTGGTAACGCCGAGATAACCCTGAAGCTTGGGTGCGAAGGCGTAGGTCCCGGTGTTGTTGAAATTGACGAAATTCCCAAAAGAAAACCCTCCACTCACCGCATCGGCATTCAACGTGCCAGCGGTCGTGGCTGGCCCGCCCACGTCACCCCCGAGATTCAAATGGCCAGTGGTGAAGCCTCCATTATAAAGGAGAAACAGCGTTCCGCTCCCGGACGCCACCGATACCGCGCCGGTTCCGGAAATCGACAGATGATTCCGCGTGACCCCGCTGCCCATGGCCAGGGAGCCGCCGGAGACATGGATCTGGTTATCGGCCCGAAGCTCACCGACGACGAGGGAGCCCCCGCTGAGATTTAGTGCTCCACCGGACCCATTCAGGTAATTCAGGTTCATTGTGCCGGTCACAGCCGTCGTGCCTCCGGAAATGGTGATCAGGGTATTGGCCTGCGTGCTGAAATCCGTCGCATTGATCCGACCGCCGGTGACATGGAGAGCCGCCGTTCCCCCTGACGAATAGAGGCTCAAAGACGGGGCATTAAGCACCCCGCCATTGACATTGAGCGTGGCTGCCGGGCCACTCGACCGCACCAGAACCGAAGAGTTGACCGTGCCGCTCCCGCTCAGGTTCACCGTGCCGTTGTCGGCGCTGTTCAGGCCCCCGATGAGCATTGTGCCGGTCCCGCTGAGGAGCCCGCCCGAGACATTCAACGTTCCGGTCGCGTTCGTTCCCACCTTGATATCCCCGGCGCTGATCGTGCCGGAGGTGAGATTGAGAAGCACCGAGGGGGCATAGCCGTAATTGCTTCCCACCGTCAGGGTATTGGCAATGGTCATTCGTCCGCCCGAAACGTTTGCGACGCCCACGCCGTTGGTCGCACCGATATCGACGCTGCTGGCGGTGACCACGCCGCTGCCGCTCAGATTCAGCGTGCCGAAGCCACCTTGGGAATCAAACGGATGGCCGCCGAGGATGACGCTGCCGGCGGCGATGGTGCCGCCCGTAACCGACACCACTCCGGTCTGCTGACGGGTTCCGATGGCCAGCCCGGCCACCTGCCAGAGGCCGGAACTCACCGTCGCAGAGGCATTCCGCGACGCCGGGAGATAGCCCAGATCAAGCTGGGAGAGATTGTGCAGCGACCCGTCGGAGCCAACATAAGCCCTGAAGGAATTCACCGTGCCGCCAGCGACGAGCAGCGCCCCGTCGATGATCTCGATATCCCCCGGCGAAACAGAGGAATTCAACTCGCCCGCGCTGATCCGGAGCGTGCCACCCTGGACGCCGACGGTGCCTGGCGTATTGAGCGCGGTCAGGGTCAACGTGCCCGAGCCCGTCTTCGTCAACCGCCCGAAGCTCCCGGCTTTCAGCGCGCTGGCAAACGTCACGTTCTGGCCATTGGTATCAATGTTGAACAATTGCCCGTCCGCCTGGCTGAATCGCGAAGAATAGTCCGTCTTATTCGACGCCGTGAACTGGAGGCTCCCGCCCTGAAAAAAGATCGTTCCGCTCGTGCCCAAGGCGCCCGCGCTCGCCAGTGTCACGCGGCTGCTGTTCGCGGTGCCGCCGTAGATGAACTGCCCCGGAACTACGGTAAAATTCTGCCCGATGGTAAACCCGCCGGCAAAGTTATTGCTGCCGCTGAGGGAAAGCGTCCCGAGGCCCTGCTTCGTCACCGCAAAATTCGCGGCGTTGATGTTATTGCTGAAGGAAAAGAGAGACGAAGGCGCGTTCGAAGTATCGAGCCCAAGGGTGGAGCCCGCCTTGAAAACACCCGCCGCCGCGCTCACCGTCGCAATGTCCGCCGACGTAAATTCACCCGCGCCGCCCACATTGAAGTACGCCCCCGCGCCACTCAACACGCTGAGGTTCGTCCACTGCGCCGGCACGTTATTGTAGAGCGAAAGGGTTCTCGCGAATTGCAAGGTGCCCGCCGTCACGGTGGTCGTGCCGGTGTAGGTGTTCGTGCCCGAAAGGACGAGCAGGCCCGCGCCAATTTTGTTGATGGCGCCCGTGCCGCTCAGCCCACCATCCTGCCAGGCTCGGGAGGAATTGATTTGGAGATCCAGCGACGGCGGCATGCTATACCTCACCTCAAAGGGCGTATAGGTCAACGTGAGCGCCGATGCGCCCTCCGCCAGGAACAGGCTGGCCATGAGGCCAACCCACAGGAACAAGCGGCGTAGGCCGGGAACGTTCAATGGAGTCATCTGGTTGCTTGGGTCAAAAATTAGGAAAGGTTCAGGAAAATCAGGTTATCCGGTCTGCACCGCACAAAAGCAGAGGCAGAGTTCAAAACATAAGTGCCGCGGAACTTAGCGAAATGGCATTTTCCCGATACCCCCTAATCAGGGGGAACCCTGACTGAACGGAATGGACAACTCTGATTTAAACGCGAAAGATGACTTTCAGTGAAAGATGTCAAACCGCGGTCCGCACAGAAGGCCCGAGAAATGGAGGGTGTTTATGCGCTGTGGGACGAACTGGATGAGTATCCCGCGGACAAAACCGACGAGGCCCTCATTTATCTCGCGAAGGGGCTCCAGACTCTGCTGAAAGCCGACAATGTTCGCTGGCTCGGCGCGGTGCGCGTCTTGCGCGGAACGAAAGCCCGTCAGGACGGACTGTTGGGCTGGCGGCTGCGGGCCAGTTACAATCTTGTGCCCGATCCGCCCTCGTACCAAAAGCTCATCGCCTGGTGGTTCCAGCGCAGCAAGGAGATCGATGCGGATTTCCAGATCGGCCTCGCCACCCACGCGTTGGTCGCGGGAGCCGGGAAGTTCTGAGGTGGACCCCAAAAATCGGACCAGTGGTTAAGCTATAGATTTTGCGGGAATCGGGAGGGAGGGATACAAGGAAAAAGCCGATGAAAGGAAAACGCAGAAGACACGAGCCGGAGTTCAAAGCCCGAGTGGCGCTGGA
>JBGSVZ010000094.1:0-12222 GCA_041752695.1 Terrimicrobiaceae bacterium
GGCGAGCGCGGCACGCGGGCTGGCCCCGAATTTCACGCCCTCCGCGGCCGCGCCTTCATGCGTGGCGTCCACCAGGCGGGCAATGTAATTGGCCACCACATCGGGCAGATGGATGGCGCGGGCCAGCGCGCAGAGTGCCAGCAGTTCGTCCCGCGTCATGACCTGCTCGACCTTCGGCTCGATGCCAATCTCACGGTTCTGCACGATTTTTTGCAAAACCTCGGCGGAGTTGCGCTGCACTTCGAGCTTGAACAAAAACCGGTCCAGCTGGGCCTCGGGCAGAGGATACGTGCCTTCCAGCTCGATGGGATTTTGGGTGGCGAGGACAAAAAACGGATCGGGCAGTTCGTGGGATTCGCCCATCACCGTGACCCGACGTTCCTGCATCGCTTCCAGCAGGGCGGATTGTGTCTTGGGCGAGGCGCGATTGATTTCATCCGCCAGCACCAGGTTGGCGAAGAGCGGACCCGGTTGAAAAACGAACTGTCGGCGGCCCTCCACTTCCTGCAATATGGGATTCCCTGTGATGTCGCCCGGCAACAGATCGGGCGTGAACTGCACCCGTCGCGCCTCCAGAGCGAGCGAGCGCGCCAGGCCTTTGACCAACTCCGTTTTGCCCAGGCCCGGAAGGCCCTCGAGAAGCAGGTGGCCGCGGGAAAGCAGGCCGACAATGACCGTATCCACCAGCCCTTCCTGCCCAAAAAGCACCTGGTTCAGCGAAGAGCGCAGGCGCTGCAACTGGGTCGCGGCGGCTCTCACGGCGGATGGGTCGGCGGACATGAATGCGGAATCTGTCTGTTCCACAGGCAATTTCCAAGCAAATCAAATGCCGCAATTCCGATACTGTCGCCCGCACCGCCGGGGCGGTTCCCCGCCGTGCCGTCCCAGCGGGACGGCCTACAGTTTTTCACCGATACCAGACGACGGTTATGCCGTGGAGCGACGAGTGAAAGGTCTGGATCTGCACGATCTCAATGCCGGGGTTTTCATTGATCCAGGCCTCGGCTTTGAGATGGGACTTTTCGATCAGCGTGTAGTCAAAACTCACATCGCCAAGTCGCATCGTGAGGCTTTCCTTGAAGACTGCTCTTTTGATGGGATGACCGGCGGATTTTGGGAGCGGAGGCGGATTCATGGAGCATGACCTACGCGCACTCCAGGGAAAGGACAACGCGTTTCCCTCCAGCCTACCTCCCGGCCAGCACGTCACGTTCGTACGCCTTCACTTCGTCGAGCCACTTCACGCCCACGGGCACATTCTGACGTCGGCAATGTTCGTCCCAGACGGCGGCTAAGGGCAGCGTTTTGGCCTCCTCCAGCAAAGCCAGGCGGGTGGTGTGGTCGGCGGACTGCTCGGCGGCGCGCAGCTTTTCCACGGGCTCGAGGAGGGCGAGGAGGAGGCACTTCAGGGCGTTGCGGGTGCCAATGGTCCAGGCCGCGACGCGGTTGATGCTGGCATCGAAAAAGTCGAGTCCGATATGCGTGCGTCCGAGGAATCCGCCGCGGACGATTTCCTCCGCGATGGCTCGGGTCGGGTCGTCGAGGAGCACGACATGGTCGCTGTCCCAGCGCACGCCGCGACTGACATGCAGAAGAATCTCGGGGACGAACTGCAGCACAGAACTGATTTTGTCGGCGAGGCTTTCCGTCGGATGAAAATGTCCGGCATCGAGGCAGAGCAGTTTCCGGTTTTTCACCGCGTAGCCCATGTAGAACTCATGTGAGCCGACGACGTACGATTCCGAGCCGATGCCAAAGAGTTTGCATTCGACGGCGTCGAGGTTGTGTTGCGGGTCGAGGGGTTTGGCAAAGAGGGCGTCGAGGGAGGCTTCCAGGCGCTCGCGCGGGGTTTTGCGGTCCACCGGCAGATCTTTGTAGCCGTCGGGAATCCACACGTTGGTCACGCAGGGGTTGCCGAGTTGCCGGCCCGCCTCCGCCCCGATTTCGCGGCAACGGATGCCGTGCTCGATCCAGAATTCGCGGATGGCGGCATCGGGGTGGGACAGAGTGAATCCGTCGGCAGAAAGAGGGTGGGAGAAAAAAGACGGATTAAAGTCCAGGCCGAGACCGCGCTCCTGGCACCACGTGATCCAGCCCTGGAAATGCTCCGTGGTGATTTCGTTGCGGTCCACTTTTTTCCCGCCGAAGTCGCCGTAAATGGCGTGCAGGTTGAGACGATGTTTGCCCGGGATGAGCGAAAGGGCCTTGTCGAGGTCGGACTGCAACTCCTCAATCGTCCGCGCTTTGCCAGGGTAGTTGCCGGTGGCCTGGATGCCTCCCGACAGCTTGCCTCCACCCGCCTCAAATCCGCCCACATCGTCACCCTGCCAGCAGTGGAGGGAGATCGGGATGGTTGCGAGGGTCTGAAGGGCGGCTTCGGTATCGACCCCGAGGTCGGCGTAGGAACTGTGGGCGAATGAATAGGGGGTGGACATAGAGGGAGCCTATCCTGCGGGAGCCGTACGGAAAATGGACAAACTGATTTTTGTCCTATAAAAAATGACACTCTTCTTGTGAAGCAGCACAGTTTTTTTTCTTACTTCCCCATCTCCGCCGAAGTACGGCAGTGGGAGATCTACGCCACGTCGTTCGGGCGTGTCCGGATGGAGGATAACGCCCCGATTTATCCCCCCGACCGGCACCCGGCCGGGCATCATTTTGAGTGGGAGGAGGGCCGGACGCTGACAAGCTGCCAGCTTCTTTGCATCCAGGCGGGACGCGGGGAATTCGAATCCTCCCTGACCCGACGCGTGTCCATTTCGGCGGGCACGACCATCCTTTTGCATCCGGGGATCTGGCACCGCTATCGTCCTCTTCCGGGCACGGGCTGGACAGAATCCTGGATTGAATTGCGCGGGAGGCAAATCGATCGACTCCGCAAAAATGGCCTATTTGATCCCACCAAACCGGTGCACCGTCCGCCACTGACCCTCGAGATGGAACAGGTCTGGGAACGGGCTTTCCAGATGGCCTGGACCAAACCGCCCGGATTTACCGTCCATTTGGGACTGCTGGCGCTGGAACTGCTCTTGCGCCTCCAGGAAAAATCCCCGGCGCCCAACGTGCCGCGGCGCATCGAAGCGATGGTCTCGCAGGCCCAGACCCTGTTGTCATCGGCCACCACCGACGGCGACGCCACCATTGAAGAGCACGCGCGCCAACTCGGGGTCGGGTATTCGTATTTTCGCCGGGCTTTCAAAAAGCAGACCGGATTCTCTCCCAAACAATACCAGAACGAAGTGCGCTTCCGACGGGTGAAGGGGCTCCTCGCTAATACCGCGCTGAGCATCAAGGAAATCGCGGCGCAATTGGGTTACAGCTCGCCGTATCATCTGACCAAAGATTTCACTCAGCGCACCAAAACGCCCCCCAGTCAATGGCGTGCACTGCCGTCAAAGCGGAGGGGATAGCAGCCGCCTTTTCCCGTCCGGGAGATCAGCGGTTGAGCTGAAGCACCTCGAGGACTTTGGCATGATGCTCGCGGAAAAACCCTGCGTTCTCGGGCAGTTTGATGTCCACGTCGTGGGTGGGGATCATTTCCTTGAGGCGGGCCCGGCCCTCCGGACTTTGCAGGAGCTCCGGGAAACAATTTTTCAGGACTTCGAGAACGATGTTCACGCAGACCGAAGCTCCGGGTGAGGCGCCGAGGAGGGCGGAGATGGTTTTGTCCGCGTTGGTGATCACTTCGGTGCCATAATGGACGATGCCGGCCTCGCCGTCCGTCTTCTTGATGGCCTGCACGCGAATGCCGGCGTCGATCAGCTTCCAGTCTTCCGTCTTGGCGGCGGGGTAAAAGACATGCAGCACTTCCATGCGGTCGGCCATGCTTTGCGTGCCCTGCTGGACGAGATATTTCACCAAGTCAATATTGGTCAGGCCAATCTTAGCGAGCGTGGCGAGATTGTCGGGCTTCACCGAAAGTGGCAGGTCCAGCCAGCTTCCCTTGCGGTGGAGGAATTTCGTGGTCCAAGCCGCGAAGGGCCCGAAAAGCAGGGTCTTTTTGCCGTCGAGCACCCGGGTGTCGAGATGAGGTACCGCCATGGTGGGCGCGGCGTCCAGGGCCTGACCATACACCTTGGCCTGATGGCGCTGCACGATTTCCGGGTTGTCGCAGACCAGCCACTGTCCGCCGATGGGAAAACCGCCGAGCCCCTTGGCTTCGGGGATGCCGGCTTTTTGCAAAAGGGGGAGACTGCCGCCGCCCGCTCCGACAAAAATAAACTTCGCGCGGTTCTGGCGGACTTCGCCGGAGGCGAGGTCGCGGATGGAAACATTCCACCCGGCAAGAACCCGCTCGAGATCCACGACGCGGTGATTTGTGGCAATGCCGCACCCCTCCTGCTGCGAGAGCCAGTCGAGAAGCTTGCGGGAGATGGAACCGAAATTCACGTCGGTGCCCCCATCCATCTTCGTCGCCGCGATGGGGACCTCCCCGCGTCCTTCGGTGAGGAGCGGAGCCCAGCTCCCGATGGTCGCGCGGTCCGTGCTGTATTCCATTCCCGCGAAAAAATGGTGGGCGGACATGCCTGCATGGCGGGCCTTGAGAAAGTCCACCTGGTCCTGTCCATGAACAAAACTCAAATGGGGCACCGGATTGATGAAATCCTTGGGGTTGGAAATCTTGCCGCTGGCGACGGCATGACTCCAAAACAGTTGCGATTGTTCGAACTGCTCGAAGATGCTGATAACCTTCGACACGTTCACCGAACCATCCGGCTCGCGGAACGGCGTGTAGCTAAGTTCGCAAATGCCGGCGTGGCCGGTGCCGGCGTTGTTCCATCCATTGGAAGATTCCTGCGCCACATCCTCGGTGACCTCATACACCTGGATCTTGAGCTTCGGATCGAGACTCTTGAGCAGGGCGCCGAGGTTGGCCGACATGACGCCGCTGCCGATGAGGATGACGTCGGGATTTTCGATGTGGGTGGAGTATTTCATGGGAATTTTTTGACCACTAACTTTCACTAAAAAGCACTAAGGAGAAGCCAGGGAAATGGCGGCCGGAGCAAGTTTGCGTTCCGTTTCTTTTCTCCTTTAGTGTCCATTAGTGTTTTTTAGTGGTTCACCTACGGATGCCGTAGAGAGGTCCAAAGTTGGCGCAGGCGCGGAAATCGGCTCCGGTGAGGTCGTCGGTGCCGAAGGCCGCCCACGCGCTCGGACGGAAAATTTTCTCCGCGCCCACGTTGTGCATGTACACCGGGATGCGGAGGAGGGCGGCCAGCGAAATAAGGTCCGCGCCAATGTGCCCGCAGCTCATCACGCAATGGTTGGCGCCCCAGTTGTTCATCACGGAGTAGGTGTCGCGGAAGGCGCCCTGCCCGTTGGTGTAGGGAGAAAACCAAGTGGTAGGCCAGGTGGGGTTCGTGCGATCCTCCAGCAGTTTGTGCGCGGCATCGGGCAATTCCACCGTTTCGCCCTCGGCGATCTGCAGGGCGGGTCCGAGGCCCTCCACCATGTTCAAACGGAAGATGGTGGCCTTCATGCCGCCGCGGGTGACGTAGCGTGTGCTCCATCCGCCGCCGGGGAAATATTCGGTGATGGACGGATGCCAGGTGGTGGCCTCCAGGCTGGCCTTGACCTCGGCATTCGTGATGTCCCAGAAGGGTTTCATCACCGGCTGGCCGTTGACGGTCTGGCGTCCGGCTCCATCGAGCGCGGCGGGGCCGGAGTTGATCAAATGCAGGAGCCCTCCCGCGCCCGCGCCGTCGAGCTCATGGCCGGTGACGCGCTTCACCGCGTCTGGACTCCAATACGTGCGCAAGTCAGCAAAAATCTGGGCGGTGTTGGTGAGAAGATACCCGAAGAGCATCGAAACGCCGTTGAGCGCGTCGTTTTCCGTGGCCACAATATAAGGCGCCCGGCGGCCATTCCAATCGAAGGACGTGCTGAGAATCGCTTCGAGGAAATCGCCATTAGGCATGTGGTCGGTCCACTGACGCTGACCCTGAAAACCCGAGGCGATGGCAAAGTGTCCCTGCGCCTCCTCGCCGAAGCCGGCTTTTTTCAACTTGGGATTGCCGACCATAAGGTCCCGCGCGATGAGGGCCATTTTGACCGAAATCTCCCATTCTTCGTTGAGTTTTTTGCGGCTGCGTTTTTTGTCCGGGCTGTTCCAATCCTTGCCCTCTGGACAATTTTTTCTCACCCACGAGAGGGCTTTGGCATATTCCTCCTTGTCGTAGATGCCCTTGTCGATGCGGCGGATAAACTCGGTCATGTCCACTGACTCGACGCGCATGCCGAGGTGGCGCTCAAAAAGGGCGGGATCGACGATGGATCCGGCGATGCCCATGGAAGTTCCGCCCATGGCCAGATAAGCCTTCCCGCGCATGGTGGCCACGGCGAGGCCCGCGCGGACAAAGCGCACGATTTTTTCCCGCACATCGTCGGGAATGGTGGTGTCCGTCGATTCCTGCACATCGCGGCCATAGATGCCAAAGGCCGGCAGACCCTTTTGGGTGTGACCCGCCAGCACGGCCGCGAGATAAACTGCCCCCGGGCGTTCCGTGCCGTTAAATCCCCAGACGGCCTTGGGAATGAGGGGGTCGGCGTCCATCGTTTCCGAGCCGTAACACCAGCAGGGGGTGACGGTGAGCGAAACGCCGACATTCTCGAGGCGAAATTTTTCCGCGCAGGCCGCGGCTTCGGCCACCCCGCCGATGCAGGAGTCGGCAATGACCACCTCGACCGATTCACCGGTCGGATAGCGCAAGGTCTCGGTAATGAGTTTCGCCGTATTTTTGGCCATGTTCATGACCTGGACTTCGAGAGATTCGCGCACACCGCCAAGACGACCGTCGATGGTGGGACGGATGCCGACTTTCGGGAGATTGCTAAATACGGGATTTTTCATGGGGTTATTTGGAAAGGGCGGCGATCTGGGCGCGGCGATAGTGTTCGTCCGGGCGGGTATCGATGCGGGTGGAGGTGGAGTCGGGTAGAAACTGCGGCCCGCCGAGGGTGTGGTTGCCAACGAGGATGCGGGCCCACTTGTCGAGCATGAGCAAAATGTTCAAGACATCCCGGTCCGTGTCGCCGAGGGCCACCGGGCCATGGTTGACGAGTAGGATCACCTTCGGCGCGCCGCCGTATTCCTCGCGGAAGCGGCGAAGTTCGGCGCGAACGGAACGGGCCAGTTCGATGCCGGGGTCAATGTAGGGAACGACGGCCAGATTGCGGCCGCAGACGACAATTTCGTCCGGGAAAACGTGCTGCAAAAACGGGGCCGCCCCAAGTTTCGAACAGAGAATCTGGAGCACGGAGACGGGATGGCAGTGGCCAATCCATTTCGCCCCTGCTTCCTTGAGGCAGACCGCGTGCATGAAGGTTTCCACGGAGGGGAGTTTCGCTCCTTCGTCCGCCCGGGAGGCCAGGAGAACTTCCCGCACACCGGTGTCGTCGAGAGAGGCGTCGTCAATCGCATCCATCACGGTGTCAAACTTCACCCGGGTGAGTCCGGTTTCATCCAGCGAGGCCAGATTGCCGCCGGAGGCCTTGATCCAAAAGGTGCCGTCGCCGGCATCGGCGCTGGTGTTGCCTTCCCCGAGAATTGCGAGGTGTCGGTCATCGCGACCGATTTCGTGGGAGAGGGAGAGGAGTTTTTCGAGGAGAGGAGTCATGCAAAGTTTTGGGAGAGACGGCTGATCCAGCCGTCCTTGACATCAGACAGTTAAGTTTTCGAAGCGTCCGGCTTTTTCGTCCCATTCGGCCGAAGCCTTCGGCTCGAAGACTTCCGGTTCGAAGGACGCACGGATGATGGCGCGGCCTTCTTCCAGCGAGGCAATTTCCCCGGTGGCCATAAGCTGGGCCAGGATGTT
Organism: Terrimicrobiaceae bacterium; assembly: GCA_041752695.1. Classification (GTDB taxonomy): domain Bacteria; phylum Verrucomicrobiota; class Verrucomicrobiia; order Chthoniobacterales; family Terrimicrobiaceae; genus CALCJD01. Next base: position 7,818 of record JBGSVZ010000094.1, read on the forward strand.
GCCCGCCGCGGTGGCCTCGACGGGCCCGGCCACAACGCGCAGGCCGGTGGCGTCGGCTGTCATTTGATTGAGCAGAGCGTTCTGCGATCCTCCGCCCACAATGTGGAGGGTGTCGGGCAGATCCGGCATCCAGGTTCGCAGCTGGAAAACGAGGCCGCGGTAGCGCAGGGCGAGGCTTTCGAGGATGGCGCGGGTGAATTCTCCGGGGGAGGACGGTGCGGCCTGACCGGTCTTTGCCGCGTAAGCGGTGATGGCGGCGGGCATGTCGCAGGGTTTGGCAAAGTCCTCGGCGTCGGGATTGAGCAGGAGCGGGGCGGCAACTTCGCGGGCGGCCTGGACAAGGTCTTTGTAGTCCACCGACTGGCCTGCCGCATCCCAGGTGCGCTTGCATTCCTGGAGGAGCCACATGCCGGCCACGTTTTTGAGAAACCGCGTGGTGTCGTTGAGGCCCTGTTCGTTGGAAAAGCCGACGCGATAGGTTTCCTCCGTGACCATGGGAGCGTTCAGTTCTCGGCCAATCAACGACCAGGTGCCGGAACTTAGGAAAAGGGGCTGCGCCGTCTCCGCGGGCACGCCCGCCACTGCCGAGGCCGTGTCGTGACTCCCGCACGTGGCCACCTTTATATCTCCGCAGCCGGTTTCCTCCCGGACGGAGGGCAACAGGCTGCCAATGGTCCGGCCCGGATCCGTGGTGGGGCGCAGCAGTTTTGCGGGCAGGCCCAATTTTTCCGCGAGTGCCTGATCCCACTCGCCGCTGCCAGCCTTGAGCAATTGCGATGTACTGGCGATGGTACGCTCGACGACCCGCTCGCCGCTCAGCCAGTAGGTGAGCAGGTCGGGCATGAAAAGCAACTGATCCGCCGCATCCATCGCTCCGGGATTGCTCCGCGACTCCGCCAGGAGTTGAAAAAGCGTGTTGAAAAACATGAACTGGATGCCGGTGCGTTGGTAGATCTCCTGACGCGGAAGGATTTTCCCGGCTTCCTCCATCATGCCATCCGTGCGGCTGTCCCGATACATCCACGGCAGCCCGAGCAGCCGGCCCTGCGGATCGATCAGCCCATAATCGACGCCCCAGGTATCCACCGCGAGAGAGGTGAGGGCGGTGCCATGACGCTTCCGCGCTTCCGCGAGGCCGCGTTTGATTTCCGTGTAAATCTGCAGCACGTTCCAATGCCAGCCGCTGGGAAGCCGTACGCCCTCGCTGGTGAAACGGTGGATCTCCTCAATGCGGAGTTTTTTCCCGTCAAAGTGGCCGGCCATCACCCGGCCGCTGCCGGCTCCGAGATCGATGGCGAGATGGGTGGTGGTGGACATGGAAATAACTAAGGGGAGATCACTAATGTTTGGCCGCGACTTCGATGCGGACGCCATGGGCCGCCATCGCGGTTTTGAAGGGCTGGGCCGGGGCGCGGTTGGTGATCCAGAGATCAATGTCCGCGGTTTTGGCAAAATAGTAACTTGAACTCATGCCGGCTTTGGAAGAATCGGCCAGCAGACAGACTTCCTCCGCCCGGGCGACAACCTGCCGCTTGAGGCGGGCCTGTTCCTCGGTGGCCTCACTGGGGCCGCGTTCGGCATCCAGCCCGCGACAGGAAATGTAGGCTGCATCAATGCGAAAAAGATCGAGCATTTGCTCGGCCGGCCAGCCGGTGCAGGACTGAGAATTGGACATGAGCGTTCCCCCAAGGAGCGTGACATGAACCGAAGGCTTTTCCACCAGGGCGAGCGCGGTCTGCAGGGCATTGGTCAGGACTGTAAGCGGCTGGTCGGGCAAAAGTTTGGCCACCTGCAGGGCGGTGGTGCTGGCATCAAAAAGAACGGTCTGGCCGGGCTTGATCCGCGCCACCGCCGCCCGCGCAATCTGGAGTTTTTCGGCCGCATTTTGTTCGACGCGCTCCGTGGCGGGAAATTCCCGTCGCAGGGTTTCCAGCTTCACCGCGCCGCCATGGGACCGGAGCAAGGCGCCCTCCGCTTCGAGCTTTTCGAAGTCCCGCCGGACGGTTTCCTCCGTGACTCCGAGCGTCCGGGCCGCGTCCGCCGTGCGCACGCCCCCCTGCTCGTTGAGCAGATCGATCAGACGGCGGTGGCGTTCAAGGGCTAACATGACGGGGAAATTTCGGATGTGGATTTGAATTTGAATGATTTTGCTTGCAGAAAGCAATAAAAAGAATTCAAAAATAAACGCAGAAAAACGCAGATCAGTTTCCAACCCCTCACTCTTCTTCTAATTATGTCCTATCAATTCGTCACTTTTTCCTGGGATGACACCCACGCCGCGTCCCTCGATCCTGTTGATCTCCTCGTTTATCGCTCGAACATTCTCGGGGCCGATCAGCGCATCACCAACACCGGCGGCGGCAACACCTCGTCGAAGATCCTCGAGAAGGATCCCCTCACCGGTCAAGACACGGAAGTTCTTTGGGTGAAGGGTTCAGGGGGCGATCTGCGCACCTCGAAGAAGGAAAATTTTTCTTCCCTCTATCAGGACAAGCTGGTCGACCTGCAGCGTGTGTACGCCGCACGGGCTGACAAAGGCCTGAAAACCCAGGCGGAGGACGACATGGTCGGCATGTATCCGCACACAACCTTCAACCTCAATCCGAGGCCCTCTTCCATCGACACCCCGCTGCACAGCTTCCTGCCGGGCAAACACGTCGATCACATGCACCCGAACGCGATCATTTCCATCGCTGCCAGCGCGCGCTGCGAGGAACTGACGAAGGAAATTTTCGGAGGCGAAATGGCCTATGTCGGCTGGATGCGCCCTGGCTTCGAGCTGGGTCTGGCCATGCAGGAAATTTCCCGAGCCAACCCCAAGCTGAAGGCCATCATGATGGGTCAGCACGGGTTTATCTCGTGGGACGACGACGCCAAGGCCTGTTACACCCTCACGCTCGACCTCATCGAAAAAGCCTCCGCCTTTATCGAGAAAAAATATGCAGCCAAGGGCGGTGACGCCGCGGCCTTCGGGGGCGCGAAATACCAGACCCGCGACGACCGCCACGCCGTGCTCGCGCAAATCCTCCCGTGGTTGCGCGGACAGATCTCGCAGCAGAAACGCTTCATCGGCACCGTGCAGGACGACGAGAAAATTCTCCGCTTCGTCAACAGTGCCGATGCCTCCCGCCTCGCCGAACTCGGCACCTCTTGCCCGGACCATTTCCTGCGCACTAAAATCAAGCCCCTCTACGTGGATTGGAATCCGCAGACCGAGGACGTCGCCGCGCTCAAAGCCAAACTCGCCGCCGGGATGGAAAAATACCGCGCCGACTACGCCGAATATTATCACCGCTGCAAACACGCCAACTCGCCCGCGATGAGGGACCCAAATCCCACCGTTGTGCTTATTCCCGGTCTCGGGATGGTGGCGTGGGGCAAGGACAAGAGCGAATCGCGTGTCACCGCCGAGTTTTATAACTGCGCGGTTGAAGTCATGCGTGGAGCCGAGGCCATCGACCAATACGTCGCCCTCCCGCAGCAGGAAGCGTTCGACATCGAATATTGGCTCCTCGAGGAAGCGAAACTCCAGCGCATGCCGGCCGAGAAGGAACTGGCGCGGCAGGTCCATGTCGTGATCGGCGCGGGCAGCGGCATCGGCAAGGAAGTCGCCCACCGCCTCGTTAAGGAAGGCGCGCACATCGTCTGCGTGGATCTCAACAAGGACGCCGCCGAGGCCACCGCGAAAGAAATCATTGCTAAATATGGTGCCGGCATTGGCGTCGCAGGCAGTGGTATTAGCGATTGCGGACCGGCTATCGGCCTGAGTGCCAATATTACAGACCGCACCAGTATCCGCGCCGCGCTTGACCAGGTTGCGTTGGCTTATGGCGGGTTCGACTCCATCGAAGTGACCGCCGGAATTTTTGTCCCCAGCGACACCACCGGACACATCCCCGACGAAAAGTGGGCACTCACATTTAACATCAACGTCACCGGCAGTTACCTCGTCGCCGACGAAGCCTATAAATCCTGGAAAGAACAGGGTCTCAGAGGCAGCCTCGTCCTCACCACCAGCGCCAATGCTGCCGTGGCCAAAAAGGGCAGCCTCGCTTATGACACCAGCAAGGCTGCGGCGAATCATTTGGTGCGTGAACTCGCCATGGAACTGGCCCCGCTCGTCCGCGTCAACGGCGTCGCCCCGGCGACCGTCGTGCAAGGCAGCGCCATGTTCCCGCGTGATCGCGTGATCGGTTCGCTGGCAAAATACGCCATTCCCTACACCGACGACGAAGCGACCGAATCCCTCGTGACCAAACTCGCGCAGTTCTACGCCGACCGCACTCTGACCAAGGCCCCGATCACGCCGGCCGACCAGGCGGAAGCCTACTTCCTGCTGGTCACCAGCCGCCTGAGCAAGACGACCGGCCAGGTCATCACCGTCGACGGCGGCCTGCACGAGGCC
>JBGSVZ010000095.1:0-2273 GCA_041752695.1 Terrimicrobiaceae bacterium
CGTCGCCCGGGGCGAGCAAGCCTCCCGGCGCTGCCGCGGTGGGGAGAGGGGGTGGCGTGGGTCCGGCTGCGGCCGGGGTCGTCTGCGGACCCAGCGCGCCGCCGGGCTGCTGCATCATCTGTTGGGCCATGGCCATGCCGACCGCCATCTCCGCGGCAAATCCTCCCGCCCCGCCACCGCCCTGTCCGGATGCCATGCCCTGCGCCATCTGAAATTTCACGTAGTCGTTAAGATTTCCGACTGCGGCCATGGACGAACGTTTGTCAATCGCTCCCTCCACCTCGGGCGGCAGGCTGACATTTTCCAGAATAAACGTCGTCAGTTCGATGCCGTATTTGGCTGTCGTGACGGGATTGATCAGAGGTAGCAGCGCGCCGCCGACTTCACTGTAGCGCGCGGCCACATCGAGCACCGGAATTTTCGCCTGCGCCAGCGCCTCACTGAAGAGCGAGATGATGCGCGACCGCATGGTGTCGGCAAATTCGTCCAGGCGGAAATGCTGGTCACTGCCCGCCACTTCCTTGAGAAAAAGTTTGGGGTCCGTGATCCGAAAATCATAAGTCCCAAAGGCCCGCGCCCGCACGATGCCGAAGTCGTTGTCGCGCATCATCACGGGGTTGGTCGTGCCCCATTTGTTGCCGGTGAAGAGGCGCGTATTGACAAAGTAAACGTCCGCCTTGAATGGCGACTGGAACCCGTATTTCCAGCCCTTCAGGGTGGTGAGGATCGGGATGTTCTCCGTGGTGAGAGAATGTTTGCCAGGCCCAAACGTGTCGCCGAACTGACCGAGATAAACAAACTGCACGGTCTGCGATTCCCGCACAATCAACTGCGCGCCGTTTTTGATTTCGGCGTCGTTGTCCGGCCAGCGGAAGCTCAGGGTGTCGCGTGAGTCGTCGGTCCATTCAATGATCTCGATCAACTGGCCTTTGATGAAATTCAGGATGCTCATGGGTGGTATGGTGGTTTCCGGAGGAACTGTCCCTGCGCGCGTAGAAAAAGCGAGCCTGATTTTCCGGGAGTTCGCCCATTCATGACGCCTTGCCCGCGCCGGGGCCGTCCGGTAGCGTTTGCCTCTCCATGCGGAAGAATCATGTCTGAAAACCTCCTGGCCGAGCGATTGACGCGCGCGGTATCGCCGGATTTTTTCCGTCCGCTCACGCGCCCGTCCGGGCCGATCTACGTGGAGAGCGCGCGGCGGCTGGAGGAGGAGGCAGGTCTCGCGGGACGGCTACCGCTGGTGGACGCGCAGGAAATTGTGCGGGAGGTGCTGCGGGCCAATCCTTCCGCCCGCCTCGAGGAAGACGAAGGGGCTTTTCTGAAGGACGTCCGGCAGCGCGCGGGGGTGTTTTTGAACAAACTCCTCGCGGCAGGCTGGGTGGAGGAACAGACGCTGGGTTTGCAGGACCGGCGCATCATCATCACGCCAAGTCTGCGTTTGCTCATGGGCATGCTGCGCGCTCTGGTGCAGGACGAAGTGGCGGAGTTGCAGACGTTCGCGGACACCCTGCGTGGCGTGTGCGAAACGCTGGAGCGGGGGGAAGTCCTTGACCCCCTGCGGCAAAGCGCGGACGGCCTGCGCAGCACGGTGCAGGATTTGAATCAGAGGCTCGATCTGGCGGTGTCGCAGCTTTATTCGGTGGAAAAACTCATCGCGGGGTTTGAGGCGCGTCAACGTCAGTCCGAGTCCCCGGCCGAAACACTACGCGTTTTTTACACGGAGTTTTCCCAAGGTCAGCACATGGTCTGTTACGACGTTCTAAGCAAGGGGGGGCTCATTTCGCGCCTGCGGGCGGCCCGGGCCCGGGTGGGCGACAGCCGGGAGGATCCGCTGGCGCGCGACCGGCTGGCGGAAGGGCTGGCAATCTTTTATTCGTGCAGTGAATCCGACGCGGCCCAGCGGGCCCAAGACGCCCTCCAGCGGCTCGAACGTGGCCTGGGCGGGCTCGGCGAAATTGCCCGCGCCATTGACGAACGCATGGCCGCCTTCAACCGCCTCTCGCAGCAACGGTATCGCTACCAGACGGAAATTCGCGGACGCCGGCCTGAGCTGGTCAAGGCATATTGCGACGTGGTGAATGCCGTCAACGCGGGCGCGCACTTCCGGATTTTTGCCAACACTGTGGGCGATTTCCAGCCGCTCTGTCCGGAGACACGGTTTTTTTTCGGCACGGAAATGCTTTGGAAAATGCACAAACGCCGCGCCCCGGCCGACCTCACTTTCACCGCGGGACGCGCCACGCCGGAAGACGAGGCGTCCGCGCTCGCCGCCC
>JBGSVZ010000096.1:0-57740 GCA_041752695.1 Terrimicrobiaceae bacterium
GAGAACCCCGGCGCTATACCACATCGCTGCAATTATCGAAGATTCGGTCACCACGCACCGGATCCTTGTAGCCATTTTTTCGAAAATTCCTCACTCCGGTCATGCCGACCGGCTTCGGTGAATTAATCAGCGCTTCCCTAACTTCTGATTTTTGATCTTAAGTCCAACCTCCCAAAGGGAAATGGCGCTGGCATACCCTCCCTCCCGTTCCATGCGGGCGCATATCCGGCGGGCTTTTTCCGAAAGCTTCTCCCGGTCCAACGCCCACCACAACAACGCATGGGTATCCAGGCAAACCATGGCTTAAACCTCCCCCCACTCTTCCGTCATCGGTTTCATCACGTCTTCGTGATAAATAACTTTTCCGGCCACATCGGCAAAGATGCTCTCCACACTTTCGCGGGAGGGGGACAACGACGAAATCTTCAGCGTCGGTCGACCCCGGTCCGTCACGATCAATTCCCCGCCAACCCGCTCAAGCTCGCGGAAGACGCCCAGCATTTCTCCTTTCAGCCGGCTCTTGGAAATCGTCTTCATGGCCGCAATATAGTCATGGTCATGACTATGGTCAACTCGTGACTATCGCGATGGTTTGTCCGGGCATGACCATCTGGCCCTCGGCGCAGCGGATGGCATGCAGTTTGCCGGTGACGGGCGACGTGATGGCGATCTCCATTTTCATCGCTTCAAGGATCAGCAACGTTTCGCCTTCGAGGACATCCTGTCCGGGAGTGACGCAGACCTTCCAAACATTGGCGGCGACATGGGCGTCCACCGCGTGACCGTTCGCAGGAAGATCCAGTTCAGGTTCGGGCGCGTCTTCCTCAATGATGTCGGGGGTTTCACTCGCGCCCGCCAGGGCCCAGCGCTCACGCTCTTCGTTAAAGGCTTTTTGCTGGCTCGCTTTGAAGACGGCCGACTCGGCGGCGATGGAGGCGAGGAACCGGCGGTAGTCGCCCAGACGAAAAGTTTCCTCCGAGATCTTGAGGCGGAATTTTCCCTGTGGAAAATCTTCGCGAAGCTGGAGCAATTCATCGGCACTGACCGGATAAAACCGGATTTGATCGAAATGCCGCAGGAGCCAGGGTTCGGGAAAATCGAGCGTTTTCCGCCAGCGATTCCACATTTGGATGGTGCGGCCGACAAACTGGTAACCGCCGGGTCCCTCCATGCCGTACACGCACAGATATGCGCCCCCGATGCCGACGGCATTCTCCGGCGTCCACGTCCGGGCGGGATTATACTTGGTGGTGACCAGCCGATGACGCGGGTCAAGCGGCGTGGCCACGGGAGCGCCAAGGTAAACGTCACCCAACCCCATCACCAGATAGCTGGCGGAGAAAACGATCTCTTTCACCTGTTCGATCGAATCGAGTCCATTGATGCGGCGGATGAACTCAATGTTGCTCGGGCACCAGGGCGCGTCCTTGCGGACGGACTGCGCGTATTTTTCAATCGCGAGCCTAGTGGCCGGATCATCCCAGGAAAGCGGCAAATGAACCACCCGGCTCGGCACCTCGATATCGTCAAGGGGAGGCAGGCTTTTTTCCGCAGCGATGAGGATTTCGAGCAGCTTCTCTCGCGGCAAAATGCGGGCATCGAAATGAATTTGCAGCGATCGGATGCCAGGAGTCAGATCCAGGATCCCAGGCTGTGAGTTCTGCCGCAGCCAGTCCATCAGAGCGTGGGCGCAGAAGCGGAGATTGAGATCGAGAACCAGCGGGCCATACTCGACGAGCAGATAACGGTCTCCCGCCTGACGATAAACCACCTGGGGATTGTCACCGTCCGGCGGCAGGATGTGAAGGATGGGCGAAGTGGCATCGGCAGGATGCCGATGTTGCGGGGGCTGGACCCATCGGCAAGGTGCCGATGCCACGAACTCGTCCAAAGCCCGCTCCCCATCGGCCGCCTGGTTTGCCGTCCACCGAACAAAACGCACGGAATCCCCCGGCCGGAGCTGTCCCATTTTCCAAAGTTCGGCCTGGACGATCACCGCCGGACAAACAAACCCTCCCAAGCTGGGCCCATCCACGGCGAGGATCACCGGCATGTCGCCCGTAAAATCCACCGCGCCGATGGCATAAGCATTGTCATGGATATTCGACGGATGCAGGCCCGCCTCGCCCCCGTCCTGACGCGCCCACTTGGGCTTCGGACCGATGAGACGGATGCCCGTGCGCGAGGAGTTGTAGTGAACTTTCCAGTCCGTCGCGAAGAAGGTGACAATGTCGTCTTCGGTAAAAAAATCCGGAGCGCCATGCGGACCATAAAAAACGCCAATCTCCCACGAGTTCGAATAAACGGGGAGCGCGTGCCCCCGCAAAGGAAGCGGAGGGGTGAGAGACGCATCATTTCCTATCTTGAGGACATCACCTGCCCGCAAGATCCGTCCGCCGTGTCCACCGAATTGACCCAGCGTGAAGGTCGATTTGCTGCCGAGATAATCAGGGACATCAAATCCACCGGCAATGGCCAGATACGTCCGGCATCCCCCTCCCTCGATGGCGTGAAGCTTGAGGGTACTTCCCGCCTTCACCTCGAAGGCTTCATGGAGCGGCTGGAAAACTCCATCCGTCTCCGGACGCATGTTGGCGCCTGTCACGCTCACCATGGTGTCGCGGTGAAACTTCAGCTTCGGTCCCGTGACTGCGCATTCCAGCGCAGCCGCGCCTTCCGCGTTGCCGACAAGACGATTGGCCAGGCGGAGAGAAAAATGATCCATCGGACCCGAGGGAGGCACCCCAAGCTCCCAGTACCCCACCCGGCCCGGATAATCCTGCACCGTGGTGTGCGTGCCTGGCTCGAGCACGTCCATGGTCCGCGGCTGAAAAACAAAGCTGGAAAGATATTTCGTGGTGATTCCCCCGGCACGAAACGCGTCTCCGTCCAGGATCGCGGCCACGTAGTCGAGGTTGGTCTCGATGCCATCGAGGCGGGTTCGTTTCAGCGCCGCACGGAGTTTGGTGATGGCCTCCGCCCGGGTGGGCGCATGCGCAATCACCTTGGCAATCATGGGATCGTAGAACGGCGTCACTTCAGTCCCGCGCTCCACCCAGCCGTCCACCCGCACCCCTTCCGGAAACAACACTTCTGTCAGCAATCCGCAACTGGGCTGGAAGTTTTTATTAGCGTCCTCCGCGTAGACCCGGGCTTCGATGGCATGACCATTCGGCGCATGCACGTATTCCGCCAGCGGCAGTCTTTCGCCCGCGGCCAGCCGGACCATCCACTCGACCAGATCCAGACCGGAGACTTCCTCGGTGACACAGTGTTCGACCTGGAGGCGGGTATTGACCTCCAAAAAATAAAACTCGCCGCTGTCGGCGTCATACATGAATTCGCACGTGCCAGCGGAGCGGTATCTGGCCATCTCCCCAAGCCTCCGCGCGGACGCGTGGAGCCGCTCGCGCACCGCATCTGGCAGTCCAGGTGCAGGCGTTTCTTCGATCACCTTCTGATTGCGCCGCTGGGCCGAACAATCCCGTTCGCCGATCACCGCAATGGTCCCCTCTCCGTCGCCGAAGATTTGGACTTCGACGTGCCGGGCGGAGGCGATGAATTTTTCCAGAAACAGGCCGGCCGCCTTAAAATTACTCTTCGCCAGCCGTTGCACGCTTTCGAATTTCTCCGCCAACTCGGAGTCATTCGCCGCCATCTGCATGCCGATGCCACCGCCGCCCGCGGTGCTTTTGATCATCACCGGATATCCGATGCGATTCGCCGCCTCACGGGCTTCCTCCACGGTCTCCAAGAGATCGGTGCCGGGAGACACGGGGACGCCGCTCGCAATGGCCAGGGCACGGGCCGTGTGTTTCAGTCCGAAGTCGCGCATGTTCTGTGCGGTCGGCCCGATGAAGGCGATGCCGGCCTCTTCGCAGGCCTCGGCGAAAGCGGCGTTCTCGCTCAGAAAACCGTAGCCGGGATGAATGCCCTCCGCGCCGGTTTCCTTCGCGGCGGCGAGAATTTTCTCCACCTGCAAATAACTTTGCGCCGCCTGGGCGGGTCCGACGCACACAGCCTCGCCGGCCAGCCGCACGTGCGCGGCATGGGCGTCGGCCTCGGAATAAACGGCGACGGAGGCAATGCCAAGACGGTCCAGGGTGCGAATGATCCGGCAGGCGATTTCGCCACGATTGGCAATGAGAATTTTAGTCATTGGTCATTAGTCATTAGTCATTAGTCATTGGTCATTGGTTTTCGGATCCATGCCACCAATGGAACGGCGATAGGCGTTTAAGGAACGGGGCAGTGGCTCGATAATTTTTTGTAATGCTTCGGTTTGTGACTTGGAGAGCAATTCCCGTTTGTGGGCTCGGCGAAGAAAGTTCCGGGTTTCGCAAAGCGAGCCCCTTGCTATGGCCACAAAGCGCTTTTTGTCCGCAAAACTTTGCCGACCGGAACCTTCGGCGATATTTGCCCCCACGCTATCTGCTGCACGAACCAATTGTTTTCCGACGGTATCCTTTGCGAACGAATCCCACTTCGCCACAATATCCCAAATCAAATCCGCCAATTCTTCCGCAGCACGGTAAACTTTCAAATTTTCAAAAGACTCGCTCGCCATAAAACAATGACTAATGACTAATAACCAATGACTACCCCCAAACGATCACCTGGATCGGTGTGGGATTGTAGGCGTTGCAGGGATTGTTGAGCTGCGGGCAGTTGGAGATGAGGCAAAGCACATCCATTTCCGCACGCATCTCCACGTATTTTCCAGGTTCGGACACACCGTCGGCAAACTTCAAGCCGCCTTCCGGAGTCACCGGCACGTTCATGAAAAAATTGATGTTGTGCGCCAAGTCCCGCTTTGTCACGGGATAGCCTGACTTCACCATCTGGAGCAGAAAAGTATCCCGGCAGGCATGCATGAAACGTTTGTCCAAGGCATAGCGGACCATGTTGCTTTCCGTGGCACAGGCACCGCCCAGCGTGTCGTGGCGGCCGCAGGTGTCCGCAGTGATCGTCAACATGGGCCGACAAAGATTCGACATCAGCCGCGTACCCGTCGTGAGGTAAATCGCCCCTTGCTCGCGAATCGTGTCCTGCGCGCTGTACCGCTCTGTGACGTCGTTGGCATTAAAGAAAAACGTGTCCGCGGCCTGATTGCCCTCGAGGTCCACAATGCGGAGCGTCTGGCCTTTTTTCACCGGCTGAAACCAGCCGTCCCCGGCGGGAATCACTTCGGAAAGAACCGCATCCGCCGGCTGGAGTGGGCTCTCGGTGTACACTAACGTGCTCATAGATAAAGGCGTTCGGTCAGTTCCAGGCTGCGCCCGCATTCGGGCCGGAAATTGCGGCAAAAATCGTCGGGACCGGGAGGCTCGGCGGGCAAGATTTCGAGCCTGACAGGCACGCTGGGGTACGTCCCGGCGGAAGCGAGCGGATGCGGGCAGTTGGCCAGCACGACCAAGACGTCCATTTCCGCACGAAGATCAAGCGACGATCCGGCCGGGGCATGATCCGCCACATGCGCCATGCGACCGGCCTCATCCACCGTGACTTTGCTGAAAAAATTCACATTAGCCACGATGTCACGAAGCCCGAGGCCATGCTTGGCCAACTCGACGAGAAAGTTGTCATGCGCGTTGCGGTAACATTCGTTGCGGTATTCCTGATACCCGTGGCGACCGAATTTTTCCGCCACCTGCGCGGCGTTGATGTGCCCCCCCAGAGGATCGTGCCAGCCAAGGGTATCCGCCGTGATGGAAACGAGGGCGTTCCCCATATCGCTCATCAAAATATGGCCCCGGGTGAGCTTCGCCGTATGGAGAGCTTTGAGGGTGTCCGGCACATTGAGGCGGTCGAGGGGTTGTTCCGCATTAAAGAAAAGCGCGGAGACATTCGCACCGGGGGCCAGAGCGGTCAGGCGCAAGGTGCGATGGCGGGGAAGGCGCATGGACCAAAGCGCGCCAGGCGGAAGGGTTTCCATGAGGAGAATCATAAGGCGGATTTTCGGGAGGGTCGGCGGGTGGCGGCGTGAACTTGGGGAATCACAATATCGGTGAGACTGAGTTTGCAGGAAAGCACGCCCTTGCAGGCGAGAATCTTGTCGGTGATCTCCTTGAGAACATGGACCGGACCCTGTACAATAATGACCTCCATGCGGTGCCCTTCCTCCAGCTGGACGTGAAGCGAACTGATAACTTCGTTTAAATATTGCCGCTCCAGTTCGAAGAGCCGCTGGACCAGATTGCCTTTGGCCTCGTCGTACACCAGAGCGATCATCCCGGCCATCACGGGATCCTCCTCGGAAGCCTCCCGCCACTGCAGGGCAAAATGGGAAATCATTTCCGCAATGGCCTTGGAACGGTTTTCCAAGCCCCGCTCGGTCACCATCTCATCGAGTTCGCGAAAGACTTCCGCGGGCAGCGAGATGCTGATGCGCTGGATGTTCCCCTCCCCGGCCCGAGACTTTTTTGGCGAAGCCGTTTTCATTCAGTATTACTGGAAATGATTTTAGTATTACTGAGTTTTCCCGTCAAGCGACCTCATTTATTCGACATCATCCCCGGCCATGGTGAGGCGGATGTTGGGCAGAGTGGCCGGCTCGGCATCGGCCGGCCCATGGATCAATTCCTCGATGCGGTGCTTGGTGGCGAGGAACTCCGGCGAGAGCATCTGTTCGATGCTGCGCGGACGCGGGACCGGAACCTCGATGAGCTCCAGAATCTGGCTGGGGTTGGTCCCCAGCACCAAAATGCGGTCGGATAGCAAGACGGCCTCGTCGAGATCGTGGGTGACAAAAAGAATGGTCACATCCACCTGACGCCAGATCTGCATGAGGTAGGACTGCATCTTGCACCGGGTGGTGGGATCGAGCGCGCCATACGGCTCGTCCATCAGCAGAATGCGCGGCTTGTTGGCCAGGGCCCGCGCGATGGCCACGCGCTGTTTCATCCCGCCCGATAGTTCGTGCGGGTAGGAGTCCTCAAACTTGCCGAGGCCGACCAATTCGATCCACTGCCGTGCCTCGCTCTCGGCCACGGAGAACGATTGCCCGCTGACCTGCATTCCGAACATCACATTACGCTTCACCGTGAGCCAGGGAAACAGCGTGTATCCCTGAAAAACCATCCCGCGGTCGGACCCCGGGCCGTTGACCGGTTTGCCCTCCACCAGGACCTGGCCGCTGGTGAGCGTTTCCAGCCCGGCCACGATGCGGATGAAGGTTGATTTTCCGCAGCCGGAGGGACCCACCACACACATCAGTTCGCGACGATGGACCTGCAGCGAAAGGTCGTTCAGCGTGGTATGGGTATGGAAGGTCTTGGTGAGATTTTTGACATCAAGGATCACCGGACGCGCCTTGAGTTTGGCAAAGCGTTCCGCGACGGCCGGGGTTTGTTCGAGATAACTCGGCAGCGAAACGGTGTTCATGAAGCCAGGGCCTCCTCTTCTTTTTTCCGCCGCCGGGCCAGGGTGATGGAGCGGATGAGTCCAGGACGGGAGGTCTTTTGCCAGGGGAAAATCTGCCGACCGATCCAGTCCAGGATGCGGTCGGTGACAAACCCCATGATACCGATCATTATGATGGCGGCGAAGACATTGTCGTAGATCCGATATTTGGCCTGTTGATTGATGAAGTAGGTGATGCCGGAACTCGCCCCGATGTACTCCGCGACAATCAAATACGTCCAGGCCCAGCCGAGTAGGATGCGCATGTCGTTGTAGAGGTCCACCATGATGCCGGGCACAATGACCTTAAAAAGGATCTGCCTCCGGCCGGCCCCCAGCGTCTGGGCGGCTTCCACCAGCGAAGTGTCGAGTTTGCGGGTGGTGTTGGCGATGATCAGAACCTGCTGAAAAAATGTCCCCAACACGATGATGGCGATTTTGGGAGGGTCGTAGATGCCAAGGATGGCCACCGCGAGTGCCCCAAACGCGGGGGCCGGCATGTACCGGGTGAAATCCACGAATGGCTCGGTGATTTTCGAAAAGAAGGGAAACGTTCCGCACAAAATCCCCAGCGGCACGCCGAACAGCGAACTGATGGTGAATCCCCAGAAGATGATCTGGACGCTTTGCCAGAGACTTTCGTGCAGCCATTTTTCGCCCTTCCGTTTCGGGGGTGTGGTGAAGGACTTGTAAAACGCGACCGCCACCTCGTGCGGGGCGGGCAGAAACACCGGGTTCGCCGGCACCCCCACAGCCTGCGGCTGGCCTGCCGCGGCGGCTTTGGCGTTCTCCGCCAGGAACGTCTTGCGCTCAATCAGGCTGTCTTTCGTAAAATACGAAACCCCACCCGCATCCGTGATCTTGACCAGCGGGTGCCAGAGGAAAGGCAGGTAACTCACCGCCGCCCACACCGCAATGGGCAGGAGGAAAGACAGCCAGACAAGCAGCAACTGCCGCGCCGGGGACATCTCGCCGTAGGGCACGAGCCATTTTTTCACATCCCCGGCCATGACTGCCGAACCTGACGACTACAGCGAGTTGGTCAGCGTCGCATCAATGTAATCCGCCACCGGCTGCGGCTTTTCGTAAACCTTGTTGTCCACATTAAATTTGTCCACGACGACATTGGATCCGTAGATGGAATCGAGGCCTTCCCCTTTCTCAAAAGCCTTCTTCGCTTCTGCGAGCGTCAGGATCTTGGTGCCTTTGAGGAAGGGTTTGTATTCCTCCGGAGTGAGATTCACGCGAGCCGCCATGATTTTCACGGCGTCATCCTGCGTGGCGGGATCGTTGATGTAGGCGGCGACTTTGTTCCAGACCTGGATGACTTTTTTCCAATCCTCCGGGCGGGCCGAAAGCGAGGCCGGACTCACCGCGAGCACGTCGTAGATCAGCCCGGGAACGTCTGCGCTGGAATAGATGGCGGTCGAGCCGGGAACGGCTTTGAGGGCCTGGCCGGAGTTCGGCTGCCAGGCGGCGATGGCCGCGACGTCGCCGGAGGCCAGGGCCTTGGCCGTTTCGGAGGTGGGGATGTTGACCAACTCCACGTCGGACTCCTTCATCCCATTGGCTTCCAGTCCCTTCAGCAACAAAAGGTGATCCACGAAACCAATTTCGACGCCAATTTTCTTGCCCTTGAGATCCTTGAGCGTTTTCACCCCCGGCTGAGCGATCACCATGTCGTTGCCGTTGGAATAGTCATTGATCAGGATCGCCTTGCTCGGAGCCCCTGTCGCCCCGGTGACCAGCGCATCTCCATTGGTCATGCAAACCGCATCAATCTTGCCGGCGGCGAAGGCCTCCATGGACGGCACGTATTCAAACCAATCAAACTGCACATCGACCCCGGCCTCCTTGAACCAGCCCTTTTGAATGGCCACCTCCCACGCCACCCAGCCCGGCCAGTCGCTGTAGCCGATCTTGAGAGGTTCGGCGTGAACGGACGTGAGAAGGGCGGCGGCTCCCAGGGCGGCCAGCGTTCGGCGAAGAAGTGTGTTCAGAGATTTCATGGCGTGGATGGCGTTTGTTATTACGAGGTTAAACTTTCGTAATACCGCTGTCAGCAATTGCCATGCCATGCCTCCCCTCTGAAGGATTTTTGCCGGAGAGGGGCGGCACGACGGAGCGGGGATGGCTGATTTCCGACAGCCAAGGGGGGATTTTAGAGCATTTCCGCCCAGCGGCTAAAGACCGTCTCCGCCGTTTCCCGCAGCCGGGGCAGACATTCCCGGCCCTCGCGCCGCATGGCATCGGGGTTCACCCCGGAATCCTGCAGATAGTCCCGGGAATCCTCCACCAATTCGTCCAGCAGATCCGGAGTCATTTCCAAATGGAATTGGAAGCCGTAAAGCGCATGGCCGTAGCGGAAGAGTTGGTTGGGGGTCTGGGCCGACGAGCCGAGCCGCATTCCCCCGGGCGGAATCTCGAAGACATCGCCATGCCAGTGCGTGGCCGGAAAGGAACGGGGCAGACCGCGCCAGAGCGGGTCGTATTCGGAAATATCCTCCAGAGTGACATCAAAAAATCCAATCTCCTTGCGCGGAGCCGGACGCACTTCCCCGCCAAGGGCCGCCGCCATGAGCTGGCCGCCCAGACAAAGGCCAATGACGGGCAAGCCCACCGCCGCGACATTTTTGACCAGATCGATCTCCTGCTGCAGATAAGGATACTGGTCCTTTTCGTACACCCCCTGCCCGCCGCCACCCAGGGCAAGGCCGGAGTACCCGGTCAGCGCGACAGGTACTTGCTGCCCAAGATCCGGGCGGAGAATGTCCAGCCCGACACCGGACGCAGACAACACCTCGCCGAGCAACCCGGCTTTGTCTGGTTCCCCATGCTGGATAAAGAGGACTTTTTTGTTCATCATGGCTTCCCCGGGCGGATGTGGGGCGGTCGGCCCGGCTGCCGAATGAGGTCTGTGTCTGCAAAAGTCATTCCGTCCTGCAGAAAGCACGTTCCATGCCGCAGGCGGACGGGCGAAGCGGCTGCGTTAAGGCTTTGGCCGGGCAGCCTGACCGGCGTTGGCTCCGAGGATGCGAATGATTTCCTGCTCGGTGCCGGGGTACGCCTGGGCGTCGTGACCGGTGGGAACGATCAACTCAGACTCCGCGCCTTCGAGATGGGAACTCCAGAAGCCGACCACGCCGTCGCTGCTTTCGGGGGAGTCACCGCGCCCGCGATCTCCAATAATCGAATAAAAGCGTGCACCCTTTTCCAGCGGCAGACCTTCCCAGGCCCGGAAGAGGGGCGACCCGGCCGAAAGCGTGTCGATGCCGGTGACCCTCGCCGGGAGGGAAACCTTACCCTGAAACTCGTCCGAGAGGGCGGCAAAAAAGCGACTCTGCAGTCCCAGCAGGTCGCCAGGCAGCCGGACAAACCGACTGCCCCATCGGGCGAAAGACGCATCGGCCATCCGCGTGCCGCGATGCGGGGTGGCGATAAAAATTACCGTCCGCACACCTTTGAGAGGTTCCCAGAAAACGACCCGACGAATCGCCGCGCGATCAGCGGGATCCATTCGCATTTGCTCGAGCGGCACATGGGAGATTTCCCGCCAGAGCCGGTCGCCAATATTTGTCGCCAAAATCCGCGCGACGTTTCCGCCCATGCTGTAACCGACCAGATCGATTCGCCGCGCTGCCAAGGATGTCCCCCCCGAATCATATTGCCGCCGCATGCGCACGACGTCCTCCCGGATCAGCGCCGCAGAGTAAATGACCGGCGCCCCGGTCGGATAAAAGGCGTACCAGAATTGATAATTCCGACGCACCACAGGATCCGCCTGGGCCTCGGAAACGACATTCCGCCAGACAATGGGAGTGGAGCTCAGACCATGAATCAGCAAAACCGGAATCCGATTGGGATCAAAAGGTTCGGCCAGGTAAACACCGGCGTCGTTGGTGCCCACTGAGACGTTAAAAAGATTTCTAATCCCGAGGAGCAGGTCGTTAACTCCCCCAAAAGACAACGCCAGGGGAGCGGTAAAGTCGGCGGCCAGGGGAAACTTCCGCCCGGCCACCGTCACTTGCTCGGTCCGGATCGAATCGAAAATTTCCACCACACCGGTGGACGTTCCGGTGGCCGGAAATTTCACCAGCGCGGACAACGCGAGTGTGATGCCCTTCTCCGGGTGGTCATCCATCTCCTTTTCGCGGCCCGGTTTTCGTTCCCGGACTCCAACCAGTGCGACGCCCAGACCGGACACCACGGCGCGACGCCGGAAGCCGCGGATTTGAATGCGTTCGGCGACCAAGACCGTGTCGAAATACCCGGGCCGTGCGGGACCCGCGCCCGGAAACCGCACCTCCAGTGTGACATGGCCCGTCGGCGTGGAAATCGTCAGTGGGCCTCCCCGCGCCAACGCGGCGGATTTGTCTCCGACAAAACCGGCCAGCGCCTCGTCATAGACGGTCAGTCCCTCGATGGCCATAGGATCGGTTTTCCAGCGCCCGGTCGGAATCTTCCGCAACCCCTCCCAGGCCAGCCGCGCCGCCATCACGGCAAATCCGTCCTGGTCGCGCCACTGGCGTTTTCCCAAGCCAAGCACAAGCTTCGACGCTTGGAAAAGCCGTTCTGGATCCTGCCCCGCCCAGCCTTCCAATTCCCGCGCCAGCATCACCGCGGACTTCCCCCGCGCCGCGCTGCCGAGCACCGATCGGACTTCACTGCGCACCGGGATCTGCGGGCCGGAATCAACCACTCGCGTACTCACCGTCGCCCCGCAGCCCGCCAGCAAAAGGATGCTGGCGAGGAGGAAGCAGGCTTTGCGGAAAAACCATTCTCGAAAGGGTGGTGCGTTCATGTCAGGAAAAATCCCCCACCCCCTGCCCGATAATTCCTACAGGGTCGCGAGGATCGCGTTCAGCGTCGCACTGGGACGGAGCGCGGCCGAGGCCAGGGCGTCATCGGGCTGGTAGTAGCCACCGATGTCCACCGGCTTGCCTTGCACCGCAAGAAGCTCGGCAACGATTGTCGCTTCCTTCTCAGTGAGTTCCTTGGCGATCGGCGTGAAGAGGGATTTCAACTCCGCGTCGTTGTCCTGTACGGCGAGCGCCTGAGCCCAATAGAGCGCGAGATAAAAATGGCTGCCGCGGTTGTCGGTCGTGCCCAGCTTGCGGCCGGGGGAACGGTCGTGCTCCAGGAATTTGCCGGTGGCGGCGTCGAGAGTGTCGGCCAGGACCTTGGCCTTGGGCAGGCTGAACGTTTCGGCGATGTGTTCGAAGCTCGGAGCCAGGGCAAAAAATTCGCCGAGACTGTCCCAGCGGAGGTAGTTTTCCGCGACGAACTGTTGGACGTGTTTCGGGGCGGAACCCCCGGCTCCCGTTTCAAAAAGTCCTCCGCCGTTCATCAGCGGGACGATGGAAAGCATCTTGGCGCTGGTTCCGACTTCGAGGATCGGGAAAAGATCCGTCAGATAATCGCGCAGGACGTTCCCGGTGACCGAGATGGTGTCCTCGCCTTTGACGATGCGCTCGAGCGAAAAGGTGCAGGCTTGGGCGGGAGGCAGGATGCGAAGGTCGAGGCCGGTGGTGTCATGGTCCTTCAGATACGTCTCGACCTTGGCAATCAGCTGGGCGTCGTGGGCGCGATTTTTATCGAGCCAGAAAACGGCGGGTGTCGCACTGGCGCGGGCGCGTTTCACCGCGAGCTTCACCCAGTCCTGAATCGGAGCATCCTTGGTCTGACTGGCGCGCCAGACGTCGCCAGCTTCAACTTGATGCTCAAGAAGAACCTTGCCCGCGGAGTCCGTGACACGCACCGTGCCGTCGGCCGGGATTTCGAAGGTTTTATTGTGGGAGCCGTATTCTTCCGCGGCCTGAGCCATGAGTCCAACGTTGGGCACACTGCCCATGGTCTTCGGGTCGAGGGCGCCGTGGGCTTTGCAAAAATCAATGACGGCCTGATACACGCCCGCGTAACAACTGTCGGGGATGACGGCGAGGGTGTCCTGGGTTTTACCCGCCGCGTCCCACATCTTGCCGCCTTCGCGAATCATGGCAGGCATGGAGGCGTCAACGATCACGTCGCTGGGCACGTGGAGGTTCGTGATGCCCTTGTCGGAATTGACCATGGCCACGGCGGGGCCTGCGGCGAGCGCGGCTGTGATGTCTGCTTCGATAGCCGCTTTTTGATCCGCCGGAAGAGCGGCGATCTTGGCCACGAGGTCACCGAAACCGTTTTTGAAATCCACCTTGAGATCCGCCAGGGTGGCAGCATGTTTGGCGAGGAGGTCGGCAAAAAACACTTCCACAGCATGACCGAAGAGAATCGGGTCGGAGACCTTCATCATCGTCGCCTTGAGGTGGAGGGAGAAAAGAACGCCCTCCTTCTTCGCGGCGGTTATCTGCTCAGCCAGAAAAGCGACAAGAGCCTTCTTGCTCATGAACGTCCCGTCGAGAATCTCGCCGGCCTTGAGTGGCGTCTTTTCCTTGAGGACGGTGACCGTGCCATCCTTTGCGAGAAACTCGATTTTGGCAGTGGTCGCCTCGGGAACCGTTACGGATTTTTCATTCGAGAAAAAATCCGCCTTCCCCATGGTGGCGACGGCCGTCTTGGAATCGGCGGACCAGGCGCCCATCTTGTGGGGGTGGGCCCGGGCGTAGTCTTTCACGGCCTTGGGCGCGCGGCGGTCGGAGTTACCTTCGCGCAGGACGGGGTTCACGGCCGAACCCTTGACCTTGTCGTAACGGGCACGGATCTCCTGCTCGGCGTCGGTCGTGGGATTGTCGGGGAAGTCAGGCAGCTTGTAGCCTTTGCCCTGCAGTTCCTTGATGGCGGCTTTGAGCTGCGGGACGGAAGCGGAAACATTCGGCAGCTTGATGATATTCGCCTCGGGCGTGAGCGTGAGGGCGCCGAGTTCGGCGAGGTGGTCGGCGATTTTCTGGTCGTCCGAGAGAAAATCCGGGAACAGGGAAATGATGCGACCGGCCAGCGAGATATCCCGGGTTTCCACGGCAATACCCGAGTGTTTCGTAAATGCCTGGACAATCGGCAGAAACGAATAGGTGGCCAGGGCAGGAGCTTCGTCAGTCTTGGTGTAAATGATGGTCGGCTTGGACATGGTCGTGCGAAGGGGTGTAGAGCATCAGGGGAAAGGGGTCAACGCTCCACTCCCATCTCCGAACTCTCATCTCCGAACTCCGAACTCCGAACACCTAACTTCGATCACCCATCCTCACGCTGGGTTTCTTGCGGATCTTCCGAAATTTTTCAAGCATACGATGGCCGACGCGGTCGCCGTTTTCGCGCACCCACTTCCAAGTGAACCATGCCACGGCGAACGACAGAAAAATCGACACCACCACATCGGAAAGATGGTGCGCGCCCATCACGATGCTGGACCACCCCACAAGAGCGGCAAGAATGAGCCCGCCCACCCCGAGCCAGGGACGGGCGAACACCAGGACCCACGCGAGCCCGAAGGCAGTCGCAGTGTGGCCGGAGGGAAAGGAATTATAAGCCTGATCGCCGACCGTCATCCGTCCGTCTTTCCACGGACCGTAAAATCCCTGCTCGATTTTGGGGCTTTCCCGCGGTCGCGTGCGGCCGGTGGTCAATCGGGAGGCATTCGCCAAAATGCCCGCAATCGTCGAGGCGAGCATGGCAGCTATGAGGATGCGTTGCCACTCACGGTTCCGCAGACGCCAGGCGGCCAGCAGACAGACGCTGCCGCCCAGCATCAACCAGGGCCAGTCGCCATAATGACGCACCCCGGCATGAAATCTCCGCTGGTCGGACTTTTTCCACGTCTTGTCCTGCGTTTTCACGATCTCGGTCCGCAAGGGCGCGTCCAAACGAAACGCCGTCCAGGTCGCACTGGCGGCGAAGATGAGAAAGAGGGCGAGGAGAATGAAGCGGGTGTTTTTCAAAGCCGACAGAGAGCTAGCGGCACATCCGCTCCGGGGCGAGTTTTTCCTGTGCGGTTAATTATCCGAAATATTCAAGCAACTGTTGCAGAGACTGGAAAATGGGGGTAGGATATAGCCTATGAGGCGTGCAATGGTCGCTTTAATTCTGGGGACGGCAGCATTCGGGACGATGCAGGCTGAGGAATTGAGCTCGGGCGTGGGGGAAGCGGTCCGGGAAAACGGCTTCAAGGCGAAGCCCGCCGGGATCCAGGCGATGTCGGTTTCCAGCTATGACCACGGCGATCCGACGGCCTATGAACAGCTCTTTCTCGAGTTGTTAAACCGGGCTCGTGCCAATCCCGGAGCGGAAGCGTCACGGCTTGGCATCAATTTGAATGCCGGTCTGCCCGCAGGGACAATTGCAAATACTCCCAAACCTCCCCTCGCCTTCGAGGAGGCTCTCATCGCCGCGTCTCGCGCGCACTCCCAGTGGATGCTCGATACGGACACCTTTAGCCATACCGGCACCAACGGCACCAGTTCCAGCCAACGCATGACGGCAGCGGGATATCCGCTCGATGGTGCCTGGAAAACGGGCGAAAACATCGCTTGGCGGGGAACATCGGGAACGGTGAATATCGAAAGTTTCACGCGAGGACTGCACGACGATTTGTTCAAGAGTTTCAGCCACAGGATAAACATGATGGATCCCGCATTCGACCAGATTGGACTCGGCGTGATCCAAGGCCTGTTTCAAGACAATGGCACCAACTGGAAGGCCCTGATGGGCACTCAAGATTTTGCGTTTAGCGGAGGTTCCCCCTCCCCCGCGGGACCACTCGTCCTCGGCGTGGCTTACAAAGACAACAACGGAAACAATTTTTACGACCCGGGCGAAGGCCTCGGCGGGGTCACGGTCAACCTTCTTCCGGGGGACACCACCACGACCACGTCAACCTCGGGGGGTTACGCGATTCCCCTCGGCACCACCTCGGGGGCCCTCGTTCTGACCTTCAGCGGAGGTGCGGTCACGACCTCCACGCAGGTCGCCGGACTGGCCGTGCCGGGCGTTAATGTCAAGGTGGACCTCATCCTTGCTCCGACCTCGACCACCACCCGGGTGGTCAGCCTCTCCGGGGACCTGAATTTCGGATCGGTGGCCGTGGGTAGTTCGGTTACTCGCACCCTATCGATCGCCAACACGGGAAATTCTCCGTTGGTCGTCACCGGCATCAGCCATTCCTCGGGCGTTTTTTCCGGCAATTTTTCCGGAACCATCACGGCGGGCAACAGCAAGATGGTCACACTCACCTTCACTCCCACGGCGATCCAGGCCTTCAGCGGAACTCTCACCGTTGCTTCCAATGCAACAAGCGGAACGGCCACCCGGGCGGAGACAGGAACCGGAACCAACGCTCCGGTCGCGGCCACACCTGTGATCAATCCCAATGGTGCCAGCTTCGGGAAATCCGTGAAAGTTAAGCTGACCTCAGCTACGACCGGAGCCGTCATCCGCTACACCAAGGACGGCAGTGAACCCACGTCTGCTTCGCCCAAATACAGTCGGACCATCCCGGTGAAAACCACCACCACGATCAAGGCGAAAGCCTTCAAGGCGGGCTTCACCGAGAGCCACACGGCAACCGCCCTCTTTACGAAAAGCTAGCGGCGGAAAACTTACTGGGCGGACTGCCCGGGGGTGAGTGCGGTGAACTGTGGGCGTCCCGCCTTTTCGAAATATTCGAAGGCCATGCGTTTGCGCTCTCCGAGCACAACGGCCACCTGTTCCTCAGCGGAAGGCGTGCGCCAAAGCGGCATGCCACCCGGCGGCATCCAGGCCCGTCCGGTAAAATTGTCGCGCACCGTTCCGCCCGGACGCGCGCGCGGGCTGTCCGCCACATAAAGTCGGCTGCCGCTGGGCCCGAGGGCGACCATCTCGACGTGGCCGTAATACCCACCAGGCGTCCCGCGGGGCACTTTGCCAGACCGTTTGTCGCCCAGGTAGACCAACACGCTGCCCAGAGGAGCCCGTTCCGGGGTGAGGCATCGCACGGGTTTCCAACCGGCTTTCGCCAGATTCTTTTCCCAGTCCTGACCGTTCCCACCCTGGAGCCCGGTCCCGAGTCCCGTCTTACGCAGGATGGAAAGCATACCGCGCCCGCACCAGCCCGATCCGATATTGTCCGTCGCACTCTCGACAGCGGCGTTCATCAGCAACGATTTGGTGACGAGAGGATTCGCCGCGAACGCCCCCGCGGACATCGCGAGAAGGGGAAGCAGGAACACCAATCGGCCAAACATCCGGCCTACGATAGGCAGGAAGAGCGGTTCGCCAAGGGATTTTTTCCGTTCAACCGCCCACCGATTCATACCGCTTGAGCCCGCGACGCCACATGAAACGTGCCGCAAGGTACGACAAAACCACCCAACCAGCCTGGATGGCGAGGCCACTCCACAGTTCCGCGCCGCGGACCTTTTCCATCACGACCGCCACGGGAAAATACAATTCATAGGTGAAGGGCAGCCAGCGCAGAATCCCCTGTAGCCAGTCCGGCATGACATTGAGCGGAAAGAGCCTCCCGCTGAGATAATACTCAAAGGAATAGAGGATGAACACGATGGTGGAAATTTCCAGAATCCAAAACGCCAGCATGGCCAGCGCATAGGCGAGAAGGAATTGAATCGCCGCCGCCATCATCAGGGAGATCAGAAAAAGCGGCCAGGTCAGGGGATCCACCGGAAGGACAATAAACTCATGGAACCAGGCAAAAACCGCAATGATCGGCGGCAGTGTGACTGCGGTGTAAAGCAAGCGCGCGCTGAGAAAAAGACTCGCCCGATAGGCCAAGTAGTCCACCGGCTTGGAAAGAAAATTATTGATCTGCCCGTCCCGGATCTCCGCCGCAATTTGCCATTCGTCGTCGGTGGGAGTGACCAGGTTGTCCACGAGGAGCACCACCAGGAAATAATACACGATCTGCCCAAAGTCGTAGCCCCGGATCTCCTCGCCCCGGGACTCGAAGAGTGCCCGCCAGATGAAGACCGTTCCCGCCAACGGCACGAGACCGAAAAGGGAGCGCAGAAGAAAATTCCAACGGTAAACGAAGGTGTTTTGAAGACCGGTGGTGAAGACACTCCAGTACTTCCGCGGAGCGTGAAGGGCCCCGGAAATCATGGCCGAACAGTGGCGGGCGGCAGGGATTGAAAGACGGCATTTTCCACTCCCCCAACGATGTCCGTTTTTCTGCTCGCTGTCATCCTCTCTTCCCTTCAGCATCCTGGAGCTCAAGTTGTACCGCATGAAAATTCAACGCGCGCTCATTTCCGTCTCCGACAAAACCGGCATCGTGGATTTCGCCCGGGAGCTCCACGCTCAGGGTGTCGAGATCCTCTCAACCGGCGGCACCGCCAAGTCGCTCCAAGCCGAGGGCATTCCGACTGTCGAAGTCTCACAGTTCACCGGATCCCCGGAAATCATGGACGGCCGCGTCAAGACGCTGCATCCGAAGATCCACGGCGGCCTGCTTTATTTGCGCGGCAACGAGGAGCACGAAAAACAGGCGAAGACCCACGGCATCCGTCCCATCGATCTGGTGGTGGTGAACCTCTACCCCTTCGAAGCCACCATCGCGAAGGAGAACGTCACCCTCGGCGAAGCCATCGAGCAAATCGACATCGGCGGCCCGTCCATGATCCGCAGTGCTTCCAAAAATTATCACTCCGTCACCGTCGTCACGGATCCTGCCGATTACCCCGCTTTGATCGAGGATATGAAGGAAGAAAACGGCGGCACCGGTCTCGCCTTGCGCGAACGGCTCGCCATCAAAGCCTTCAGCACGACCTCAGCCTACGACCGCGCCATTGCGGGATTTCTCAATCGCGAGCAGGAAACCTCCGCCGCCTTTCGCGTGGACCTGCCCCTGGAAATTCGCCTGCGCTACGGCGAAAACCCCCATCAGCAGGCCGAGCTCTACGGGGACTTTGGGTCCCATTTTGAAAAACTCCAGGGCAAGGAACTCTCCTACAACAACATCCTCGATATCAGTGCCGCCGCCGGGCTCATTACGGAGTTTTCCAAGCCCACCGTAGCCATTCTCAAACACACCAACCCCTGCGGCATCGGCTCCGACCCCGACCTTCGCGAAGCCTGGGACAAAGCCTTTGCCACCGACAAACAGGCTCCTTTCGGCGGCATCATCATCTGCAACCGTCCCCTCACCCTCGCCCTCGCCAAGGCCATCTCCGAGATTTTCAGTGAGGTCATCATCGCTCCGGAATTCGACACCGAAGCTCGTGCCCTGCTTTCGAAGAAAAAAAACCTTCGGTTGATGAAGTTTCTCAAGGCCCTCCCGGAAAGCGGCCGCGACGTGCGCTCCGTGGCCGGCGGACTTCTCGTCCAGGACACCGACTCCGCCGACGTGCCGGAACTCGAGCACAAAGTCGTCACCGCCCGCCCGCCGACCAAGGACGAGATTGCTGCGATGGAGTTTGGCTGGAAGGTGGTGAAACACGTAAAATCCAACGCCATCGTCTACGCCGCCAAGGATCGCACGCTTGGCATCGGCGCCGGGCAAATGTCCCGCGTGGATTCGTCCCGCATCGCCGTCTGGAAAGCCCAGGAAGCCGGACTTTCCCTCAAGGGCAGCGCCGTCTGCAGCGACGCCTTCTTCCCCTTCCCCGACGGTCTCATCGCTGCCGCTGAAGCCGGCGCCACCTGCGCCATTCAGCCCGGGGGCTCCGTGCGCGACGAAGAAGTGATCAAAGCGGCCAACGAACGCAAAATCGCCATGGTGTTCACCGGATTCCGCCATTTCCGGCACTGAGGAGGGAAACCACTAATAAACACTAAAATGCACTAAAAAGTCAGGACATTGCCCCATGTCATCCCCTTCCCCATCAGTGTCCTTTAGTGCAAATTAGTGGTTTGAACCCGTAATTTTCCCCGCAACCATTTCCGGACACCGGGGTTTCTTCCCTCATGGACGACGAAAACGACGCGCTCTGGAAAGTGCTTGGACAGGCCAAACCTGCCGAAGCCTCGCCCTATTTTGTACGCCGAGTTCTTCGGGACGTGCGTGCGGTGCGCCAGGGCCCTTCCCGCTTCCACTTGCTCCTGCGCTGGCTCATCCCGGTGGGAGCCACCGCCGCCGTGGCCGTCAGCGTCACCACCTGGCAGTTGCGCCAGCAGGATCAGTCCGAGTTTAACGCCTATTTCGACACCGCCGCGGACCTGGAATCCCTTGTCGCTTTTGAAGATACCTCGGCTTGGGGCGACGTGAACTGACGCGCTTCACGCGGAACACCCGCGCGCCAGCGCTATCGTTTTTTAGGATAACTCTAACGTGGAGCCGGAAATTCAAGACCAAAGCGGGAGTCGGTCTACGGCCGCAGAAACCGCCTCCACGGATATCTCCTCCATCGCCCCACCCTTCTGCCGCACATCGAAGGGCTCGGCTGTGTTGGCCCGGAGAACGACTGACGGCGTGTGCCGGGGCCTCCATTGGTAAGGATTGGTGGGGCCGAACAGGGCCACGGTCGGAGTGCGGACGGCATCAGCAAGGTGCATCGCCGCGGTATCGACTCCGCAAAAAATCCGGGCCCCTGCGATCACGCCAGCGAGACCGGACAAGCCGGTGGCTCCGGACAAATCCACGGAAGGACTTTTCATAGCGGACCGGACGGCGGCGAGGTGGGCCTTTTCCTCCGTCGCGAGGGAACCGGTGAAGACGGGCTGAAGACCGTGCTTTTCCTTCAAGGCATCGGCCACAGCTGCCCAGCGTTCCGGCAACCAATACTTTTCCGGCCGGGCCGTTCCCGCGTGGATGACTGCGTAAGGAGAGACCACCCCATGCGACGCGAGCAGAGTTTCCGTAACTTCCCGCGGAGGAAGGCGAAGGTCCAGAGGCACGTTTTCACGCACGATGCCCAGGGGTCGGAGCAAATCTGTGTAATGATCGGCGGTGTGCCGGTCGCGGACGGATGAATCCACGAAATCGGTGTAGAGAACGCTCCGCAGAAACTTCCCGCGAAATCGCTGGAAGTTCACCCGGTGTTTCGCGCGGGAGAGCAGGCCAAAAAACGCCGCACGGTCCGTGCCGGAAAAATCGAGGCACCACTCGGGGCGCAGCGCCGGGAGTTTCTGGAAGATCCAGGCATTGCCGCCGTTTTTGTCGTGGACAAAACATTCCTCCACATCAAGAGCCGGGAGCAGGCTGCGACAGGAAGAGTCGGCAATCAATGTGAGGCGGGCTTGCGGAAACGCCTCACGCAGGCAGTGAATCGCGGGCGTGGTGAGGATGAGGTCGCCGATGCGCTTGAGTTGGACGAGGAGAATGTTCATCGGACGGATCACCTCCGCATTTGGCAACGCAGATTCCTCCATTTTCCTGGGAACCTCTTAGTGGTTCTTCTCCCACTGACGCCGGAGCACAAGATCGTAAGCGCGGGCGAGGCGTTCGCGGAAGTGGTCCCAGGTGAGCTCTTTTTCCGCACGTTCGCGGGCGGCGACGCTGTACTGGCGGACGAGGTCGGGGGCGTCGTACAACCTTCGAATGGCGGTCGCCAGGGAATCAACCTCATTGCAGGGGACAATCAGCCCGTTAAGCCCATCCTGCACGACGTCGCCGGATTCAAACGTCGTAACCTGCGCCAGGCCGGCGGCGCATGCCTCGTACACCGTCTTGGCGCTGCCCTCGCATTCGGACGGGAAGATGTGAACGTCGGACTGACGAAGGATCTTGTGCACTTCGCGGGTGAAACCGAGCGGCTTCACCGTCGGCCCGCCGAACTCCTCCAGAGCAGGTCTAATCTCGTCGTGGACTGCTCCGATGAGGGTGAGTTCCGCATGCGGGAGTTTCAGGCGGTGCCAGGCTTCGAGGAGCACATGCACGCCCTTGCGTTTGATCAAAGCCCCGCAATACACGGCGCGCAAAGGACGCTCGGCGGAGAATTGTGCAGGCACGCCCGCTGGATCCTTGGCCTGGAAAAGATGCGTATCGACCCCGGCGCCAAGCATGAAAAGTTTTTCCTCGGGAATCCCGGCCGCAGTAAACGTGCGGGCGGAACATTTGGAGGGGACAAGGAGAAGGTCGGTGAGATCGTATTCCTCCAGGCTATCCTGGCGGCTGACGAGGCATTTGGTGAACCACGTGTCGGGAAACTTCGCGTTTTTCTCGTGCCGGGAGATCTCGATTTTTTCCCGGGGCTTCACCTTGCCCTTGTCGCGGTGCCAGGTGGGAATCTCCATCACCGACGGAATGCCCAGGAGTTTGGCGACCCGGAGCGACCGAAGACAATTGCCCGCCCAGCCGTGAAAAAAATCATACTGGGTGGACTCGACGTGCCGAGCGGCAATGCGATCCACGTATTTCTTTTTCGCGTCGTAATAAAACGGTGCGCTCAGAAACGAGAGCAGCCGGACGGGGTGGGATTCGAGCGACGTGATGAGGCGGCCAGGGATGTCCTTTTGTCGGTTGCCGTAGCCGAACGCCTGCCCGAGATATCCGCCGGACGCGGAAAGTTTGAGCGCCTCATGAGCATTGAGATCGAGTCCGTAGCCCCCGATGCGGGCATTAATGGCATAGAGCAGACATCCGGGGTGTTGCAGGCCGGGATACTGCTCCGCCCGTTTGCTTGATTCTTGTGCCACCATGAGTTGTCCTCTGATAGGGAATCCTTCCTCATCCACAAAGCAAAAATGTCCGAACCTCCCCTCCCCGTTGCCCTCGTCCGCCGGGGATATTCCGCCAGCGGCGGCGCTGAAGCCTACCTGCTGCGTCTGGCGGGAGGTCTGAAAAGCCGGGGTTGCCCGGTCACCCTCTACACTTCGGAAGACTGGCCGGAGGAGCGGTGGACGTTCGGACCGCTCGTCCGGCTGAAAGGCAAATCTCCGCTGGCCTTTGCCGAAGCCTTCGCGGAAGCGAGGGAACCGGGACAGGCCACTCTCACCCTGGATCGCGTGCCGGGCTGTGATGTTTTTCGCGCCGGCGATGGCGTCCATGCGGCCTGGCTTTATCGGCGCGGATTATTCGAACCGAAGTGGCGAAAATTCCTACACCTGATCAACCCGAAACATCTCTCCATGATGCGACTGGAGTGCGAGGTGTTTCAGACCGTGCGTGCCGTCATTGCCAATTCCGAGATGGTCGCGGGTGAAATTGTGCGCTGGCAGGAATTTCCGCGCGAGCGCATCCATGTTGTCCCCAATGGCATTGGAACGGCGATCCCCTCGCAACCTCGCGAAGAAGCCCGCCGGAAACTCGGGCTGCCCGCGGATGCCTTCTGCGTGCTTTTCGTCGGTACGGGTTGGGAGCGCAAAGGGCTTAAATTTGCCATCAAAGCTGTGGAGTCCCTGGGTAAAAACGCCCTCCTCCTCGTCGCCGGCCGCGGACCGGAAAAACAGTACCGTTCCGCTTCTGCGAAATTTTTCGGACCCATGAGTGACCTTTCCGCCCTCTTCTCGGCGGCGGATGTTTTCACCCTGCCCACGATCTACGATCCGTTTTCCAATGCCTGCCTGGAAGCGCTCGCCGCTGGACTGCCGGTCGTCACGACCAACGCCAACGGGTTTTCGGAAATCCTCACGCCCGGCGTGCACGGCGACGTGGTGAAAACCGGTGATGTCAGCGCCCTGGCGGACGCGCTGAGTCCGTGGAAGGGCCGGAATCGCGAAGACGTCTCGCGGGCCTGCCGTGCGCTTGCGGCGGGCTACACCATTGAGCGCAATGTCACGGCGACCCTGGCAGTGCTGGCCGGGGCAACAGGGCTTGCATGACAGCCTCGGTGTCCGACAGGTCATCAAACAAAAAATCGGGGATATATTCAGCGAGTTCCGCGCGTGAGTAGTTGCCGGTCGCGATGGCAACGGTTTTGGCCCCAAAGGCCATGCCGCATTCGATATCGCGCGGCGTGTCCCCAATCACATAAATGTGCTCGGGAGGAAATTCGACGCCGTGTTTTTCCAGCGCCCGGGCCATGGCAAATTTGCCAAGCTGGTTGCGGTCGTGGTGGTCGTCGGCAAAGGCGCCAAACTCGAAATAATCCCACACCCCAAAGTGTGTGAGTTTGATCTCCGCGCCGCGAACGACGTTTCCGGTGAGCAGGGCAACAATGCAATCCTCACGGCCCTTCAGACGATCCAGCAATTCGACAATCCCGGGAAGCACGCGTCCCTCATGCTGGGGCAGGCGAAGTTTGAGATGATGCAGGTAGGAATCGATGAGGCCGGAGATGTTCTCCGCCGTGGCGGCAAAACCATGGTGTTCCAGCAAAGACCTGGCAATGCGGGAATCCGTCGCCCCCGCGAGGGTAATCTCTCCCAAGCCTGCGGTAATGCCAAAGCGGTCGCGCAGGGCCTCGTCCAGAGCCTTTTCGCCCGCTCCGCCCGAGGTGATCAGAGTGCCGTCGATGTCGAAGAGCAGCAGATGCCGCCTAGTCTTCGTCATCTTCGTGATCTTCGGCCTGGGGCTCGATCACTTCTCCAGCCTTGCTGAACTTGCGTTTGCGCTTGGCCGCAGGAAGCGGCGAGAGCGTCATGCCGATGGCCTTGCCGACCAGCTTGGCGTCCATATCGACATGACCCATGGTGGCGAGGTCCTGTTTCACCCGCTTCACCACCAGCATGCCGAGCTCCTGGTGAGCCATTTCGCGGCCCCGGAACTGCAAATGGATTTTTACCTTGTTCCCCTTGTCGAGAAACTCCTCTGCATGCCGGATCTTCGTAATGTAGTCATGCTCAGCCACGTTGACCCGGAACTTGACTTCCTTCACCCGGCCGGCGGTGTTTTTCTTTTCCTTCTCCTGCTTGGAGAGATCGTAGCGGAATTTGCCGAAATTCACGATGCGGCAGACTGGAGGCTGGGCATTGGCGGCAATCTCAATGAGATCGAGCCCAAGGGAACGGGCGTGCCGGAGGGCTTCGTCGATGCGCATCACCCCCAGTTGCTCGTTGGTGATGCCGTTGATCACGCGCACTTCCCGTGCACGGATGCGTTCGTTGACACGAATGTCTTTTAAGTTAATGGGACCTCCCGGTTGTACTTTGCATGAAAATTGGGCGAAGGAAAAATCTCATGCGAGAATCCTGCCACCGAACGACGGACGCGAAAACTGACAGCTCATGCGCGGCACGAGTTAGCTTTTGCGGAAAAGGGATTGCATGAGGTCGTTCGAAAATCTGCGTTGGTTACCCCCGGGTTGAGGGGGGCGACCGACTGCGCGCAAGATGGCGAAAACACCCCTCCCCGCGCAAGAGGAAAATTCATTCTTTCCACCAGCATTATCCGTCGATGAGGGAAAACCCTCGCGCCTGTTGCGCAAATTCGCATACGCTCTGGCCACCCAGCCGTGTTTCTGATACGGTGGAGGGCTCTTCAAGAATGGACGAAGCACCGGAAACCCCCGACGCGGAATTGGTTACCCGCACACAAGCGGGGGACCCGGATGCCTTTGACGAGCTTGTGATCCGGTATAGCAAGCGCCTGTACGGGCTCGTTTATAATATGACTTCGAACCACGAGGATACGAACGACCTCCTGCAGGACGTCTTCGCCAAGGCCTACCGGTCCATCAAGGGGTTCCAGAGCAAATCGAGCTTCTACACCTGGATGCACTCCATCGCGGTCAACATGACCATCAATTTTCTGAAAAAACGCGGCCGCCGCCAGAATACCAGCCTGGACGACGAGGATGCGGGCATCCAGTACGACAAGGAGTTCCTGGAAGCGACGGAGAGCAGCGACCCCCGCCGGGAGGCCAATCTCTCGGAACTTCAACAAAGATTGAACGAGGCCTTGCAAAAGCTGTCTCACGAACATAGAGCGGTGGTAACAATGTTCGATATTCAAGGCATGCCCCATGCGGAAATCGCCAAAATCCTTGGCATTTCAGAGGGCACTGTCCGGTCTCGACTCTTTTACGCGCACCGTCAGTTGCAAAATTACCTGGAAGAGTTTATCAAAAAATAGGAACGAACATGGGAGAAGAATTGAACATCTCGGAGTTGTTGCGGCAGAAGCAATTCGAACAGCCGCCACAGGAATATTTCGACAAATTTCTCCGCGACTTCCGGCGCCGCCAGAGGGCGGAGCTCATCCACCGCTCCACGTGGGAAATCCTCTGGGACCGCATTTCCTCCATCGCCCCGAGCTTCCGGGTTCCCCAAGTCGCCTACGCGACCATTGCCGTGGTCGCCGCCTCGGCCTCCACGTTCATCCTCACCCGCCAGCCCGCCACGACCGCCGCCATTGCCGCCGTCTCCGAGGCACCCGCTTCGAGCACCTTTTCGCTGACTTCGTCCAAACCCGTCACCATCGGTGACACCCGCGCGGCCTCAGCACGGCCGTCAGGGTCGATGCCCTCGCATTACGTGCTTGAGTCCAGGCCGGTAAGTAATGAGCAACCGCTCAGTTTTTAAGCGGCTCCCGCTCTCTCGGGACGCCCTTTTCCTTGCCCTGACCCTCCTTGCGGTCTCCCCGCTCTGCGCGGAGGACAACCTGAGCGACAGAATCTCCGGCGAGGTCAGGCGCGTTTTCGACGAACGTCGCAACGCTGTGGTGCGGATTGAAGCGTATGACCAGCACGGCAAGCTGAGCGGCACGGGATTTTTCGCCGATCCGGCCGGCACCATTTACACCCTCGCCGGCATCGTGGCGAACGCAGACGAGATTTACATTGTGCAGGGGGAGAAAAAAATCCGAGCCCAGTTGCTCGTCGCCGACGCCCGCAGCGGAGTGGCGCTGATCAAAGCCGACTGCCAATCCGCCTTTATCCCGGTGGGAAGCGCGGCAAAACTTTCGCTCGCCTCCCCGGTCATGGCCATTGGCTTCCCGATGGAGATGGATGCCACCCCGAGCTTCGGCATCATCGGTGGGTTCGACCGCAAGTTTCTCGGCAAATATTTTGTCACCACCCACCTCCTCGCCAACATGCCCGTCCAGGCAGGCTTCAGCGGCGCTCCCCTGCTGAACCTGAACGGTGAGGCCATTGGCATTATCATCGCCGGCATTGGCGGAGGCGGGGCCTGCTTTGCGCTGCCCATCGAAGCCGCCGAAAAAATCCGTATGGACTATGCCCGTTTCGGCAGCGCACGCCACGGTTGGGTCGGCGTCACCATCGAGGAGAGCCCGGAGGAGGTTGGCGGTTCGCATGTGCGGGTGACCGAACTCGGCCCCGACACACCCGCCTCTCAGGCGGGCATTAAAGACGGCGACATTCTGCTGCAAGTCGGCAACGTCAAAGTCACAACCGCGGAAGACGTGATCGACGCAGCCTACTTTTTGACCGCCGAAGACACCGTGAAAGTCACCGTTTCCCGGGACGGTCAGACGCTCGACATTGATGTCCGGTCCAAACTGCATCCCGCCACCGACGTGCGCGAACCGAACATCGGCGTGATCGAATCCCTAACCGACAGCCTCAAGCTCGGCGGCGGCAAATAATCTGCGTGGCATCGGCAGGATGCGGATGCCACTTAATTAAGAAAGGGGGGCCAGCCCGCAGGCAGCCGTTTCGGCCAGATCTCGCCCGCGCAATGTTCCAGGATCAATTTTCATCGATCCTCGAAAGTCGGAGCCGCCAGCATTTCCCCACTCGCCATCGCCTGATTTTTGCGCCATTGCCTTCTCATGGGGCCCCCGTAGTCTCTCCTCATCAGAATGAAAACCTTCGCGCAGTGGACTCTCACCCTGGTCCTTCCATGGGGAACGCTCCTTCATGCGTCAGAACCTCCGGTCTATTCCATCCAGGAAGTGGCGACGGGCACAACCGCGGCGGATGCCTCAGTCGCCTGGGCTATCAATTCCGAAGGCGACGTCGCCGGGTGGTTTCGGCACGTCTATCCTGCCACCGGGGGAAGTGCTTTAGTTTCCATCGACGGAACAACCGAATTGTTTTTTGGACCCTCGGGCGAGGGGGCGTGGGCGTTCGATATCAACGATGCTGGGACGGTCGTCGGGATTGAATTCCTGGGGTCCACGAATCGGGCATTCGCCATCTTGGAGGGATCTCCGGTCGACTTAGGCACGCTCGGGGGAAATTTTGCGGAAGCACTAGGAATCAATGCCGCCGGTCAAATTGTCGGTCGAAGCGATACGGTGGGAGCACCTTCGGTCGTCCGTCCGTTCATCTATGAAGATGGCATCATGACCGATCTGGGCGGGCTACGAGGAATGTCCAGCACTGGGACAGCTTACGATATCAACTCCTTTGGAACGGCTGCGGGAGAAAGTGACGGAAAACCGGTGCTCTTTCGGAATGGGGAAGTCGTTGATCTTTCCGGGCAAATCACCCGTCTCTATGGAATACCGAGCGACGCGGCAACGGGAGTCGTACTGGCTTTGAACGACAGTGAAACGGGTGTGGGACTCATTCTTTCCAACCCCTACGATTATCGGTACCCCACCAAAGGGA
Source organism: Terrimicrobiaceae bacterium (assembly GCA_041752695.1). Taxonomy (GTDB): domain Bacteria; phylum Verrucomicrobiota; class Verrucomicrobiia; order Chthoniobacterales; family Terrimicrobiaceae; genus CALCJD01. Next base: position 28,656 of record JBGSVZ010000096.1, read on the forward strand.
CGGGCGCGATTTTCCAAGACGGACAAATCATTCCCCTGACCGATAATTGGATCAGCGCCACGGCCAGAGACATCAATTCTCGCGGAGATATCGTCGGCGAGATCCCCGGATCTTCCTACTATGGCGGAATTTCCCCCTATGTGCTCAGGGACGGTGTATTTTATCATTTGCGCGAACTGCTCGAACCGGGCTCGACCATAATCCCAGTGTCGGCGCATGCCATCAATGACGCTGGGCAAATTGCGGGCTTCTCGTATGCGATTTGCGAGAGAGCGGTCGTTATGACGCCCACGGGCGCGACACGACAAAACACGGTGGCTGCCCCGTCCTTTTCCCCGGTGACCGGCAACTACACCACCAATTCCGTGAAAGTGACAATAGATTGCGCAACACAAGGCGCGACGATTCGTTGGGTGTATGGTTCTTCTCCTGTCACAGAAACGTCTCCTCTTTACACAAGCCCGTTTGTGATAAGTGGCGACCACATCATCAGTGCAAAAGCCTTCAAGCCGGGAAAAAGTCCGAGTCCGACCGGGACGATTATCCTCAACCGGGTGTTCGCCGCCGCCGCCAAACCAATTATCAAGCCGCCTTCAGGAACTTACACAGGCGCCGTCAAGGCAACCGCGACATGCGCCACAAAAGGAGTCGTGCTCCTTTACACCCTTGATGGTAGCGAGCCGACATATCGATCCCCAGGCGTGGGGAAAGGCGTTCTTATCCACGAGTCCTCCACCCTAAAAGTGGCCGCTTTCCCCAGGGGGGCAACCCCCCTGAATCAGAGTGCCACGGCAATCGCCAATTATTCCATCGGTGCATCCGCAAAAACCGCGGCATCACCAGTGATCACGCCGGGTTCGGGCACGTATCCCCGAGGCACCAAAATTAAAATCGCGACAAATCAGAAGGGCGCGAAAATACTCTTTTCAGCGCAGCTCGGTGAGGAAACACCCTCGTCCCCCACCGAGGAATATCCCAAACCCATCGAGCTTTATCATACGGGAACTTGGACAATAAGAGCCCGCACGGTGGCGACGGGATTTAATGCCAGTCCGGTCGTTACCGCAACTTTCACTGTCCCACAATAGCTCCACTTTCGTCAGCAGCCGCCAGATGCCCCGCGGCAATCTCTTCGAGTTCCATCAGCGTTCCGACATGCGACAGCCGCTCGCGCAGTCTCGCACTACCCGGCAGGCCCTTGGTATAGGCCATTAACCGCGCGCGCATCGCTTTCATGGCCAGCTCCTCGTCGCCTCTCCAGGCGATCTCGCCCGCGCAGTGCTCAAGGATCAATTTCCAGCGATCCTCCAAAGTCGGAGCCGCCAACATCTCCCCACCCGCCATCGCCTGACGGATTTCGGAAAAAATCCACGGCGACGCCATCGCGGCGCGGCCAATCATCACGCCGGACACGCCTGTTTCCCGGCGCCGGCGCAGCACGTCTGCCGCACAGGAAATATCGCCGTTGCCAATCACCGGAATGGAAACCGCGGCCGCCACCTCGCCAATTACACTCCAGTCGGCCTCGCCAGTATAACCTTGCGCCTTTGTGCGACCATGCACCGCAATGCGCTGTATTCCGCAGTCTTGGAGAAGGCCGGCCGTCTGCACCGCGTTGACGGAATGCTCGTCCCAGCCGATGCGAATTTTTGCCGTCACCGGAAGAGGAGCCGCCGCGCGCACCACGGCTTCCGCCACCCGGGCCAGCAGCGGACAGTCTTTTAACAAGGCCGAGCCGCCATTGCGGCTGACGACTTTGTTCACCGGACAGCCAAAATTCAGATCCAAAAAATCCGGTCCCACCCAATCGATCACCGCCCGCGCAGCCTCCGCAAGGTGGTCCGGGTCGGCACCAAAGAGCTGCACGCCCAGCGGACGTTCCTCTTCCTGAAACTCCAGGTAATATTTGGTCCGCGCGTTCCGATGCAAGATGCCCTCCGCGGAAACGAATTCCGTGGTCAAAACATCCGCCCCTTTCGCCTTGCAGATGCGCCGGAAGACGGTGTTCGTCACACCGGCCATCGGCGCCAAAAACAAGGGAAAATCCACAGGCATCCGGAAGCCTAGCAGCCACCCCCAGATTGCACAATGCCGACCAATGAGTCCGGCTCTCGCCCGTCGACAAGCAGCGCCCTCCAATTTCCGAACTCCGAACTTCGATCTCCGGCCTACGCCGCCTGGTCACCAAAACCCGAGCTTCCCGCCAGCAATTCGCTCACCTCAAGTTGCACCTCAGGTATGCGATCGAAGGACAGATGCGGATTCGTCAGCACGAAAATCTCCCCGGTTTTCACCTGTTCATAGACAAGCATATCCTGATCGTTGGACTCCACCGTCCGGAGGAGGCGCTTGCGTTCGAGCATGAGAGCAAGAATGTATTGCGCGTTGGCGTGGGCGGGATTTTGTTCGGCCACCAGCTTGCGCAGAAGTCCCTCGGCGTCGTCCTTGGCCATAGGCTCGGGCGGCAGCGGGGCCGGCGGCTCGTATTTTGACCTCCAGAAGGAAAAGGGCTGCAGATTTTCATTCCGCTCCTTCCACGCGGCCTCGCTGAGGTCTTCCCGGCGATATCCTTCACCATCCCGGAAGAGCAGCGTGTAAAAAAATTCGCCCTCGGTGAATTGGTGGCCGGTTCGCGAACACACATGTCCGCGCGATTTGATTTCCCAGTCGCTTTGCATGTCAGGTCATCCAGGGCAGTTTGATTTTGGGCAGGTCCCGGTTGGTCGAGCGATACCACAGGAGCCAGAAGCCGATCAGAAAATAGATCGCCAACGGTCCCCAGGCCGCCACCAGCGGCGACACGCGACTCCCCTTGCCAAGAGCAATGAAAAGGCTGCTGAAAAAGACGAAGGAAAAGAACAGGGCAATGGCCGTGGCAACCCCTCCGAGGATGCCGCGACGGGAATAAACAATGCCCATCGGTGCGGCCAGAAACACCACCAGCAGACACACCCAGGGCAGTGCCCAGCGATATTGTTGATGGGTCCGGTAAGCCGCCAGGCGGGTGTCCGGGAAATCCGCATTGAAATGCAGGTAGGCATTTAACTCATCCACCGAAAGGTAATCCGGCTTCATCACCGAACTGGCAATGCGCCAGGGGGTTTCGCTCCAGCCGGGAACCACCAGGTTGTCGAAAAACTCCGATCTGGTCACCTTCCCCTCGACATTCATCTCCACATATTTCCCCCGGCTCAGGCTCCAGTTTTTCGAGGTCGGCTCAAAAAGGGCCTCCCGCGCATACCAAGACTGAACGATATTGTGCTCCGCATCCTCCTGCAAAATCTGGACGTCGAAAAGGCGTTCGTCATCCACCGCCACGCGCCGAATGAACCATGTGCGAGAATCTTCGCGATTGCGAAAAAGGTGTCCGGAAATCCCGGTCTGGATCGCCTTGCCGCGCTTGATCTCCCGCAGCATCTGCTTTTTGACCATCGCCGCGTGCGGGGCGTCCGCGTAGTTAAAGTAGGTCGTGACCGCGACGAGCACCAACCCGACCCCAAAGAGCGGAAGCAGGATGCGGTTGACGCTCAATCCAGCGCCCAGCATGGAAATAATTTCGTTGGTCCGGGACATCGCGGTGAGCGCATACAGCAGCGCGAGCAGAGCCCCGATAGGCAGGGAAATCACAATGATCTCGGGAATCTGCGATCTATAATAGGTGAGCAGGACGCCAAATCCCACCTTGCCCTGCAAAAAGTCCTGGAGATTATCGCTCAGGTCGAAAATGAACCAGATGGCGATAAAGCCGAAAAAACAGTAGATGAACGGCAGCAGAAACTTTTGCAGCACATAGCGGTCGAGTATTCTCATCGTTGAGGAACGAATATCAGTAATGGCCATCCCAAACACAGTCAACCAACCTCCGCACCTCCCGTGATCTCCCTCCGCGAAGAATTTGCCGATCCCGCGGCGGAACCGCACGCCCCGCCCGGCGCCTTTGAGCGCGAGGTGGCGGAAATTTTTGCCCCGACTGGCCTCCTTGCCGCCGCGTCCAATTACGAATACCGCCCCGAGCAGCAGAAGATGGCGCAGGAGGTTGCCTGGGCGATCGAGACGGGCAGTCATCTGGTGGTGGAAGCCGGCACAGGCGTGGGCAAGTCCCTCGCATATCTCATCCCGGCCGCGCTGCATGCCGTACGCACAAAACGCAAGGCGATCATCTCGACCCACACCATCGCCCTGCAGGAACAGCTCATCTACAAAGACATTCCTTTGGTGCAAAAGGTCCTGCCGGTGGAGTTCGATGCCGCTCTGCTGAAAGGGCGGCACAATTTTCTCTGCGGCACCCGGCTGGACCGCGCCATGGCCCACTCCGGCGATCTTTTCACCAGCGAACAGCGCGCGGAACTTGAACGCATCCACGAATGGAGCCTGACGACGCGCGACGGTTCCCTGAGCGATTTTGTCGAGCAGCCCAATCACTCTGTCTGGGAGGAAGTCCGCAGCGAGGACCATGTCTGCACCCAGAAAATCTGCGGTAAAAACCAGCGCTGTTTTTATCAGGCCATGCGGCGGCGGGCGATTGCGGCGGATGTGATCGTGCTGAACCACGCGCTCTTTTTCAGCCTGCTCGGCAATGTGGCGGAACAGGAGGATCGCGCCAGCGGACTGATTTTTCCCAACGACTTCGCCATTTTCGACGAAGCCCACACCGTCGAGGACGTGGCCTCGAAACACATCGGATTGGAAATTTCCCAACTCGGCCTGCGTCGCGGCCTCCAACGCCTCTACAATCCTCGCACGAAAAAAGGCCTTTTCCAACTGATGAAAAACGGCCCCGCCTGCAGTGTGGTGGCCGACGTCCTGCCGAAATCCGACGCCTTCTTTGAGCGGGTGGCGGAAAAATGCGCCTTCAAGCGCGGTCGGGAGTTCCGGGTGCGCGAAGCCGGCCTGGCCGACGCAGGCGAACTCAACCGCGACCTTGTCCGCCTGGCCGAACTGCTCAAACTCGAAGCGGGCAAGACCGAGGACGAAACCCGCAAAAGCGAACTGCAGGATGCCGCCGGACGCCTCAACGAGGCGCGTCATGGCATCGACGAGTTCATGCAGCTCGAACATGAAAATCATGTCTATTGGGTGGAACAATACGGACGCCAGGAGACGCTCTGCGCGCTCCGCGCCGCGCCGGTGGACATCGCCGCCACGCTCCGCCGCATGCTGTTTCGCGAGAACACCTGCACGGTCATGACCAGCGCCACGCTTTCCACCGGTGGGGCAAATCTTTCCTATTTTCGCACCCGCGTGGGTGCCACGGATTCCCACGCCGTGCAGATCGGCAGTCCCTTTGACTACCAAAAACAAATGGCGCTCCATCTCGTGAAAAAGATGCCCGAGCCACGCGACCCCGGGTACGAAGCCGCGCTGGAAAAGTGGATCGCGCATTTTACCGACCTCAGCCAGGCGCGCGCCTTTGTGCTTTTCACCAGCTACACGACCATGCGCAACACCGCCCAGGCCATGGAAGCGCATTTTGAAAAACGCGGCTGGCAGCTCCTTGTGCAGGGCAACGGCATGCCTCCGCTTCGCATGGTGCAGGAATTTCGCGAAAATCCCCACAGCATCCTCTTTGGGGTGGACAGCTTTTGGAGCGGCGTGGATGTTCCCGGCGAGGCCCTCTCGAATGTCATCATCACCCGCCTGCCCTTCGTCACTCCCGACCACCCCCTCACCGAGGCCCGCCTGGAAGCCATCGAGGCGGAAGGTGGACGCGCCTTCGATCAATACTCCCTGCCGGAAGCCATTCTCAAACTTCGCCAGGGCGTCGGACGCCTCATCCGCACCAAATCCGATTCCGGCATGATCGTCATTCTCGACAGCCGCATCCTTTCCAAACCCTACGGCCGCGCCTTTATCCGCGCCCTTCCCGAATGCCCGACGACGATCCACTAACCTCGCCCACCGAACGTCGCAAAGGCTGCCTGCTGATCATCGGCAGCGTAATTGCCGCCGCGCTCGTCACCGCCGCGATCACCATGCTCCTGGCCTGGCGGACGACCGTGAGCGTGACCGAAGAATCCCGGCGCATCGGCCGGGCCATCGCCGCAGAATTCGACCGCACGCTCCAGATCACTCCGGAAGTCCGGGTCAATTCCATCGTTGTCGTCGCCGCCAGCATGCCGATTGCCGAGTTGGTCATCCTCGAAAAAAAAGCCCTGGTGCGCCATGCCTGGACCCAAACCTGGCTGCACAGCACGAAGCTTTTTGAGATCGAGGCCACCTTCACGGCCAAGGCGGGCTTTGATCTCACGGAACCCTTCCGGGTGAATGTGGACCCCGTGACCTCCAACCTCGAAGCCAACCTTCCCCAGCCAAAAATCCTCTCCCTCGGCATGAGCGACGTGCGTGTGCTGCGCGACGAGGATGGCGTCTGGAACAAACTTACCGCAGAAGACCGCGACGCGGCTTTCCAGGCTCTGGAAAAACAGGCCCAACAACAGTTCCGCGACTCCCACCTCCTCGGCGAAACGCGCAACGAAGCGGAGAAACGCATCCGCGAGATCATCGCCTCCAGCGGAGGAAAGGTGGACTTCGGTCCAAAGAAAAGTTTTCCCGCACCCTGAGGGAAGGCGGACAGGAGGGGCGCGTTCTGCTGTTCAGCAGGCGGAATCGGCCTCGTCCGCGACGCCGTAATATTTTTCGCCAAGGACAATCTTCGGCCTGCCATTGGCCAGCCGCCACTTGTTCGTATCGCGCAGCGAATAAATGCAGCCGCAATATTCCTGCATGTAAAAATTCTCGCGTTTGGAAATCTCCACCATGCGGGCCGCTCCTCCCTGTTTGCGCCAGTTGAAGGTCCAATACACCACGCCCGGATACTTCGCCGCCGCCCGTTCCCCCGAACCATTGATCTGCGCCATATTTTTCCAGCGGGAAATCCCGAGGCAGCTCGTGATTACCGGAAATCCGTTTTCAAAGGCATAAAGCGCCGTTCGGTCAAAACGCAGGTCAAAACACATCGTGCAGCGCGCCCCCCGTTCGGGCTCCCATTCCAGGCCCTTGGCCCGGGCAAACCAGTTGTCCGTGTCGTAGTCAGCATCCACAAAGGGGATGCGGTTTTTTTCCGCAAAGCGAATGTTCTCCGCCTTCCGCAATTCGTATTCCTGTCGCGGGTGGATGTTGGGATTGTAGAAGTAGATCGTATAGTCGACTCCGGACGCCTGCATGGCCTCCATCACCTCGCCGGAACACGGCGCGCAGCAGGAGTGCAGCAACACTTTTTTGTGGCCGGCCGGGGGTTGTAAAACGGGGCGCTCGAAGTCGCAGGATTCGACGGACATGGTCTATTTCTTAAAAACCACCATCCGGGCGTCAATCCCCGTGATTTCTTCCAGAAACGGCTGCACATACCCCGGCCGGAAAAATGGCACGTAGGAGGTCCCGCCATACACATTGCCTTTTTTGTCCCGATACCAATTGGAAACGGGAACCCAATCCATCTGCGGCGGCACCTGCACCAACGAGACCTGACGCCGCTGGCTCGTGGCTTTAAGCACGACGGCGTCGGCGCCATTGGCCTGCGCATTGTAGATCATGCTTTTACGCATGAAGTTCCAGCCCTGATCGGATTCGAACTTCAGGGCCCCAATCACCTTATGACGTTCGGAGGGCGACTTGCCCAAAATCGGAATCGGCGCGTCAGGCGGCTTCGGCGGGAAAACCTCCGGCGTGTAGGACACATAATACCTCGCGGTGTCTTTCACCGACGCACAGCCTGCCAGCATTCCCAGCGCCAGGAAGGATCCCAAAATGCGATTTGCCAAATACCGTGTCATGAACGTACGTAATGTAGCCCATCGCAATGAAAACAACAGTTTTCTCCCTTCTTCTGGCCTCCGGGCTTGTCGCCCAAGCAGGAAGCGGCCGTGTCGGCGTGATGGTGAATCCCGGGCGGGCTTGGTGCCCTCCGACGCCCATTTGTCGCCCCGTGGTTTTTCGGACCTACCCCACGTCCATTGGCTGCGCGCCGACTGCCTTTTATTCCTGGGGGCCAAGTGTGATCGTCTCCTCCTCGGGACCTGGATCGGGCTTCAGCACGGTCTCCCCGGTGATGAACTACGCCGGACAGACGCCGATCTACCGCGTGCCGCCCCCTGTCCTGCCCGCGCAACCTGTCACCATCTATCCCGCCAGCGCCTTTCGCTGGCGAAATTGATTTCCCCCGAAGAAAGGCGGCCTTCCTCGCTCACGGAGCCGGAAGGCCGCTTCTTTTCCCCGTTGACAAAACCGACGAAAACCAGGATTTAAAAGGGTTCCTGCTGTCAGTCGACCGCAGGATTCCAATGGTGGCCGTAGCTCAATGGTAGAGCTCCAGATTGTGGTTCTGGCTGTTGCGGGTTCGAGTCCCGTCGGTCACCCCATCGTTTTTCGAGGCAAAGGAGCCCAAAAACCTCGATAAATACAGGCTCCGCGAGCTTCAGAGAGCGAAGTCTGAAAGCTGCCGTTGAGTGCTGTTTTGGCGGCTCGTTTGTTACACATTGTTACGCACAAATCGGCTCGCCCCCTCCGGCAAAGGTAGCCAGCGGCATTGAATTCCTGACGCGCCAGACTTTCCACTTTGCTCCAACGGGGCATTTTGTCAGATTTAAAATTTCCCAGCTATTGAGACATAGTCTCATTAAGGAGCGCGGCTTGGGGAGACGCTGCCCTTCGAGAACGCCCCGGGGGTTGGTCAACCCTGCCCGCGCAGGCGCGGAGCGACGTAGTAGCCGGTGAGAGGTCGGGTTGTAGCCACCTCTAAAAGTCTACCGGCGAAGGCCTTGATAGATCGCCTCGGTGATTTGGTGCTCACCTTCGCTGATACCTTCGTGCTGTTGTGCTTGATAACGGCCATCGAGAATTTGATAACTTTTCTGAACCAATTGGTCAATGTCGAACGTCATCGCCTCTTTGACCTCGGCAACTGTCGCGACACCAAACGGTTCGCCCACACCACGAAAAACTGCAACCTGAATTTCCACAGAATCATGCCTGGCGAACTCCTCCTTCAAGCGAACAAGCGTTTCCACAGCCCCAAGATGCTTTGAGGCTACAACCGATAGAGGCACCACCCGAAGAGATTGTGGCGAACACGCGCGCGAGATCACCCCATCAATAGCTTCATCAAATCGACGATGAATGAAAAAAACGACGACTTGGTGTCCTCGATCTAGGGCGAACCTGATCTGTGTCGCCGAACGCTCATAGTTCGCCAGAGTCCCATCCATTACCACGGCGGCTTCTTTCAGGACATCGCGATATTGCGGGTCAGTGCTAAAGCTGGTTTTACCCGCACCTGGCCCACCGCCTAGAAAAACGATGATCTCCTCTTCCGTCTCGGTGATTTTTGTCTCGAACATGGTATCGACCAGTTTTGAAGCTGGTCCATACATCGCAGATCCCCATTTGATCCGGCTTTCTCGATTTTGCGCGTACACCTCAAAATGCTCTTTGGCCCGATCTGCATCCAAAGTATTTCCGTTCTCCGCGATGTAGTCCTGGATGATTTGGGGAAAATGAGCATCAAGAAACTCGTGGGCGGAAGCCTCCACCCGCCGTTCCTCTTCAGTCATTTTTCGATCTGCTGCCATGTTTATGTCGATTTCGGAGATGCGCCCAGAACAGTTCCACCAAAACGCCTTGTAGCCGCTTTGATGACTCCTGAGGCGAAGTCGCTGATAGATATCGGTGAGCCGGTCCCGCGAAGATTCAGTAAAGCCGCCATAGTCCCCTTGATCTATTTTTTGTTCGCATCGACGGATAGAGAATCTTTTCTGAATTACTGGGTCAACCGCCCGTTGCGAAACCGCATCTCCTGGGGTTTTTGCGGACCTTGAAACTCTCGCTAACATGACTCGCGCTGGGAAGCCCCCGCCAAAAAACTCATGCCATTTATCCCCCATTTAGGGAAGTGGACACCTATCGGAAAATTTCGTATGAAAACGCCCTATGGCCATCAAATTCCGAGTTGCTTCGTTCAATTTGGAGAATCTTTTTAGCCGTGCGAAGATTCTGAATTTCGAGGACCACAACACAACGAAAGTCCTACTGGAACAGGTCAAGGAATTGGACTCGTTTCTGAAAAAGAAGGTCTACTCCCAAGCCGACAAGGCTCAGATGGTTGTCTTGGAGAAAGATCTCCGCCCCTACATCGAAATTCGAGTCGATATGGGCAAGCTCTTCGCCGGGAAAGGGACGAAGCAGGTCGTCGCCACGGGCAAGCGGGATTGGTCTGGAGCTATTGAGTTCAAGCGCGCTGAGGTGAGCGAACTTGCCCGCAAGAGCACAGTTTCCGCCATCCGGGCTGTGAAGGCCGATGTGATGTGCGTGGTTGAAGTCGAAAATCGGCTGATGCTGGAGGATTTCAATCGTGACGGACTTGCTTCCAGCGGAAAATTCGCTGAGGTCATGTGCATTGATGGAAATGACAAACGCGGGATTGATGTTGGCCTCATGTCAGACTTCCCGATTCGCTCAGTTCGCCCCCACATCTACGACAAAAACGGAATCAGCCGAACCTTCAGCCGTGACTGCCCCGAGATGGAAACCCAACTTCCTGACGGCACATCACTCCACATCCTCTGCAACCATTTCATCAGCAAGATGAATGGAGATCCTCCCGCGAGCAAGAATCGCCGGACGCGCCAGGCAAAGGCGGTCGCGGATATCCTTGCTCGTTACGATCTCCGAAAAGACCTGGTAGTGGTCGCAGGCGATTTGAACGATACCCCCGAATCTTCAGCTATGGCCCCTCTCCTTGGCGTCCCTGACCTGTTTGACGTTCTTGAATTGCAGTTCGGGCAAAACATGGACCAACGCTGGACCTACAAGTACAGAAAAGAACTCAATCAGATCGATTACGTGCTCGTGTCGAAGCCTCTCAAGGATGCCTTTGTGGCCGCCGGAATTGAACGTCGAGGTATCCCCGACATCCAAAGCGTCACGGGTGAAACTCCTTTCCCTACCGTAAAGGGCTGGACGACGGCGGCTTCTGACCACGGTGCCGTTTGGGCGGATTTCTCGCTATAGTACGAGCAATCAAGAAAATTTCCGTTCGCCGCGGTGGCCTGTATTTTTTCAGAGTTGCCTCAACTCTGATCATTCCGTTTGCATGGCACGATGGCGAAGTATTGGGAAACCATTTTCGAAAAGCTGAAATCTGAAGGCTGGGAGGTCCGGTGGATCGAGGCCATGCATGATGGGGTGAGCGGGTGGACTGCCACGGCCATCCGCGGACGCGAGCGCCATTCCACTCATGCCAACGACATCACCCTGGCTTTTCAGGAGCTGGAAGCAAGCTGCTCGCGGAGCGTTGCCCTCCGCGAACCCACTCGCCGGAAGGTTTCAGGAAAACACCGATTAAGGCTGTAAAGTTGCTCCCAAACGGGAGCATATCCCCAATTTTTTGCCGCCATAGTGGTGGGGATGAAAACAATCCCTGTACTTCCCGAAAACGACATCCGCCACTCCGACCGCCGCCACCCGGTTGACTTTCTCGAACCTCTTCCCACGCAGGAAGAGCGTATTTGCGACGTCCTGAGCCGCACTTTCGGCTGGGTGGCCGACGCGGACACCGTGGAGCAAAAAGGACTACGGGCTTCCGTGGTTCTGTATTGCGTCCGGGCCGACCTTCTCGGATCGGCCACTCTCGAACAACTCGGCGCGAAGACGGGCACCCCGCAAGCCGTCGTAGACGAACTCGTTTCGGATTTCTGCCACAGTATCGGCTGGTAATGAGCCCGGATAGCCAGCGGACCGTTAACCAGGTTCGGGAGATTCCTCTGTGTGAACTCCTCAACTGGCACGGCCTCAAGAACAGACCGGAAGGCGCGAGCATTCGCGCCAAGAGCGCAGAGCACAACATTGTCGTAACAGGCAACAAGTGGTTCGACAACAAGGCGGGCGTTGGCGGCGCGGGTGCGATCGATCTGCAAATGCACCTGACTGGGGAGAGCTTTTCCAGTGCGTGCCAGACGCTCGCCAGGCATTTCCACCCCTCAGCCACAAACCGCTCCAGCATCGTTTTCCCTCCTGGGAAACTTCCCACCGGGAATCGGCTGTCCTTTCCCGAACTGATGGCGAAATACGCCGTTCGCGACGACAGCAATTGGCCAGCGGCCCGGGCTTATTTGGTGGAAACCCGAAAAATCGAGCCTGCAACGGTGGATGAACTCCACACCGGCGGCTCAGTCTATGCAAACAACCACCATCCCAATCCCGGCATTGTCTTCCTTCATCGGAATTCATCCGGGAAGGTGGAGGGAGCAAGCCTGCGGGACACTCGCCATGAATCGAGTTTCCGGCCCTGTCTGGGAAACAAGCTTTCGGCGTGGTTCTCCATCGGCAATCTTGCCGAGGCCCAAACAGTGGTGGCGGTCGAATCTCCCATCGAGGCATTGAGTTACCACACCCTTTTTTCGGGGCGCAACGACTCGCTCGCCATCGTCAGTTGCTCCGGTTCCTTTATTCCCGAGGACCTGATGTTTCAGGCTTATGACCGCCGCCAAAATTTTGTTGTTGGCCTAAACAATGACCCGGCAGGCGAGTTCGGTTGGCAGAAAGCCTGGGACTCAACGACGGAGTGGACCGGCTTCAAAATTTCCTCCGCATGTCCCCGGCTCAAAGACTGGAACGCCGATTTGCACGCGTCCTCTTCCTCTCCCCGCCCGGGCATTACCCAAAAATCATCCTCTCTCCATCCATGAAAAACGACCCTCATTCCCGCATCCTGGAAACCTATTTTTTCGAGTATATCGACCGGGGTATAGGCGCGGACGCGACTCCGCTTTTCACGCAAACCCTCGATGGCCGCCCCCTCGCAGGAGTGATCGCGGAAACCTTCCAGATTCCGGACCATGAGGCAGGAGCGGCCATCGAATCAGCCCGGCAGGAGGTTTGGCTGTGAGCCGGGACATTTACCAGACCATCACCGACCGGTTCGTGGAACAGTTGAAAAAAGGGACCGTTCCTTGGCAACAACCTTGGACCAGCGGGGTGCAGAACATCGTTTCCCGCAAAATGTATCGCGGAATCAATGCCTTCACGCTGGGAATGTCGGAACGCACCTCGCCGTTCTGGCTCACCTATAAACAGGCAGGTGACCTGGGAGGCCACATCCGGAAGGGCGAAAAGTCCCTGCCTGTCATCTATTACAAGATCGTCGAAAAACAGGACGATGCGGGAAATGTGATGGTTCGCTCTGACGGGAAACCCGACCGGATTCCCTTTGTTCGTTGGGCCAATGTTTTCAACCTGGACCAAACGGAAGGCATCGAGGCCCCGCAAATTTCGACCGCACCGGCAGTCAACCAGCCGCTCGAAAAGGCCGCCGCCATTATCGCCAATGCTCGGATTTGCCCCATCCGGCACGCGGGATTTTCAGCGGTCTATTCGCCGAAATACGATGTGATCCGAATACCGGCTCCGTCGAATTTCCGCAGTCAGGAAAGTTACTTTTTGACGCTCTACCATGAGGCAATCCACGCAACAGGACACCCGTCCCGACTCAACCGGGACGGCATCACCCAGCCAATCAAGTTTGGCTCCGAGCGGTACTCTCGTGAGGAACTCGTGGCGGAACTGGGAGCCGCCTTCCTTTCCAACGAGGCAGGCATTCTCAATCAAGTCCAGTTCGACAACTCGGCCGCCTATCTCAGTTCTTGGATCAAGAATCTTGAGAATGATCCGAAGCTGATCGTTAACGCGGCCTCTCACGCCCAGCGGGGAGCCGATTTCATTTTGGGCATCGAGCAGAAGGAAACGCTGCTCGAATCGCAGACGGCGACCGAGGAAATGCCGAGCGTCGCAGGGAAAAAAGAAGAGGCCGTCGCCCGGATGTCTAGCTCTCCATTGGCGCAGCGGCCAGTCCTTCCTGTCCCCCGAAAAAGCGGGATGCGACTATGAAATTATCTCATTTCTCCATGGCGCACCTGCGGATGAATGCCGCTCATGGGCCGGAGCCGCTAACGGCAACGGGGGCGGCGCAGGCTTGCCCCACGTGCCTACCGTCTCCATCCCATCAGCTCACTTTTCAGGACGACTTCCGCCCGGACTGCCCATTGCAGAAAAGCGCCCCCTTCGCCCCCCGCTATTCTGCAATCGGCACCATCACTCGTGGCAAACCTGCCTTTTCCTCCTTACGGATGCCAGTCCCGGCAGGCCATCCGCTCATTTGCAGGGTCCGCGATGTCTGGCCAAAGCTTCGACCTCTCGCTCTAGCCGCCACCGCCAACCCCGCAAATCAGCTCACTTGGGAGGGCGACTCGCGCCCGGGTTGCCCATTGCAGAAAAGCGCCCCCATTGCCCCTCGCCATTCTGCAATCGGCACCATCACCGATGGCAAACCTGCCTTTTCCTCCTTACCGGTGCCAGTCCCGGCAGGCCTTCCGCTCATTTGCTGGGTCTGCGATGTCTGGCCAAGACCTCGACCTCTCGCTCTGGCCGCCACCGCCAACCCAGCAAATCAGCTCACTTGGGAAGGCGAATCGCGCCCTGCTCGCCCATTGAAGAAAGGCGTCCGCTTCGCTCCCCGCCATACTTCAATCGGCGACTCCACCGGAAACCGACCTGCTTTCATTCTGACACTTTTGCCAAGCATGGCCCTGGTCGCGTTGAATCGCGGCCACTGCTCTGGAAGGAGGGCACCGCGAGTCCTTGGCCCTTCCGCCATCGCAGACGCCGCAATGCAACGCAGCTATCCCGAATCCTCGGGACCGATCCGCCCATTCATTCCGTCCTCGCTCTTCCCTCACCCCCTGCTCCGGGCGCAACGAATCGGCGGATTTATGTTCGCTTCTCCAGCGCTTCGACCACCGTGTGATCATTCTTTCCGGGCACCGTGGTCACTTGGATGCAATCACCCACATTCAATTCTTGAGCTTGTGCATAAACCGCCGACTTCGGGAAAAAGAAGACGTATAGCCAGTATTTCTGCTCGCCCGACTTCACGAAAAGATGGATGCCCAACCTTCCTCCCTTTCCTTGAACTTTCATACGGCTTCCACGTGAGTAAGAGGCCCCATCTACATGGGCTTCCCAGGTTCCAAACCGGTCACAGGCCGGGTATGATTCACGGTCCAAGCCCGCTTCCTTCAATTGATTCCAAGAGACTGGCATATCGAACTCAGACAACGCATTTTCGACCCACGTTCAATCGACTCTGGACAGGTTTTCACCAAGTCGAAGCTTACCTGACCGACCAAGCTCGTAGCTCAGAGGTAATGCAGGATAGTGATTTTCGTAGGAAAATCACGGTTCGGAAAAAAGCCGCTTTTTCCTCGTGTCCTCCCCGCGTCAGGCGCGGTCCGGGTTTTGTTTCATTTGCCATCCGGCTTTCGCTCCGCGAGTTCGCGGAGTCCCGCTCATTTTATCCACCTAAGACCCATGCCAACACCGACGAAGAAACCCGCCACGCAGTTCCATGTGGACTGCACACTCGAAACCAAAAATCGCTTCAATCGGCTCCATGAAGCCATGAGTTTCAAAACCAAAGCCGAAACGTTCGCCGCCATCATCTATTCCACGACGGCCGCAGATACGCTCGATCCCCTCTTGATGGAAAGACTGGAGCACAAACTCGACCGCGTTTTGGAACGCTACGATGACCTCATATGAAAAATGGCATGATGTTTCCGCGCAAGCGGACGTGGCGCTCCCGTCTCGATCTCGACTATCTGGACGAAACGTCCGAACGAAAAGCCTCGGCGCGAATGAAACCGGACACGTCCGCCGAACACACGACGACGGGGCAAAAACTCAAGCAGTTCGCGGAATATGCTTCCAAGGAAACGCTGGGCCAGGTTCACGCGGGCGGGTTTTTGCATCAGATGATTCTCATCAATGCCGATGGTTCCCGCACACCGCCGTCCAAACTCCGCAACGCGGAGCGAAAGGAACGAATTGCCGATTCATGGTTCCAACACATCCGGAAATTTCCCACATCGTCCGAAAATCCCGTCATCCAGCACCGCCTCATTTTTTCCATGTCGCGCGAGTTGCACGACCGGTTGGTGGAATCGGGCATCAGTCCCGACCGCGTTTTGCAGTCCACCATGAAAAAGATCATGGGAAAATTCGCAGACCGGTTTCATCGCAACGACGCGATTGGCTATGCCTACGGCATCCACCACGACACGGACAATCTCCATGTGCATGTCGCCCTTTGTCCGCGCACGTTGAAAGGAAAATACGTCGGCTGCAGCATGTCGCAAACCAAGGTTTCCGGGAACAAAAACCAAATGACGTTCCTGCGGAAATGTTTCGTCACCGAAAATCAACGCTGGGGAGAGCTTCTTTCCTCGCCTGTCAAAATGCAGCACCACCTTTCGCAGCGGGTGGACTGCGACAAACTGGTCTTTTCGCCTCGCATCAATCAGCAGCAGATGGAGGCAGTCCGCCAGACGCAGACCTTCGAAGCGATCCGGCTTCATCAGCTATACGACAGCATTCGGCATCTGGAAGCGGCCATTGCCGCGAAGCGCAAGCAGTTCTCGGAGGAAAAAAATCTTCGCTTTCTTTCCCGGCTTACCCGCCGACGGGTTCCTCGCATTGCGCAAGTTGTCTCAAAAGCGAGCCATGCCATCGAACGCCGTTCGCTCAGCGAGATGCAAAAAATACTTTTTCAGACCAAGACCCAATACCGCGCCCTCCACAAACGGTACTGCCGTCTCCACGGATTCACTTCTTATGCCAATCGAAACACCATCCAGCCTGCCCATCGGCAGCAAAACTCACTCTGATTTTATTCTTTGCCAGGATTTCGTCTTCCGGCTCTCCACCGTGGACGGATGTCTGCACCAAGCTTTCCCGGAAGGCCAGCCAGGCATCACCACGGTGAATTTTAAATCCTACACGCAGAACGTCCCCGACCCGGATCGTCGGCTTTTCGATTTTCTTGTCTCCAAACTCAACCCCAAACCTCTCCCATGAAGTTTTTCGACACGATACTCTTTTTGCTCTGCGCCACAGGAGCTCTCGGCGGATATTTCTACCTCATTCCCCCTCTGTCCTGGATCGTTATTGCGATCTGCGGCCTTTTCGCAACATGGGGGCTCTGCGCCAGCGATCAATCAGGGAAAATCATTCTCCGACTTGGCGGCCTGTCGTGGTCCATGGAGGATTTTGTGCGCGGCTGGCTCATCACTGGACGCACCGGTTCGGGTAAGACGCAATGCGCCATCAATGCCATTACGTTCCAGATTTTTCAGAACGTGCCCAACTGGGGCGGCATCTGTCTCGATCAAAAGGGACTTTATTGGGAAATCCTCGTGCGGATGGCCGCGCATTTCGAGCGCAGCAGCGATCTCGTTCTCTTGCAAACCCGGCCGCAGGGGAAAGACATGCTCTGGCGACCGCCCTTTTCGATCAACATCACGGGGAATCCCGATGTTCCCGCATCCACGTATGCCAAAGTGATCGTGGACACCGCTGTTTCGTTGAGCGGCGGGAAAAGCGGGAATCCGTTTTTCCCCATCAAGGCCCAACTCGCCATTCAAACCGCGTTTGAAATTCTCCGACTGCTGGGTGCCTACGTGACGATTCCGAACATCCACCGGCTCTTGTTGCGCAAAGAAGACGGCGATGCGGTGATGGAAGATCTCATGAAAATGGACTGCCAGCGCGCCGAGGAACTGCTTACTGCCTTCCGCGACGGCTATTTGGGCCAGCCGCCCGAGCAACTCGGAGGAGTTCAGGGTACCATCAGCACGTATCTGGAGTACTTCCTCAACCCAGAGATCGCGGAAGTTTTTTGCGCCAATGAACCGACGTTTGCCATCAGTGAAATCGACCGGGGAAAAATTGTCTGCATCGCCATGCCACAAAAATTTCAGTCAGAACGCCTCTACATCAACACCATCCTCAAGCTCTCCTACTACTTCCATGCCCTCAGTCGGTTCGACAAACCCGCGGCGGAGCGCCAGAAGGACAATCTCTTGATACTTTTCGCCGACGAAGGCCAGGAGATCATTACCGGCGCGGAATCTGCTTTTGCCGACCACCGTGCCGCCGGCGTGATCCGCGAGGCGAGAGCGACGCTCGTTCTCGCCACCCAAGCCTACACGTCCATTCACGGATCACTCGAAAAACGGTACGCCGATGTGCTCATGCTCAATTTAAGCAATGAATTGATCTTCACCGTTGCCAACAACGATTCCGCTGTCATCGCGTCCAAAAATATCGGGGAACGTCAGGTCGTGGAGAAAACCTGGGGATTCGCCGGTGGACGAAAAACCTACACCTATCAGAAAAAAATTCAGCCCTACTTTCAGACTTACGAATTGCGCGAGCTCCCGAAATTTACCGCCTTGATCCGCCACTGCGAGAAGCGGTTCCGAAAACGGCTCATTCCGCCGATCAACCCCGACGGCACCTATCCCCGATGGTTTCTGTCACTCCGCCCTGACTACGCAATTCTCCAATGGCTCAAAGGTTCCAAATCCCAACCCACCACCAATCAATGAGTTCCTCTTCTCTCATCGAAAAACTCAACGGCCTCGAGCCGAATCTCTCTTCCAGGATCAAAGGCCAGGGGCACGTCATTCCCCGTGTCTGTTCCGTGCTGGAACGCGGCCAGCTTGGCTTGCAGCCGTCCGCTAAACCGCTTGGCTCGTTTATGTTCCTTGGGCCGACCGGCGTAGGCAAAACGGAACTGACCCTGGAATTCTCCCGTTATCTTTTCGGCAACGATTCCGTATTCCGGTTCGACATGTCGGAATTTCTCCACCTGGACGCGGTGAAGCTGTTCATGGGCGACGAATCCGGCACCCCCGGACGCTTGGGAAAGATCCTCTCCCAGCACCGTCAAGGAGTTCTTCTTTTCGACGAAATCGAAAAAGCCCATCGGCTCATCTGGGATCTCTTTTTGCAGATGCTCGACACCGCGAGAATCACCTTGGCCGATCATCAGTCCTACGACCTCTCTGGGTTTTACATTGTTTGCACCAGCAATATCGGCTCGCAGCAGCTTCTACGCCCGACCCGGCTTCCCTTCGCCACTTTGGAACGCGCCGTCTTGGCAGAACTTCACCGTTCTTTTCGCCCCGAGTTGGTGGGTAGGTTCGACGAGAAAGTCGTTTTCAAGCCTCTTTCCCCGGAAACGCAACGCGAAATCGGCCGTCTAACCATTTCCGAGGAACTGGCTCGCTTCCGGCAGCAGGGCTTCGATCTGGCCGTTTCCGATTCTGCTTTTGAGTTCCTGGTCCGCCGGGGCATTCACAAGGCTCTCGGGGCGCGACCGATGAAGAGGACGGTGCAGAAATTTATCGGCGATGCCATCCGACAAGCCCTCAAATCCGGGGGTCTGCCATGCGGCACATTGGCCGTTTCCTCAAAGAATGACGGCTTGATGATAGACGCTGTCTCTTGATAGAGATACTGTTGACCATGCCCTGCGGCGCGAGACTCATTGCAGGCCTCCCCCGTTCCTCTGCCATGTCCTAACGAGACTCGCGCTCGCCTCCCAACGAAGCGGTCGTACAAGAAGCCCTCCTCTACCAGTTCCGCTTCCGCTCCGTCTCCGTTGCAGTGTCGCACCGCCGCTGCGCATTCGCGCACGCAGGCAAGGGATTGCCTGCAGGTCATTTGATTGCTCTGCAATTTGAAGGGAAGTGGAGCTCCTATCCCCTGGAAAGGTCAGACCAGTCAAGTTTCAGGACCCGCAGGATGAACTGGAGTTCGACATCTGTGAGAGTGCGTTTGCCCGACTCGATCCTGACGAGGACGGCCCTATCAATGTCCCAGCCCCTCCTTTGGAGGTGAGCGGCAAAATCGGATTGGTTCCATCCGGATATCTCCCTCAATTGTCGAAGGCGACCACCCAGGATGTTCATTTTGCCCTTCGGACGTGGACAATTGCGTGCACTCATGCCGCGAAAGATGCGGAAAAAGCTTTTGCAGCCGTGAGACGGCTACCTCTCATTTTGAGGCTAGCGTCTCATGTGAAAATCTGTAGAAATGATCTCAAATGAGCTCGTTTCAGGCAGTAGTCACCATCAACCAAGTCGCGACCAATACCCCTGAATACCCTTATCTGAACAACAAAAGCAGTTTCTCACCAACCTTGGGTTTGAAGCTCCCACAGAAAACTCCCAAGAGGTTTACCGGCAGCGGCTCAATGAATTGGACCAGCTGATTAAGGCCCTCCAACTGCCTCTCCAACTCTATTACTCCTAACACATGGAAGCCCACAGGAAACGCAGCCTCCTTATATCTTTTCCTTTTGGATTGACAGTCTTTGGTGGGCAGACTATCCCGAGCGCCGCATCCAATCAGCATTCACGACCACCGGAAAACGAAGCCCAACTTCTCCACTCGAGCCCATGATTCAGGTCGTCAAACCCATGTCACTGTTCGCTGTTGCTCTCGCCACGGCGGGATTGATCTTCGTTTCCACGAGCGCTCGCGCCGAGCCCTCCGAAGCAAGACAAGAGCCTCCAGAATTCCGCGTACTAGACAGCCAGGAGATCGATCTTGGCTCCCGCTCCATCATCTACAACCGTGTTGAAACGCCAGTTCTCAAACCGCAACCGGCCCCGGTAGAAGGGCCGACGACACCGGTCGCCGAATACGTCCCCACCGCAGAAGAGTTGGAAGAAATGCGCCGATGGGAGGCATTGAACCAAGTCAGTTTGTTCCTAAACTGCACGGTCTATGATGGCAGGTTGACCGAAGTCAGTTTTCGGCAAGGGGAAACCGATGTCGTGTTCTGGTCCACGGTCAACTTCAACTACCTCAGTCACTTATTTGATTTGCTGACCGAAGACACTTATTACGTCATTTTTATGGGAATCGGGGACTCCACGATGGAGGAGTTCAACGAGAAGAATAAGGAGCTTCTCCACAAAAAGGGCTTTGATTTGTTGTCGAGCGGGCACTCAGACCAGCTGGCACCGGCCACGACTGCCCCTGCCTCAGCTTGGCGCATCACCTCGAGTGAACCGGTCCCCGCTGAAGTTGTCCGCACGATTGAGGACCTGCACTCATATTTTGACTCGAACCGCGAGTTGTTGATTGCCCAACACGCAGTGCGCGAAGCGGCCCGCATTGCCCATGAACAGTGGCTCAGGGACAACCCGCCGCAGGCCAAGGATACCGTCATCCAGTTCTTCCCCATCCAAAGCAGCCACTCACCCACTGAAGCAAGAACTTTGGAGTCAACTTTTTCCACCACCCGCGCACGATGAGCCGGAAACTCCTTCTTCCCGTCCTTGTAGGGGTCATTAGTGCCGGGTTCCTTTTCGCCCAAACCGCCGACGACCCTAATGAGGGCACGAAGCTGGAATACGATTCCACCAACGAAGTCTGGCGTTTCAAATGGTGGGGCCGGGCGGGCAGCACCTACTTTCTGCAGCATTCCGAAGACCTTCAAACCTGGGCATGGATCCCGATTGTTGAGCCCGGTGATGATTCGATCAAGGAATGGGGGTTGACATCCACGAGCGAAAAGTTCTTTCTGCGGCTCCGCTATACAACCGAGCCGACAAGTGACCCGGAGGGCGGCGACTTTGATGGAGACGGAGTGTCGAATCTTGCAGAAGTCCAGCAGGGGCTGGACCCGTTTGATGAGGACACGGATGGTGATGGGATGCACGATGGGTACGAGTTGGCTAATGGTTTGAACCCGCTGCTCAATGATGGGAATCTGGACTTGGACGGAGACTCGGTTCCCAACCGTGAGGACAGCCGACCCAATGACGTGAATTCCGGACGGTTGACTGTCACCATTTCGACGCCCGCTAATGGAGGAACCATCCCATGAACCGAAGGTTTTTACTCATTCTTGCGCTGTTTGGTGGTTTAACTGCGGAGGGTTTTGCGCAAAGCAACGTTAATGCCCGGGCGGGCCGGTTTATTCGGGGGACCGATCCTCAGCCAACGAAGCAGTCTTTCGTGATTGCACTCGATGGGCAAAAGGGTGTGGGAGTCGGGGCCACCGATGGAGGAATTCCTCTCTTAGAAGGAAGGAATCCGTGGTTTCTGCAAGTCCCCCTTCCTTGGCTGCTTGACTTGCCCGGTTTTCCCATGCGCTTTGACGCTGGCGGAAACCAGGTGGTTTATCCGATTGCTTCGTTTGGGAAAAGTTCCGGGGGCAGCCCGCTTTTTGCAGGGACGAATTATCGTTTCGGAGCGTATTTCGGAGCGAGGCCGACGGGCTTTCCTATCGATTACGACATCATCATCTATGCGTTCGCCAAGCCGGTATCTGGGGCTCAGCAGGACTGGGTGGATTGCCAAAAGATTCGCATTCCGGCCAAAGGGACCCCTGCGTGGGAAGCCTTTGCCGCGGGCGGCTACCGGCTCACTGTGCCTGATTCGGCTTGGCAGAACAACCAAAGCGCTGGTCACTATGGATTGGAAACGACGGTGGAATTGGTGGAAGCCCTTGGGCCGGTGGTGATGTGGGGCGTGGCTCCCAATCAACTTTCCCCTTACATTCTGACGCACAAAGCATCCGGGACCGACTACTATTTTCGGGTGGAAGCGAGGGGGTATTTCACGGAATCCGATACCGGACCCTGGCTCCCGGTGGTGATCAATTGGCAGACGAGTGACGTTGACAATGGGATTTATGATCCGGCGAACGACATTCTTTACACTTTGGATTTCGACCAGCGACCGGCTTGGAGTTCGACGTTTATTCAGGCACCTCACTTTCAAGGGGAGCCGATGCCTGAGACTTATGCCGGAAAAAGCGCGGAGGATCTGGAGGGTGCGACGAGTGGAGTGGATTATCAATTTGCTGTTCCCGATGGCGACTGGCTTCTCACGGACAACAGTCCTGAGTTGAGGGATCACCCGCTGCTAGAAAAGGTGGTGGCGGATCTGGGAGCGGATCCGCTGGCCCTCGCAAACTACGTGACAAATGAAATCCGTCTGGTGGATGCGTTGAGTTATGATGAGACGGGCGGGCTTGAGGGGGATTCGATCAATGAAGGTGGAGTGCGGCGCGGGGCGTTAGGCGTCTATCTGGAGGGTCAGGGGTCGCCAAGCGAACAATGCGCACTGTTGATTTATTTGCTCCGTAAAGCCGGGATTCCCGCGGGGTATGTGCAGGCCCCTCACAATGCGCTCCTCATGCTGGACTCCCGGATGAGCCGGATTCTGCGGATGCAAATCAAGGGGGACAAAGGTCAGGACAACACGCAGGTTGTGCCGCATGAAATTCCGGTGAACTATCCCTGGGTGGCAGCGTACGTGCCCGATACGGAAAACCCCGGGCAAAGCAAATGGGTCCACCTTTTTCCGTGGATCAAAGATACGGAAATTAAAGAGGGGCTGAATTTGTACGATTACCTGCCGCAGGGCTATGAAAATGGGGATTTATGGACCCGAAGATATCTGGAGGCCGACCCGGCCATCCTTACTCTTGATGCAGAAAATGACACCCCGGCGAGTTTATTTCCGAAGTTCATCGAGCAGTCCTTGCGGGACAATCATCCATCAATTTCGCTGGCGGACATCGGGATGACGATCCGAGATCGCCGCAATCATTATGCCCGTTGGGCGGACTTCCCCCAGCCCTGGGCGGTGTCGGACGAGAACCCCCTGAATCTGAGGCAAAATCTCGGCGTGACGCCAGCGAAGTTTGATACCCTGGATTTGGAAATCTACCCGGATGACGTGATTGATCCGATCGACGCACCCCTGGTGAGCCTCCCGGGCTTGAGAGTTTGCGATCTGCACAACCGCCGGTTGCTGGCGTATTTCGAGAAAACGGGGGCCAATAGTCACAATTTGATTGTGTCGCTGGCACCGTATCGCGCAGCAGCAACCGACTCAGGGAACTTCCAGAGTAGCGCGCTGCTTGGCCGACAGGAAAAGGTGGTTGATGTGAGTTCGTTGACAGGGCGTTTTGCGGTGAAGATCACCGAGAAGCGCCACCGTTCGCTTCCAGTGGAATTTCAAGTGCCAACCAGCCTGGAATCGTTTTTGGGGGTATTGCATGGTTTGGAGTCGACCCGGATTACCTATCTAAGCAAGGGGGAGTTCGCCGCTGTGGTCTTGAATTACGGACGGGTAACCCGTCGGATGCTCGATGTGCATGCGGAGGAATTTTGGAAGGCGCAGAGGGAATTGCTGGACGACCCGCAGGCGGAGGGCGATCCCGAAATTTTTCGTGGAACACCCATGGTACTCTTGGGGGGAAGTTTTTTCGAACGCACGACGGCTTTTGAGGATATGCTGGATCGGCTGCATAAAGTGCAGCGCGTTTCCTCATCGGGCATCGCTCTGGCCACGCTTCGGCCGGAACGGGATGCCTTCGGTGCCCTGCCGGATCAGGGCAAGATTACTCTTCGATATCCCATTTTGGATGTGATTTCCCGGACTGCCGCGCTCGCAGGGAGCGGGGCTGTGCGGCCCGACCTCGGACAGGCCGCCGCACGGGATAGGGATTTCCTAGAAATCACGAACGGCTCAGCCAACGAACACTTTGCCATCGATCAACTTTTCGGTGCTGATGATTCGGTCTCGACCGTAAGGCTACTTTGGAACGCCATTGCGGAAAACCGCCCGCCTGTTCTGCTGGATAATTGGAACTATGCGGACAAGGGCGAGGTCCTCTACACCGTTGGCACCGAAACAAAAAAGCTGAAAGACTGGAATCAGGCGATCTGGTCTAATTGTGTAAACGCATTCGGACCGGTGGAGAACGAAGACGTCGGGAACGCGTATTCGCGGATTTACATAACCCCGGGGGATGTCGAGGGAGCGAGCGGGGATTTTAAGGGGATGGGCGCATTTATTGCGAGGTCAAATTCTTATGCTGCGCTGATTGGCAACGTGCTCAATGGAGGCTTTGGCAGGGCCCGTGCGGATTGCAGTTTTGATGAGGAAAATTTCCGTACGATGAGGCTGCTGTTTTCGTTTGCGCAAAGTTTTGCGCTGAGTTTTGACTGTGATATCCAGGCGGGGGCCATCGCTGACGACCCTGTGGTGGCCTGGTGGCTCGCCCAGCAGCTTCTCGACGCGATTGGCGAGTTTCAAGTCAATGCGTATCAAAATGCCCTTGCCCAAGCTTATGCCATCGAGATGGGTTTCCCTTACACTCCCGGCAACGGAAATTCCTACATGGATATGGTGGCGAGCTTCACCAGCGGGGGAGACGCGGGGCCGCCCAGTTTCTTTAGTAATGTGTTGGTGATGATCGGGGATCCCGTTCATGTGGTCACCGGGGAATTCCATGTGGACCAGACGGATTTGACCCTGCCTGGACCGATGCCGCTGGAGATTCGGCGGAATTACAGCAGCCAGAATCTAGCGCATAATGAGTTCGGCTACGGGTGGAAGCTGGGATATTTCCCGCAGCTCACCGTGGCCAGCGGAGCCAGCGTCCTTTATGCCGCGGAAATGGATGGTTCCGTGGTGGCCTACCGGCAGGTTAACTCCACGCTCTGGAAACCCGAACCAGCGGATAACCCGACGCTGTCAAATTTCGGTAAGGGCATGACCGGAGGCCCGGCCAATATCTTTTCGTCCCGCATCACCAAGGCGGTCGACGGGTCCTACACCCTCACCGCCGCAGATGGGTCCACCCGACGCTTTGTCGTTGCGTCCTTCCCCGGCGGTGGACTCACGCGCGAGCGGCCCTATCTCGACAAGTGGACGGATGCCAACGGGAACTTTTTGCAGTTTCACTTTGAGTCCGATACGAACGCTCCGGGTTACGGAAAACTTGCCGCCATCGTCTCGAGCAATGGCAGCTTTGTACGGTTTACCCACGATGTCCTCGGGCGGATCAAGGAAGCATTTACCGGGGATGGGCGACGGGTGCAGTATCGATACGACGGTCACGGAGATCTGGTGGAGGTGATTCGTCCCGACGCCTCGGTGGTCGGCTACGACTACGGGCGATTCGAAGAGTTCGGCAAAACGTATTCCGACCATCTCATAGTGCGGGAACGAAAGCCCGGGGGCCGCATTTTGGAGAATGACTATGACGAGTTCCGCCGGGTGACCGAACAGCGCGCCACGGTTGGCGAGGACATGACGCCCGTGCGCAACGCTACTTTTGTTTACGACCAGACGAAGGATCTAGATCCCCAGAGCCCGAACTACAAGACGCTGACCGGCTCCACCACCATCCTCGATGCCTACGACCGGGAGACGCGGTATGATTACGTGGGAGGCCAGATTAGCACGATTACCGATCCCCTCAATCAGACTGTGACGCAACAATGGTACGCGCCCGGCGATAGCTCGCCAGGAGCCTTCCCGCGCAGCCTGAAACAACACAAGGACAAGCGCAAACTCGTCACCGACTTTGCCTACGACGCGGCGGGGAATCTGGACTACCAAACCGTCACCGGAGACGTGACTGGCGATGGTGTGTCCGACACAGTCACGACGAACTATTCGTTCAACGCGCTGAATCTGCCGACGGAAATCATCGACCCGGCGGACAACCGGCTGGTCTTTGTTTATGAAGACAGCCTTAGGCCGAGACAGCCGACGAAAATCCGCCGACAGGTGGGTGCAACGGTGGTGAGCGAGACGGTCAATGCCTATACCGATGTGGTGAGTGGCACGCTACAGGCCCGGGGCGTGCTGCAAAGTTCGACCCTGGCGGCAGGGACAACCGACGAAGCCGTGACAACATGGACGCATGATGCGCGGGGTTATCCCCTCACGATGACGCGGCAGACCGGAACGGGAGATCCCGCGGTGGTAGCCACGTTTGTCTTCAACGACCGGGGCGAGGAAGTGGAACGCAAGGACGCGGCGGGGCGGAAGGTGGTCTCGGCCTACGACGACATGGGGCGGCGCACATGGGAGGAATATTGGGAAAACGGTGGGCGCATTGGCTGGAACTACCGATATTACAACGGCAACGGCGAAGTGGAGTGGACAGATGGCCCTCGCTATAACCCGGAAGACTTTGTCTGGAGAAAATACGATGGGGCGGGTCGCCCAAAAGAGGAACTGGTTTGGCGCAGCACGTCCAATAACACAGGAGACGGTGTGATCGCTGGGTTGCCCGATTCCGGGCTCTACTCGAATACCACGTTCGTGCACAACCTCTTCGGGGACTTGAAGGCGGTGGTGAACCCACTGGGAAACGCCACGACTTTTGATTATGACGACATCGGGCAACTGACAGGAGTGCAACGTAGAGCCGAAGGCCCGGAAGGCACGATTTGGGCGGCGGAGTCCACTATTCGGGAACCCGGCGGGAAACCCGCCTCCCACACCAACCCGCTAGGTGGGGAAACAAGCTTTCTATATACAGCCGATGGCAAACCGCGGAGGCAACAGAATCCGGACGGCACCGTGCTCGAATGGCGTTACCGCACCGATGGTCGCAT
Organism: Terrimicrobiaceae bacterium; assembly: GCA_041752695.1. Lineage (GTDB taxonomy): Bacteria > Verrucomicrobiota > Verrucomicrobiia > Chthoniobacterales > Terrimicrobiaceae > CALCJD01. The sequence goes on from JBGSVZ010000096.1 coordinate 55,931, forward strand.
CGAGCGCGAGCCAGTGAATCATAATAACTATTTCCTCGTGGCTTACGATGATACGGCACGGACCATTACAAAAACTCTAAAAACCTTGGATGGAACAACGCTCGGAACGACCTCGAAAAGTTTCGATCGGCGGGGAAATACCATCAATGAAACTGATCTGGCCGGGGCGATGTGGAGCAAAACATACGACAGCCTCAACCGCATCAAGACTGTCACCGGTCCGGCGGCTTCGACGGGCTTTGCGCAGCAATCCCTAAGCTTTACATATGATGCCAGCGGCGAGACGGTGATTGAAACCAATGCCCTGAACGAGACGACCACTACAAAGCAGGACATCCTGGGCCGCACAAAAAGCGTGGAGGTGAAGAGTAGCGGTGGCTTGCTGGCACGAAAGGCAGCCTTCACCTATTCGCTCGACCATCACAGTGTCACGACCACTAGCGGGACGGGGGATGACGCAATCACCGGCACAACATGGACTGACACCACGGGAGCAGAAATCATCCGTCGTAATGGAGCGGGGGAATCGTCCGTCTTCGTCCGAGACCAGCAAGGCTTGGTGCGCTTCAAGGTGGATCCGCTGGGCAGGAGTACACAAATCGAGTATGATGCGCTGGATCGGCCCTGGCGAACAACCCGTCCAGACGGCGGATTGGAAACCCTCTTCTACAATGCGGCGGGCAATCTGACCTTTCGCATCATGAACGACGTGCTCGGCTGGCAGGCAATATATAATGCTTCCGGCCGCCGCACTTATGAGCGTTCCTACACATCCGCGCAACAAACGCGCGTCTTTACCTATGTTTATTATCCGTCGGGCAAGGATGTGGGCCTTCTCCAAACGATCAATGATCCTCGTGGAGTCGTTTTCACTCATTCCTATGACGACTTTCTTCGGCCCTCCAACATCGCCGCCACCGGGAGCATCCCGGCGCGAAATCAGACGCATTCCTATGCCTATGACGTTCGCGGCATCCTCACAGGACTGACTCAGAGTGGCGGTGATCAGCCAAGCTCCGTAATTACTCGTACCCTTTCGCCCTACGGGCAGACTCTTGAGGAATCCGTCACGTTTGATGGCACCACGACCTCTCTGACCCAAGGATGGGACGGTGCGGGTCGCCGCATATCGCTCGATACCGGCACAGGCTTCCAGCCGGTATTCCAACACAACGCGGCAGGCCAGATGACCTCCCTCACGGCCGGCGGCCAGTCCTATAACTTTGGCTATACTAACGCGGGCCTTCTCAAAACGCGTACGAACCCATTCCGCACCTTCAGCGTAACGACCCGGGACGCCGCCGGGCGCATCCTCGCGCAAGGCAGCAGTACAGGAACAACCACCCCCCTCACCGAAACGCTAACTTGGCGGGCAGACGGCACACTGGACACGTACTCCGCCCTTCGCGTCGGAGCGGATGCCTGGAACGAGTCCAGAACGTTCGGCTATGATGACAACAACCGAGTGCTTTCTGAAACATTTGCTCCCCGGCCCGACGCCAGTGCCACCCTCACGTATGGCTTTGACGCCTACAATCTTGGCATTCGGACTCTGGCACAATTGGATGCGGGCGGCGACTCGAACTGGACCGCCAACGTGACTGGTTTTAATTATCTGCTTCAGGTTCAAACCGAAAAACTAAACACGACACCAGTAAGCGTTTCGGCCAGCGGCCAAGCTTTAGGCGCGGCGTCGGTCAGGCTGGAGGTGAATGGAATTTCCGCACCGGATGCCGTTCATCCTGGATGGGAGGATACGACCGGCGGTTGGACGGCCAGCCTTAGTTTATCCCCCGGCCAGCACATGCTT
>JBGSVZ010000097.1:0-5999 GCA_041752695.1 Terrimicrobiaceae bacterium
GACCACGGCGGTCGTCGCGACGATTGCCGCCGCACTCGCCAGTGTCGGGATAGCGGTCGGCGAGGCGGGCGAGTTTTTCCGGAGCGGCGGTCTCCTTCACCCAAGCTGGCTGAAAGCTCAGCGCGAGGTCAAATTCGAGATTGGCCCGGTCGGGCGGGGAGGTCTGTTCGTCACTCATGGTCAAGGGAGCCTAGCATGAGGCGGGTGGGGGAGCGAAAGGAAGGATTTTCGCGAAGTTCGGGACGGTTCGGGCCCGCGGGGTGTTCGCAAACTTTTTTCCCCGGGATTTACTTCGGCAAGGCGTCCAGTATCCACTGTTGCAACCATTCATGAAAACCTTCCTCGCTGCGTTTGCTCTCCTTGCCGCACCCGTGCTCGGCCAGAATCCGGATTGGGATGCCGGTCCGAAACCCACCGACCACCTCGAGACGGCGCAATTCCGCTGGTGGGCTCCGCCAGAGGCAAAAACCATCCGCGGCGTGCTCGTCATTATTCCTGGACGCAACGGTGACGGGCGCAATGCGGTCAACAACCCCGACTGGCAGGCGCTGGCCACCAGGCAGGGGATGGCTCTGGTCGGCTGCAATCTTTTTAAGACGGATCCCACCTATCAATCGGACCCCGATGGCTCCACCGCCAAGACGATTCTCAAAGCGGTGGCCGAACTGGCCAAGGGCAACGGCCACCCCGAGGCCGCCGAGGCTCCGCTGGCGTTTTGGGGGCACAGTGCGGGCTCCAACACCGCAGAACGTTTTGCCTTCCGTCATGCCAAGCGCACGCTCGCCATCGTGAGCATCAAGGGGACATGGGGCGCGGGCGACGCCACGCCGCAAAAGTGCGATGTTCCCATCCTCACCTGTGTCGGCAAAACCGACAAACCCGAGTGGGTCGAGACGGCCCTGAAAAACTACGAACTTGGCAAGCAGGGCCGGGCGGTATGGACATTGGCCTTCCATCCTTCGGAAGGTCACGGCGAATCCGCCACGAAGCCGCTGGCGCTCGCCTTTCTGGATGACGTCATCACGCAACGTCTGGGCGCGCCCTCCGCGTTCGCCAGTTCCAGCGGACCGAAAAAACTCTCCCCGACGACCGGCTGGCTCGGCGATCCCGCCACGCTGGAAACGGCACCCGCCTCCACCTTCAAGGGCAAAAAACGGGACGCGACCTGGTTGCCGGGGGAAGCCACCGCCACGGCGTGGAAAACCTATCTTTCCGCCGCGGGGACGCCGTAGTCGGGAGGCAGGGCGGAAAAGTCTCGCGGGAAAACCGTTGCTCTCCGCGCCGAAAACTCCGAGAACAACCGCCCCCGAAAAATTTCCCATATCATGAAAAAAGCTCCCGGCATGAACGAAAAGGATTTCCTCGCCCTGCTCCAGCAGGTGCTACCCAAGGCCACCCCGGACCCGGCGCTGGCCAGCGCGATTTACGACGCTGTCGCCCGGCAGGTCCAGCTGCGCAACCACCTCAAGTCGTTTGAGAAATTCTGCTCCACCGGCTCCATTCCCGATCTCGAACCGCAGACGGTGGCGGAGTTTAAAAGTCAGCTCGCCACCAATTTTGGCGAGGCTAATGTGACCGTCGAGCCCGCCGAAGAGGGTAAGGCGCTGGCGGTGGAAATCGCCCTGCCCGATCGGGTGGTGGCGAGTCAGGTGAAGGTGATTCCTCCCGGCGAGGAGCCCGAGGAGCCGTCCAAAGCCCCCTTCGTGCCGTTTCCTGTCGCGCTGCCAGAAGATCCGGAACTCATCTGGGTGCTGGCACGTCGGGAGGATTTTTCGGCCGACGAAGCGGCTCGCGCCCTCGCGGCCATTGAGGAGGAGTTCTGGGCGACGAAGGCCGGTCAGAAGATTCTCAAGGAGATCGGCGAGCGGACGTTTGCGGACTTTATCGCCTCCGTGCCTGCGGCCGCTCTGGGGGACAGCAACATCAAACGTCTCTACAAAGCGCCGGAAACGCTCAAGACCCTGCGCCTTCTTCACGCCACGGGTGAGGAGTCGATGGACGCAGCTTGATTTCCTGGCGGGGTTCGCTGTGCTGAAGCGATGACAAATCCCGGCTGGCCGAAGGAAGTGGAGGAGGGGCTGATCCTCACCGACAATGCCATGGGTGTGATGACCGCCGAGCCGTCACCGGCGGCCGAGGCTTTCATCGCGCATGCCCGACACGCGGGGCGTCCGGTTTTGGAAGTGGGGGCAGCCTACGGAAACGCCACCCTTCCCGCGCTGGCCACGGGCGCGACGGTGATCGCCAATGATCTCTCGGAGACCGAGCTCGCCGTGCTGGCCGCTTCCGCGCCTGCGGAGTCCACGCGGCATCTGGTGGTTGCGCCGGCGCGGTTTCCCTCGGAACTCAGAATTGGCGAAGGCAGCCTCAGTGGTGTGCTCGCGGCGCAGGTCTTGCATTTTTTTGACGGCCCCGATGTCGAACTGGCCTTCCAGAATGTTTTCCGCTGGCTGGAGCCCGGTGGAAAATTTTTCGTGGTCGTGATGACGCCGAGCCTGAGCTATTACCGCAACTTGCGCGCAGCGTACTCCGAACGCGTGGAACGAGGGGAGCGGTGGCCGGGGATTTTCGATCCGCGCACCGTGGCCTCCCCGGAATGGCGCGACCAACTTCCGCCCATGGTGCATCTTTTTGAAAAGGACATTCTCCTGCGGTGCTGCGCAGAGACAGGATTCACGGTGGAAACCCTGGAGTATTTTTGCTTCCGCAATTTCCCCGAAAAACACCGCACCGACGGCCGTGAGTATATCACCATGACCGCGAGCAAACCGCGGTAGCCGGCCCCGCCGTTGCTCTAGGAAAGTGCCGCGATGGTCCGGCGGAGACGCTCTGCGTTGGCCGGTGCCATCTCACAGAGCGGGAGACGCACTTCGGGGGTCATGAGACCGTGAAGCGAGAGCGCATATTTCACCGGCACGGGATTCGGCTCGATGAACAGATCCTTGAAAAGCGGATACAATCGGTGGTGCGCCGTCGAAGCCTCCTGAATGCGTCCGCCCAGCCAGGCGCGGACGAGATCCGAGACGTCACGCGGAAGATAATTGGACGCGACGCTGATCACACCCACCGCACCAGCGGACAAAAACGGAAGAGTGAGGGAGTCGTCACCGGAAACGATTTCGAAGGCGGCAGGCACGACCTGACGCAAGGCATTCACCCGTTCGACCGAACCTCCTGCTTCCTTGATGCAGGTCACATTTGGGCAATCCTGCGCGAGGCGCGCCACGGTTTCCACGCCGATCTCGATCCCGCAGCGACCCGGAATGCTGTAGAGGACGATGGGGATTTTCACCGCTTCGGCGATGGCTTTGAAATGTCGGTAGAGGCCTTCCTGCGACGGCTTGTTGTAATAAGGCGCGACCAACAGCGCGGCGTCGGCCCCGAGTTTTTCGGCTTCGACGGTGAGGGCGATGGCCTCGCTCGTCGAGTTGGAACCTGTGCCCGCGATGACGAGGCAACGGCCCCGGGCCGTTTCCACAGCCACGCGAATGACTTCGGTGTGTTCCTCGTGCGTGAGGGTGGGGGATTCGCCCGTCGTGCCCACGGGAACAATTCCCTCCACGCCTCCGGCGATCTGGGCTTCGATGAGCGCACGGAAAGCGTCTGCGTCAAAGGCGCCTTCGCGAAACGGAGTGACAAGAGCGGTGTGTGTGCCTGCGAACGTCATGGAGTCGAAAGAATTACAGGGAAATGGTTCCGTCGAAAACAAAATCCGCCGGACCGATGAGAGTGACGCGGTGGAACCGGTCGCCGTCTTTTTCAAAGCCGACATGCAGCGTGTCTCCGCCGCGAACTTTCACGGAAATAGGCGCAGGATCGCCGGTGCGCAGATGGTGGAGGATTGCCGCGGCACAGACGCCGGTGCCACATGCCAGGGTTTCACCCTCGACGCCACGTTCATAGGTCCGAATGGAAATCCGGGAGGGGCCGAGGATCTGGGCGAAGTTTGCGTTGGTCCCCTTCGGCGCAAAGGCGGAGTGGTAACGAAGCGCCGCCCCATCCTTCGCGACGTCCACCGCTTCAAGGTCATCCACGAAAGCAACGGCATGTGGCACGCCGGTGTTAAGAAACGGGACGTCGAGCGAACGCCCATTGATGTCCAGGCTCTGTGGCTCGCGGTGCGAATGCGGATCGCTCATCACGATTTGCACCAGTTCGCCCTGGCATTTTGCGCCAATCACCCCGGCCTGGGTCTCAAAGGTGATTTCCGCTGCCGTCGTTCCGCTGACCCTCTGCGCGTAGCGGGCGAAGCAGCGCGCCCCATTGCCGCACATCTCGGCCTCGCCCCCATCGGCGTTGTAATAGCGCATGCGAAAATCCGCGCCGCTCTCCGCTGGTTCCACCAAAAGGAGACCATCGGCACCCACGCCGCGATGACGGTCGCAGACGCGGGCAATTTGCCCGCGGTCCAGCGCGAGCAGGGAATCACGGTTGTCGAGCAGGACAAAATCGTTGCCCGCGCCATTCATTTTGGTGAAGGAAAGAGTCATGGCAATCCGCGAAACTAGGCGGAACGGGCCGCCAAAACAAGGGGCCGGACAAAATTTGCGATGCGCTCCGGCAGGTCGGCGGCCGCGGCATTCTCCGCGATGCGCCGCACGATCGCGCTGCCGACGACCACGGCATCGGCATTTTTGGCGACAGCGGCCGATTGTTCGGGTGTGGAAATGCCAAAACCCACCGCAATCGGCAATGGCGTGTGCCGACGAATTTCCGCCACCTGCGACGCGATGGTGTCGGACAGGCTCGATTGCTCCCCGGTCACCCCTTCGCGCGAAACGTAATAAATAAATCCTTTCCCGGTGGCGGAGATTCTCGCCATGCGCGAGGGCGGGGTGGTGGGCGCGATGAGTCGGATGGGATCCAGTCCGCCTGCGGAAATCAGCTCGGCATTCCGGTCGGCCTCGTCGGGAGGCAAATCCAGTACCAACAGGCCGTCGGCACCGGCGGCGGCAGCGTCCGCCAGAAAACGCTCGAACCCGTACGTATAAATCGGATTCAGGTAGGTGAAAAGCACAACGGGAAGTTCGGAGGTCTGCCGGAACCTGCGCACCAGATCCAAAGCACGGGGCACCGTCATCCCTGCCGCCAAGGCCCTTCCGGATGCGGCCTGAATGGTTGGTCCGTCTGCCAGGGGATCCGAGAAGGGAAGGCCGAGTTCAATCACATCCGTCCCGGCGGCTTCCAACGCGTGCATCACTTCCAGCGTGGATTCCGCCGAAGGGTCGCCTGCGGTGATGTAGGAAACGAAGCCCTTCTGGCCGGCTGCGGCGAGGGTCTGAAAACTTTGGTGGATGCGCTTGGAATTCACGGGAACGGGGAGCTTTTGCCGACAGGACTTCCCGAGGCAAGAGAATCCTTCTCCGAGGCGGTCGGCGAAAAAAGTCCGCCAGCTATTTCAGCCAGACTTCGCCTTGCGGACCATTTTGTTCAAAACCGAAGACCTTCGGCGCGGACTTCGCGACTGTGAGTGCGGACTTCAAACTGAACCCGGCATCGTTGATACCTTTGCGGTTGAGACGTTTGCCTGGTGCGCCCTGCAGCAAGGCGGTCAACTCCTGTTCGCTGGTGAGATCAGCCTTGGCCGATTTCGCTTTGGAGGACAGGACCGGTTCCCCTTTGAGGTTTTTGCCCGTGAGCGAGGTGTATTGCTCCTCGAGTTCCTTGACCAGGGCTTTGGCGTCGGAGAGCCGCCGAACGACCTCCGAGATCGCCTGCTGGCGAAGCTCCTTGATCTCCTGATCAGCCTTGGCTTGAATTTCCTGAATCTTCTCGAGTGCGGTGAGTCCCATAAATTGAAAGCAGCGAATATCTCTCGAACGACGCCGCTGGCAATCGCCAAATCTCCGCCACTCGAAAATGAGTGGCGGAGTCTACGGGGCTCGAAAACGTGGGTTTTACTATGGTAATTGACAAATTTATGCCATTGGGTAACAATTGGGTAACAATTAAGGTTCTCCAATGGCAACAATCATCCCCAAACACAGCAAGAGCGAGCG
>JBGSVZ010000098.1:0-87289 GCA_041752695.1 Terrimicrobiaceae bacterium
CGGCAAAGGCTACGAAGACTGCGACCGCCGAATCCCCAACGTGGACAAAGCCCGCAACTTGCTGGGCTGGAAATCGGAGCACGACATGGACTCCGTTCTTTTCCACACCATGAAATACTTCGTCGATAAACACCGCGCGAAATAGGAAACACGAATCTTTGGTCTGATCGGGAAAGCCGGCGTTGAAGAGCCCACGATGACATCGGTTTCCGGTTTTCCCTCGGCTTTGGGTCGCTGGATCCGAGGCCTTTCCGCCACCGGGCGGTGGCGGCTGGCTTTTGGTGTCGTCGCGCTGGTTTTGGCCGTGATCCTGGTCTTTGCCGCCAAGCCGTGGGACATCGCCGCCCGCGCCGGTTCCTCCTTAAAGTTTAAGGACATCGTGCGAATGTATTCCTGGTGGGCGGCCCTGGTGAATTTTGGCGGGGTCCTTCTGCTCCTGGCGATCTGTCCTTGGTGGGCTCGCGGGGAAGGGGAGGAGACTTGCGCCCGGGATCCCTTGCCGCGCTGGTTCTGGCCGTTGGTGGGCCTCGCAATGCTCATCACCGCGGGCTGCGCGTCTTTGCGGCTGAACCACAGTCTTTGGGATGATGAGGAGTATGCTTTGCGGCGCGGCGTGTTGGGCGCCTATGAGCGGAAAGGGGATAAGCCGGTGACCCTGGACCGGCTCACCTGGCAGGAAACTTTTTTTGCCTACAAAAAGCCGACCAACCATGTGTTTTACAGCATCCTGGCCCGGCTGACCCTGGGAGCCTGGTCGCTCGTTGCTCCCCACGGACATCCCTATTTTTCCGAGTGGGTCTATCGTTTGCCGGCTTATCTGGCGGGAATTGCTTCGGTGGGCGCGCTGGCATTTTTACTGGCGGACTTCGGCTTTGCCGGGGCGGGAGTGGTGGCGGCATTCCTTCTTGCGCTTCATCCCTGGCATTTGCGCTACGCCAGCGAGGCGAGGGGATATTCGCTGATTCTCCTCCTCATTCCGCTTTTGCTCCTCGCGTGGAAACGAGGCATGGAGTCGGGAAGTTGGCGGGCGTGGGCGGCGTTCGGGGTGGGCCAATTTGCCCTGCTGCACACCTGGCCCGGCATGGTGTATCTCCTGCTGATCGTCAATATTCTGACGCTGCTGGTCTTTCTCCTGGGAGGTGCTCCGCGAAAGTGGTCAGGCCGGTGGTTTATTTCCACCGCGCTGGCCGGATTGCTGGTGGTCCAGTTGATGCTTCCGCTCCTGCCCCAGATGCGCGAATACCTCGGCGGGAATTCGCCGCACATGGGCTTCTTCGCCGGGGAACGGTGTCGGGTGATTTTCGGGCATCTGGCGTTGGGCGCGCCCTGGAAGCTGAAAGGTGATGGCGTTTATCCAGAAATCTATCCCGGGATTATTTCCGACCCCGGGCTTGCCTCGGTTCTCGGCATCCTTGGGCTGCTCCTCGTTCTCGTCGGCGCGGTCCTGTTTGCGAAACGCGGCCCGCTCGCCCTCGTGACCGGAACCGTTCTCCTGCTGGCCCCCCTTCTGGCCGGGCTCCATGCCTGGTGGCGCAACTTTCCGGTTTTCGAGTGGTATTTTGTCTATGGGATTCTGGCCATCTGCGGGTTTGCCGCGGTGGCCCTCGTCGGGCTGGGGGAGCGTCTGGCGGCACTTGGCGGAGTTCGTGCGCTGACCCTTCTGCCCGCGGGGGCGGCGATCCTGGGTTTTGGGATTTTGTCCCATCCCGTGCGGGACTGGCACCTGCGTCACCCGCTGCAGCAGATCCGCGAGTCCGTGGCGTCCACCCGTCCCATCGCGGCCCCGCTGGACGCTTCGCAGGATGGCATCATCACGGTGGGGTTTGTCATTGCGCCGCATGTCTATGATGCCCAGGTCATCATCGCCAAATCGCCGGAAAAATTTTTCAACCTGCTTCGGCGGGCCGATGCGGAAAACAAACCGCTCTATGTCAATGTGGGCCATCCCTGGACGGCCAACCGGGAGTGTCCGGTGCAGTGGGCCGCCATTCACGACACGAGCCTCTTTGAGCCCCCGGTCATGTTTCGCGGACTCGATTCCGGACTGGACCGGGTGGTGGCCAAATACCGCCCTGGGGCCATGGCGACGTATCAATTCCGCAGCGAGCGCATCCCCTTGCCCCCCGGGGAGTGGCCGGGTTCGGCGAGGGACGAGTAAGGGGCGGATTCGTCGTGGCCTTTGCCTTGATTCCAATCCCCGGGCGGGCAAGATTGACGAAATTTAAGGGCGGCCCGGCCGATGCTTTGCCTTGATTCCAATCCCCGGGCGGGCAAGATATTCACCGAATTTCCGCCGTCCCCATCCCTGCTTTGCCTTGATTCCAATCCCCGGGCGGGCAAGATGGAGAAGGCCAGGACGGTCCCCCACTTACTGCTTTGCCTTGATTCCAATCCCCGGGCGGGCAAGATAGGCAGGCAGCGCCATGAAGCCTGTCGTCGCTTTGCCTTGATTCCAATCCCCGGGCGGGCAAGATATGAATTCGCGACGGCCGCGCAGGGAACACGCTTTGCCTTGATTCCAATCCCCGGGCGGGCAAGATTGGGCTTGAACTCAAGCAAAGCTCCCGCGTGCTTTGCCTTGATTCCAATCCCCGGGCGGGCAAGATTAACTTTGCCAAATATGCCTTCGCTCAGTTGCTTTGCCTTGATTCCAATCCCCGGGCGGGCAAGATGGCTTCAACCGTGTCGACAGCCTCTTCTTCGCTTTGCCTTGATTCCAATCCCCGGGCGGGCAAGATGAGGCAGCGGAATTTGCCTAGCCATCGCAAGCTTTGCCTTGATTCCAATCCCCGGGCGGGCAAGATTACGGGGTCCAGCACACGATGGACCGCGCGCTTTGCCTTGATTCCAATCCCCGGGCGGGCAAGATGATGAAGTTGAGATTTCAAAAGCCTCCTAGCTTTGCCTTGATTCCAATCCCCGGGCGGGCAAGATCGAGACATGAGGGCAGCGAACTTCGGGCTGCTTTGCCTTGATTCCAATCCCCGGGCGGGCAAGATGTGACGGTGGTAAGGGATAAGGCCGGGAAGGCTTTGCCTTGATTCCAATCCCCGGGCGGGCAAGATGCCCGAACTGGAAAGGCCTTCCCTTCTTGTGCTTTGCCTTGATTCCAATCCCCGGGCGGGCAAGATCGCTGTGGCCAACTGGCTGATTATCAGGCAGTTGGCCTCTTTCTTGCCCGGAGGTTTTCACCAAAACTGCGCTTGTTCGGGCAGCTCTTCCGGGGAGATCGGGCTGGCTGGGGCTCCGTGGATGACAAAACTTCGTTCCCATTGCGCCCTCGTTACGAAGATAGCACGCACGCTCCCTTCCGGCGGGAGGTTCTTCTTTACGCGGTCGATGTGGGTCTCCTGCCGGGCGAAGGTGACGCAGGCCCGGGCATAGACACTGAATTGCAGCATCAGGTAACCATCATCCTTGAGCCACTCGCGGAAATCGGTAGCGGCTTTCCGCTGGGCTTTGGAGCCGACGGGGAGGTCGAAGGCGACGATCAACCAGCCCATTTTGAATTTTTCGGTGTCCATGGCTTGTAGAGCCGGGGGTCGGCGGCGAGGACGGCCCGGCGGAAACCCCGTACGCTGCCTTCGATGCAGCCGCGCACGTCGAGTTCGAGGCCGAGATATTCCACGCGTTCCAGAGGAAATCCGGTGACCCAGCGGCGGAATTCGGCAGTAACATCCCACCCGTTTTCGCCGGGTGTCTCACGGTGAACCCACTGGGCGACCCGCCAGTCCACGCAGGGACGGAAGGGCTCCATGAGGTCGTAGGCGAGGGGAGTCGATCGTTCGCGGGCGACATGGGAAATGCCGAAGGTGGGGTCGATACCGACACCCTAGAGTTTTTGCAGGATGGTGGAGAGAAGAACGGCATAGCCGTAGTTGAGCAGGCCGTTGAGGCCGGGCAGGGAACGTTCGCGGGAGAAATCTTTTTCGCCCAGGCTGCGGCCGAAGACCTGCCAGAAAAGTTTAGCACAGTGCGCTTCCTTGTGGGGCTTGCGGCTGGCGGCTTCGCTGGCGAGGGCGGGCAGGGCGATGTCCGTGGGGGCAAGGTGGGCGGCCAGTGAACTTTGGTTGCGGCATTTGGCATCGACGGTGAGTTGCCAGAGGCGGGCGCGTTTTTTCTCGTCGAGACTGAGTTGGGCGCGGGAGAGGAGGGTATCGGTGGAACGGTTGGCCGGCAGGACGAGAGAGACAGGTTTGAAGGCCTCGCAGATGATGAGGGCCACGCCGTGTTTGGCCGCTTCGAGGAAGAGGTTGCTGTGGATCTGGGCCGAGAAGCTGGTGATGATGATGGAGGCGACGTCTTCGAGGGGAAGACGTTTCTCGCCGTCGGCGGTCTTGCAGGTCAATTGCCCGTCCCGGCAACTCAGGGAGGCTTGCGGCGAGTCGATGTTGACGATGTGGAAGCTCACGACGGTAAAAGCGGGAACAGCGGAAACCATGCGCCCCCTTCAGTCGTCGGGGATGAGGCTTTCAGGCAGGGCGAGAAATTCCGTGCCGGTTTCCGCGCGCCAGCGCACACGGCCGTCTTCGAGGATAGCAGTGATCACACCGCGCAGCGTGCCTTTGAGGGTTTTTACGCGGTCTCCGGGTTGGTAAGTGGCAGATTCCGAAAGGGATTCGACGATGGAAATCATCGCCTCGCGGTCGAGCACCCCCGCGATGTAGTGTGCGATGGCGGAGCCGACTTCGCGTTTTCGCGTGGCGGGAAGTTCGCTGAAAAGAGCGAGGGCCAGTTCACGTCCGATAAAGGAGAACGTGTTTCCGTTGAAAAACAAAAAGGGCGCACCGCGGTGGCACGCCCTGAGGAAGTCGATGGTTTCGGCGAGAGTCAGGTGCCGCCTGCGGGTTTCTTCCCACTCTGCTTCGCGCGCTGCTCCAGTCTCCGAGTTAATTCCATGCTGTGCTCCACCTCTCGCGCACGCTCGCTGGTTGATGCCGACGATAGACTGCCAGTCCCAGTTCGTGAGAAAAGGGGCTCGGGCTTGAAACGGTGAACGTTCTCCTCCGCCGCCTTGGCGATGTCGTCCGCCGTCAGGTGCTCCAGAAGATCCAGCCGTAGTTTCATTGTCCATCAACTTGACGCCTGGTGGACACATTAGCAAGCCGACAGGATGGCTGGCGAGAAGATTGCTTCTGCCTCATGGCGTGGGTGGAGGATCGTTGGGCGGCCACTCGGTTGGCTAAATGTGGGAAATTAAATAGGCGATTTGGCTTTTGTGGCGGTGTCTGCCCCGCTGAGGGGAATGGTTAAGACTTCCATCTTGCACTTAAGGAGGGTGGCCAATTTGACGTTCTGAAAGCACCCCGGCTGTTTTCGATAAAGTATCTTATCTGGTGGACTCATATCTACGAGAAATCCATCACGCTGATTGAGGGTCGTCCCTCGGATCATCCACATTCCGCGATACTGTTTGCTGGGAGCATCCAAGGGGACCTGAATTAATGTACCCTTGCGTATAATTCGCACAGGTTTTCCCGAGTTGGCTTCGCGGAGGGCTTTGAGCTGATGCCAGATTTTGTGTGGGCGAATGATTGTGGGTTCGGGGTCGAGGGCGAGGCCGAAGTTGTCGCCTAGCACTTTGACGGCTTTGATTTTCTTGAGCTTGGCGTTGGCGAGGTCGCCTTCGGGAGCGAAGCCGAGGAGGGCGCTCTTGTCTTTGATGTCGTAGACCCATTGCCAGGTCTTGGTCTGGCGGAGGGTTTTTCCGCCTGTACTGCCGTCTTCTTCGCTGGCGGAGCGGCGTTTGCGGCAGATGATGAGGGCGGTGGCGGCGTCGGGTTTGGGTGCGGTGATATTGGCTTGGGCGAGCCAGCGGGCGAGTCGCTGGGAATTAGGGTGGTTGTCGGTGGGGTCGAAGACGCGCCAGACGGTTTCCTTGGAGGAGAGGCCGGAGAGGTCGGAGGGCATGTGCTGTACGACGCGGCGTTCGGTCAGGCACTGGCGGATTTGAGTTTTGAGGGTGCCGGGGAGGTCGGCTAGATTGACGCGGCCACTGGCGTCGCGGTGGAATAGGGTGCCGAGGGAGAGAAGCTGCTTTTGTTCTCCTTCGGCAAGTTTCCGTTTGATGAGCAGCTCCCAGACGCCGCCGTCGCGCGGGAGGAAATGGGAGCCGAATGCCAGAACGCTGGCATCGACCGCGTGGTGGAGATGGGTGATGCTCCGCACTTCGGTTTTGGTGGTTTCCTCGGCGATGGCGGGGTTGGCCGCGCTGAGGCAGCCGAGGAGTCGCCAGCTTTTGCGTATGCTGCCGGTGACGGCTCCGGGTAGGGAGGTGATGACGGGAGGATGTGCGGCGGAGAGGTAATTTTTCTGAAGAATTTGGGCTCCGAGGCGGACGAGTTGGGAGGTCTTGGTGAGGTCGCCGGGGGTGAATTCCTTTTCGACGTAATCGTGGAGTTGCAGGAGGCGCTTGCGGTTTTTTTTGCGGCGTTTGTCGTCGTCGTGGCCTTTGAAGGATTCGAGGGCGTCCACATCTTTGGCAAACTGGGTGAGGGGTTTGATGTGAACTTGGGGCAGGCCGGGCACGGGATGGCTTTGAAATTCTTCGATGAACTGCACGGCGGTGCGCTTGCCTTTCATCTTGTTGACTTCGGAAAAGGTGACGGCGAGGGAGTCGAGGCTGTCGCTGGGTCGGAGGCTGCGGGGGATGATATGGTCGAGGTCCACGCGACGGTGGTGGAGATCGAAGGCGTCGTATGCCTTCCCGGTGTAGGGACAGGTCCAGCCGAGATCTTCGGCAATGCGGGCTTTGCGGATGAGGCCGGGGCCGATCTTGATGTTTTTGCCCTCGAAAGCGGCTTCGAGTTTTTTGACGACGGATTTGAAGTTGTAGAGACGTTGGTTTTGATCCTTGGCGACTTCCTGAGTGGTCTTGCCGGAGAGTTCGCGGAGGTCGCGATTCACTTCGATGGTGATTTTGCCGATGCGGTCGCGGTTCTCGGCGGCGTAGGAGGCGATGAGGTCGTGATGGAGGCGGTCGAGGATTCTGAGGCGGTGGCGGACGAGGTGGTTGTTGGTCTGGTCGTCGATGGCGCGCTGGAGCTGGGCGCTGCGGATGGCTTCGCTGCGGTAGAGGGGGCCGCCTTCTTCGGCGGGGTGGCGGTCGGTGGACAGGACGAAGTCGAAGACTTCGGCCATGAGGGCGCGGGTGTGGGGGGCGCGGCCGGAGGCGGGTTCGACTTGAAGGATGGTGGCAAGAAGGCCGTCGTGGGAGAGGGGTTTCGTGTTTTTGCGACGTCGGGTGGTGGCGGTGTCGAGGTGAACGGCTAGGGCGGAGTCGAGGGCGGCGGTGGCGCCGCCGAGCCAACCGCGAATGGTGGTGAGGGAGAGACGGGTTCCGCGGCGGAGTTGGCCCCGGAGGCGTTTGAGAAGGTTGTCAGGCAGGGTGGCGAAGACCGAGGAATAATCGCCCGAGTTGATGAGACGCTGGACGGGGTCGAGAATGAGGGCTTTTTCGGCGTCGGGGTGGAGGAGCATCTGGTCGAGATTGTCGGAGGCTCCGCCAGTGAGGGCGCGGACGGCTTTTTTAAGTTCGCCTTTGGTGAAATAGCCGCGGGTTTGGATTTGCTGGTGGAGGGTGTGGCGTTCGGCAGAGGTGAGTCGGCGGAGGCCGGAGGCGGAGACGATCTGGATGTTGGCGAGTTGCATGGCCCAGCGGTAGCGGTAGAAATCCGGGCAGTGGGCGGAGGGAACTTTGCTAAGCTTTTCGGCTTGGCGTCTGGCGGCGGATTCGTCGCCGGTGTCGGCAAGGAGGCGCTGGTAGTGGCGCTCGAAGGAAATCGGGCAGGTGGCCACGATGCGGTTGTCAAAGCGGGGGACAAGCTGGCCGAAAAGCAGGCCGCCACAGTAGCGGGCGGGGAGGCGGATCTGGTCGCAGGGAATGGCGGTCCAGTCGCTGAGGAGGGCCGATACGCACGTTTCGTCAACAGACGTGAGAGTAGCGATGTGAGCCTCCAGGATGGCTTTTACTTCCCTGACGACTTGCTCGCGCGGGAAGGCGGCATTTTGGGCTTTCGGGCGACTTTTTTTGTCGGGGAGATGGGTGGATGATTTGGGGCCAAGAGGGTCGAGGCCGGAGAGATCGCACCAGACTTCGGCCATGCTGCCGGGGCGGTGGTGTTTTTCCTTGAACGTGGTGAGGAGGTTCCGGGCCGTTTCGACTTTCTCGGTGTCCTCTTTCTCGGCGGCGGCGTCTTGTTCGTGCCGGCTCCAGGCTTTGTTGCCGTCGTAGCCGCGGTTGTGGGCGTACCAGCGGAGGACGTCCCAGAGTTGCGGCCAGGTGAGTTTTTCCTGGCCGTCACTGGCGAGGACGCGGGCGGCGTGGAACCAGGGGCTGGAGGTGGAAACGTGGTCGAGTTGAGTGGGGGTGAGAACGCCGAGGTGGGCCAGCAGGCTCTTCATGCGGGCGATGCGCAGGCGGGTGGCTCGAATGTGGCGGCGCTGACGGCGAAATCCGCGGCGCTGGGAGGCGAGGCAGTCATCGGCTTGGAAGATAACTGCCCCGCAACCAAGGAGTTGCGGAAGGTCGGCGGCGGGGGTCTGCAGGACGGCCCAGCCGATTGAGCTGTGACCAACGTCGAAGGCGAGGTGAAGGTCGCGGGAATTTTTAGTTGCCTGCGGAGAGTTGAGGGTATATTTTTTCATTGGAATCAAGACAAAGTTAGATAGCGCAAACCGTTTCCCTATTCGCCACGCGGATACACCGGTTCAAAAGCGTTCTCTATATCAGAAGACGGGGCGTTAAAAGCTCCGTCTTTTGTTTTTCTGGTGGAGGCTTCCGGGGTGGAGATCGGGCGGTTAATGCCGACGAAAAGATGGCAGCATGGAATTTTCATATGGAAAATTTATATCCATGGGGTGGGACAATGGCAGTCCTCTCCCTTGGACGTTGTGAAGAAAATGCGGCATTAACGGCTGTGGAAGATTTTGCCGCGCCCACGACCCCGAAGAAAGGATTCCAATCTGAACATCTTGAGTCCGGTGATTTCTTTTGTGGGGGAACGGCGAGGAAATCACCCCGCAGGCTTGCCAAGGCCGAGGGCAGCGGCTTTGCTCTGGGGCGAAAAACTATGAGCCTTGATATCTCCTCTCTCGAATTGGCGGCCCGTGACGCGCGGGGCCTTGCCATGGACGCCATCGCGAAATGCAAATCCGGCCACCTGGGCCTTCCTCTCGGCGCGACCGAGATTGGCGCGGTGCTATTCGGTCATGCCTTAACCCACAATCCCGACGAACCCAAGTGGCTGAATCGCGATCGGTTTATCCTTTCCGCCGGCCACGGCAGCATGTTCCTCTACAGCTGGCTGCACCTCTCGGGTTACGCACTCTCGATGGAGGAAGTGAGCAATTTTCGCGCTCTGCACAGCATCACTCCGGGCCATCCGGAATTCGGAGAAACCCCGGGCGTCGAAGCCACCACCGGCCCGCTCGGTCAGGGGGTGTCGAATGGGGTCGGATACGCCGTTTCCGCCAAGATGTGCGAGGCAAAGTTCAATACGGCAGAACACCGGATTTTTGACCACCATGTGGTGGTCCTCGCCGGAGACGGATGTTTGCAGGAGGGGGTGGCGCAGGAAGCCTCGGCGCTGGCAGCTCATCTGGGCCTGGACAACCTGATTCTCTTTTACGATTCGAACAACGTCACACTCGACGCCATGGCGCCGATGACTCAAAGCGAAGACACCGGCGAGCGCTACAAAGCCTATGGCTGGGACGTCCAGGAGATCGACGGCAATAACTTGAACGAGGTCTTCGGCGCTTTTGAACAGGCCAAGGCTGCGACGAGTGGCAAACCCCAGTTCATCATCGCCAAAACCGTGATCGGCAAGGGTATTCCCGAAGTTTCCGGTACGAACAAAGCGCACGGTGAGGCTGGAGTGAAATTTATCCCCGAGGCCCGCAAAGCCCTCGGATTGCCGGAGGAACTTTTTTATGTCGCACCCGAGACGACGGCGTATTTCGCGAAACACAAGGCGAAGCTGAAGTCGGATTACGCGATGTGGGAAAATTCCTTCCAGACCTGGCGGGCCGCCAACGGCGACCTTGCCGCGGAGCTCGACGCGGCCGTGGCCGGACATGTGCCGGATTTACTGGCGGTCATTCCGGAATTTGATCCCTCCCTGATCATCGCGACCCGCAAGGCGGGCAGCGACGTCCTGCAGCCCATCGCGCAGGCCATGCCGCTGCTCATCTCGGGTAGCGCGGATCTGCATGGCTCCACCCTCAATTACATCAAGGATGGGGGAGATTTCACGCGCCAGAATCGCGAGGGACGCAATGTGCATTTCGGCATTCGCGAACATGCGATGTGCGGGTTGATGAATGGCATTGCTTACGACGGAATCTTCCGTCCGAGCGGCGCCACCTTCCTGGTATTTAGCGACTACGGCCGGCCGTCCATCCGCATCGCCGCCCTGGCGAAACTCCCGGTGGTTTACATTTTCACCCACGACTCCGTGGGCGTCGGCGAAGATGGTCCGACTCACGAACCCGTCGAAACGGTGGCCGCCCTGCGCGCCATCCCGGGCCTCGATGTGATCCGTCCGGCGGATCCGGAGGAAACGGCCGGGGCATTTGCGGCAGCGTTCCAAAAAGTCACCGGTCCAACCATGCTCGTGCTGTCGCGGCAGAATTTGCCCACCCAAACTTCTATCCCGGTGGCCACCCGCCGTGAAGGGGTGTTTAAAGGGGGATACATCGCGAAAAAAGAAACCGCCGCCCTCGACACGATCCTGATCGCTTCGGGCAGCGAACTTCAACACGCCATGAAGGCGGCCGAGGAACTCGGCGCCGGCACGCGGGTGGTCTCCCTCCCGTGCTTCGAACGTTTTGAAAGTCAGGATGCTGCCTACAAGGAAAGCGTCCTGCCGAAAGCTTGCCGCAAGCGTATCTCCATCGAAGCGGGCGTTTCCGATCCTTGGTTCCGCTACGTCGGACTTGATGGGAAGACGGTCGCGATTGACCGTTTCGGCCTGAGCGCTCCGGGCGGAAAAGTGATGGAGATTCTGGGCATGACCGCCGCCAACGTGGTGGAAACCGCAAAGTCCCTCTGAGATTTTTCGGGCGCGCATCCGGCAACGGATGCGCGCCTTGGCAGTTTTTTTCACCCCCGTCTTGAATAAACGACCAATCTGGTCATATTACCGAGGTGTCATTGGAAAAATTTGATCCCGAGGTGATTCGGCGGAAGACGGAGGAGTTTGAGACGGCGGGTCTCGCCGAGATCCTGCGTTGGTGCTGGGAGACCTATGGGGAGAGGGCGGGGATTGGAACCAGTTTCCAGGGAGCGGGCCTGGTTGCGATGCACACGGCCTATCAGGCGGGGTATCGGTTTCCGGTTTTCACCATCGATACGGGTTTGTTGTTTCCCGAGACGATACAGCTGAAGGCGCAGATCGAGGCCAAGCTGGGAATTGTCATTGAGTCGCTCCTCCCGGAAGCCACGTTGGAACAACAGGAGGCGGAACTGGGACCGCGGCTCTGGAACCGTCAGCCGGACCTTTGCTGCTCCTTGCGCAAGGTGATTCCGCTGCAGGCGAAACTCAGCCAGCTCGATGTCTGGATCACGGGGCTGCGGCGCACCCAGTCAGACGGGCGGTCGGCGACGCAAATTGTCGAGTTGTACAAGTTCGACGTGCTGCGGGACCGCTACATTTTGAAATTGAATCCCATGGCCAACTGGAGTCGCGATCAAGTCCAGGCGTATTTGCGTCAACACGAAATCCCGACCAACCCACTGCAGGATCAGGGCTATCGGTCGATTGGCTGCACGCCCTGCACGCGCCCCGTGGGGGAGGGGGATGATGAGCGTGCGGGACGATGGACCGGGTTCGACAAAAGCGAGTGCGGCATCCACACCTTCCTCGGCGCGAGCATCTGACGGCGCGGGATCTGGCACAATTTCCCTCCGGACACTGATGGAACAAACGCGGGCCATCCTCTTGCGAAGTTTTAAGTGGTCGGAGACGAGTTTGATCGTGTCCTGGCTCTCGGAAAATCATGGTTTGATCCGCACGACCGCGCGCGGGGCGCGCAAGCCGGGGAGTGCCTTTGCCGGCAAGCTGGATCTTTTTTTTCAGGCGGAGATTTCCTTCACCCTCAGCCGAAAGGGAGGAGATCTGCATGAATTGCGTGAGGTGGGGGTGGTGACGCCATTTGATGCCGGTCGGGCCGGCGGCGCCGGGTTTTATCTGGCGGCGTATTTTGCGGAACTATCGGGGCACTCTGCCCCGGCCATGCACCCCGCCACGGAGATCTACGACCTGTTGGTGCGGGGGTTGAATTTTGTCCAGACCAAGACCGCCACCGAGGCCGCTCTGCATCATTTCGAGCGCGAACTGACCCGTATCCTGGGGGTGCATGATCCGCGCGGATTGGTGGGGGCGCAGGAAGGCCTCGCCTCTCTGGGCGGGGGAATCTTAAAATCCCGGGCAGCCGCTTTGCGTCTTCTTAAGTGAAACCGGTTGTGCGGGAGAAAGGGGGAAGTTCGCCAAGATTTGTCTCGCGAAAAGCGTAGGGGCCTAACTATAACTTAGGGAGATGCAGACTACCGCCAACCTCTGGGAAGTCCTCTGCCGGGATCTCGAATCCCAACGGCAGAATGTCAAAGCGGAGGAATACCACCAAGTGGCGCAGAATTTTCTCGATTCGGCGCGGAAGGTATTGCGGCCGGACAGTCCCCGGTTATGCGATGCGGTGGAAATCGCCGGAGATATTTGTCAGGCGGCGGGGCGATACGACGATGCCGCAGCGAACTTCGAAGATGCTTTGGAAAAGTCGCTAAAATTTGGGACGCGTACGGGCTCGGCCCGGCTGGCGGCGAAAGCGGCTCTCCTCTACGATCAGCGTGATGAGACGGCTCGCGCGGCGAAGGCTTACGAGCGTGCGCTGGCCTTGTATGATGAAACCAATGACCGCTCGCAGCATGCGATGTTGCTCAACCAGTTGGGTTCCCTGCAGAAACGCAGCGGCGATCTGGCCGATGCGATGAAAACCTACGAGCGTGCAATGGAGGTTGCCAGCGTGGTGTATGGAGATCGCGACCCCGAGGTGGCGGCGGCGGCCAATAATCTTGGCGTGGCTTTCACTGAAGTGGGCGATTTTGTGAAGGCGGAAAATCTCCACATGCAGGCGCTCTCCATCCGCGAGACGACCTACGGCCCGATGCATCCCGAAGTCGCGCAGTCCATGGCCAATCTCGCCGTGGTTTATCACGCTTCCGGGGATTCGCAAAAAGCCCATGGCTATTACACTGGGGCCCTCGATATTTTTAAACGGTTCCGACCGGACACCGACCCCGAGGTGCAGACGGTCAAAGCCAACCACGCGGCTCTCCTCGAGAAGCTCGGATATTGATGGAGGTCCTCCGAACGGCCGAGGAGGCCCGGGAGTTTCGTGACCGGTTGGCGTCGGAAGGACGGCAGCTCGTTTTCACCAACGGGTGTTTTGACATCTTGCACCGCGGCCATGTCACCTATCTGGAATTTGCGCGTGCCCAAGGGGATGCACTGGTGATCGGATTGAACAGCGACGCGTCGGTCCGCCGGTCCAAGGGGCCTTCGCGTCCGGTCAACTGCGAGGGAGATCGGGCTTTTGTGCTGGGCGCGCTGCGGGCGGTCGATGCGGTGGTGCTTTTTGAAGAAGATGAACCTCGCGACCTCATCACAAAAATCCTCCCGCATGTTCTGGTCAAGGGAGCCGATTGGGCGCACTACGTGAGCGGCCGGGAAATCGTCGAGGCAAACGGAGGCCGGGTCGTTCTGGCCGAAATGGTCGAAGGGCGTTCGACGACCAATACGATCGACCGCATTCTTCGCTCCAGCGCGGAGCCGGAAGAGAAGAAAATTTTTCCCGAAGATCACGAAGCTTAGAAGTCGGCATGAATGCGGTTTGCGAACCGGGGGAAACTCCTCTTCGTTAACTTCGTTTCCTTCTGTTGGTAATTCTGCGAATCGGGATTGCCATTTGTCCGGCGGACGGTTCACATCGCGGCATGGATCAAATCATCAAATTTATCAGCGAACGAATCGGCACTTCGGAGGAGGTTGTTCGCAATTCCCTCAAGGTCATTCTCCAATTTGCCCAGAAGCAGGTGGCGGGGACGGAGTACGAAAAATTCATCGACAAGATCCCCGGTGCGAGCGCGCTCCTGGCCGAGCCCGAGGTGGAGGGTGCTTCTAATTCGCTGGGCGGTCTGCTGGGTGGTCTGGGATCCATGCTCGGCGGCCAGACCGGGGAGGCCGCGAAGGCATTTGCCGGACTCCAGGCCGCGGGACTGCCGACCGCACAAATCGGTCCGTTTCTGCGGGCCTTTGTGGAAAAATCCAAGGAAGTGGCCGGTCCCGAAACGGTGGACGAATTTCTGAAAAAAGTCCCCGTCCTACAAGGATTCCTCAAATCCTGAACCCTTTCGTGTGAAGACCCTCGCGATCTTGCTGCTGGTGCTGGGTGTTCTGGCGTTTGCTTTCCCCGTCATCAGCTTTGTCCGCAAGGAGAAAGTCCTGGAGGTCGGGCCGGTCGAGGTGGTGGCGAAAAAACACGAGACGATATCCTTTGCCCCCTTATTGGGAGTGACCTTTCTGGCAGTGGGCGGGGCCATTCTCGTCGCCGGGGCCATCACGGGGAAACGCCGGTGAGTAGGGTCTAAGATTTCCGAGGTCGGCGCGGCCAAATTTTGTTGGACGGGCCCACGGTGAGTTGCTATGCGTCGGGAGTGTTGAGGAATTTTCAGGGTTTTTTTGGGGCTGTCATTTTTTTGGCCACGTTATGCAACCCGTTTCATAACTCTGAGGCAGCGGATGAGCTCATCATCAATGGCGGTTTTGACCTGACAACGGTCGGCCCCAATCGGCAGGTTGTGGACAACGCGGATACGACCCGCTATACGGGATTGACGGGCTGGACGACCTCCACCAATACCAATGACCTTACCTTCGTTTTCACTGCGACGGCGGGAGATACGACGGGCGCGCAAGGGCGTTATTACACCCCGGCCAACCCATTTCAGTTATGGGGATTAAACAACGGAGGAACTGGTGCGGTGGGACCCAGCCCCTTGGGTGGCAACTACCTCGCGTCTGATGGAGACTCGGGCTTCAATGTTCCAATTTCGCAGACGGTGACCGGTCTGACGATTGGGCAGTCGTATGAACTGAATTTCTATTGGGCCGCCGCCCAGCAATTCACTTTCGACGGACCCACCACCGAACGGTGGCAGGTCAGTCTTGGCGCAGAAACCCAGACCACTTCGACGTACTCCCTTCCCAATCACGGATTTTCGGGCTGGATGGAAACAACAATGACATTTACCGCGACGAGCACTTCGTCGGTTCTCTCATTTCTAGCCGTTGGAACTCCCAATGGCCTGCCCCCATTTTGTCTGCTCGATGGGGTGTCTCTTATGGCGGTTCCTGAGCCGACGGTTTCTCTGCTCGTCATTACGGCCTTGGTGGGCGGCGCAATGGTGCGTCGGCGTTGGAAAAATTCCCGCCGGAGCTAGCGCCGGCATTTCCGGCGATGCCCGACGTCCACCAAGCCACCTGGATCCCCGCAGGTTTTGTGGGGGATGTTCTTCGTCTCGCGGCGTGGCTGGTGCTTCTGATGGCGATTTTTGTGCCTTTGGAACGGCTTTTCGGCCTCCACCCTTCCAAGATTTTACGCAAACAGGTGGGCGTGGATCTCGCCTGGTTTTTCATTAACAGTCTGCTGCCTGCGGTGTTGATTGCAATTCCTCTCTCCCTTCTCGCCCGGGCGTTGAGTGGTCTTGATCCGGGCGGTCTTTACTCCGCGGTAGCAGCGTTGCCCTTTGGGGTGAAACTCCTCGCGGCGTTTGTTATTAACGACGTTGGCACGTATTGGGGTCACCGTGCGACCCACGCCTTTCCGTTTCTCTGGAGGTTCCACGCGATTCATCACAGCGCGGAGCACCTGGACTGGTTGGTCAACACCCGCGCGCATCCCTTCGATCTCGTTTTCACCAGGCTGGCTGGTCTTTCAGGCGTCTATCTCCTGGGATTTGCGGGTATGACCGGAAACCGCCTCGACCCGGCGGTTGCCATCGTGACGGTCGCGGGGACCGTCTGGAGTTTTTTCATCCATGCCAATGTTCGGATCCGTTTAGGCCCGTTGGAGTGGCTGGTTTCGACGCCGGCCTTCCATCACTGGCATCACACCAACGACCATCATCGGGACCATAATTTCGCCGCCATCTTTCCCGCCATCGACTGGATCTTTGGCACCTCTTGGATTCCGAAACACTGGCCGCCGGTTTATGGCGTGGATCAGAAAGTTCCCTCGACGCTGACCGGGCAGATGCTCGACCCCCTGGCTCCCGCCCAGGACCCGCCCCGATAGCTTGCCTCCTTTTTCTCTTGAATCCACGGGCAGCTGCTTCGACTCTGCCGCGGGATTATGGAGAGGACGTTCATGTTTCGGGGAATAGCGGGGATGGCAGGGCTCTTGCTTTTGCAAGGGTGTGCCGTTGAGAAGAAGGCGGTGCGCCCTCCCGCCCCGCGACTCTACCAGTGGAGTCCCGAAGGATTGTCGGGTCGCACGAGCCTGGTCATCGACCTGCGCCGCCAGGTCGTGGATGTTTCCATTGGCGGTCAGCCGGCCGGATGGGCGGTGGTCGCGACGGGCAAGGAGGGGCATGACACCCCCGCTGGAGAATTTAAGATCCTCGAGAAAGTGGTCGACAAACGTTCGACCCTCTACGGGTGGATTGTGGATGCGGACGGCAACGTGGTGATTGCGGATGCGGATACCCGAAAACACAATGCTCCTCCCGGTGGGGAATTTGTGAACGCCCCGATGCCCTACTGGATGCGCATGACCTGGAGCGGAATTGGCATGCACGCCGGACACATTCCCCGGCCGGGCGAACCGGCCTCGCATGGCTGCATCCGGCTGCCCAAGGAATTTGCGCCGCTGCTTTTTGAGGTCGTAAAAATTGGCACGCCGGTCCGCGTGGTCCGATAGGCGGCTGCTTTTCGTTCCGCCTTGTCAGTCGGCCATCGGCCACGTAAAAAGCGCAAACGTCATCGCGCATGATTGGATTTCAAATTTTGCTGGGCATCCTCTGCGGCTCATTCGCGTATCTGATCTTCCGCGCGCTCATGCTGGGTTTTTACACGGTGGCACCCAACGAGCGGGCCGTGATCACGAGCTTTGGCCGCGCCCAGCGTCTGCCGGGTACGACGCTGGAGACACCGATGGCGGACGATCTTTCGGAGTCCGATCGCGAGCGGTACCGCTATCCGCAATTGCAAGTCATTCCGCCGGGCGGCCCATATTTCCGCTGGCCCTGGCAGCGCGTCCATAAGGTCAATGTGGCCATCGCGACGGCCAGCATCGGCTACGATCCCGAGACCCCGGACGCCAATCAGAACGGCCAGGTCCTCGAGGCTGTGACCCGGGACCAACTCAACATCGGCGCGACGGGACAGATCCGGTTCAGCATTTGCGAGAGCAATCTGTACGCGTTTCTTTTCGCGGTGAAAAATCCCATCGCCCACGTGATGGGGTATTTCGTCTCGGTCCTGCGCGAACGCATCGCGACGTTCAAGGCGCCGGTGGAGGGGACGCCCCTGGCGGCCGATGTGCCCTTTGACGGAATCTCGATCAACGATCTGCGGAAAAATTTGAATCTGCTCAACGAGGAAATGGATGCCGAGTGCCGGAGTTCCGCGGCGCGGTATGGCATCGTTCTCGACGCTTCGCTGATCACCGGGATTGATCCGCCGCAGCAGATCGAAGGTGCGCTGGCGGCCATCAGCACGGCCCACAATGAAGTGTCCTCGGAAATCAGCGTCGCGCAGGCCCTGGCCGATCAGCGTATCGAGGAATCAAAACGCGCCGTGGAAATTCAGACGATGAACGCCGAGGCTGAAGTGGAGCCCCTCCGCTGGTTGGCCGAACAACTGCGCCTGCTCAAGCAGAGCGGTCCGGAGGCTATTCCCGGCTACCTTCGCAACGTGCGGCTCGACCTCTATAAACGGGCCCGCCGCATCATCCTGGACCTGCGCCAATGACCTGCCTGATCACCACGGTTGTCACGTTTTTTGCCTGCCTCGTCCTGGTGCCGTTGCTGGTTGCCCTGGGGCAGTTTTTCTGCCTTTTTGCCATCGTGCAGGAGTGCGAGGCCCAGGTGTTTTTGCTCTTCGGCAAGGTGGTCGGTGTCATCGACGAACCCGGCCTGCATTTCCTCGGCCTGAAGATTGGCCCGCATGCGTTTCTCATCCGCTTCTTCGGTTCGGTGAGGAAGGTGGACTTGCGTCTTGATCAGGAATACCTGCGCAGTCAGCCAGTGAATTCCGAGGAGGGCACGCCGATGGGAATCGGCGTGTGGTATGAAATGAGTGTCGCCAACCCGGTGGAATTTCTCTTTCGCAATACCGACCCCCGGGGCTCGTTGCGCGCCAATGTGCGCAATGCCGCTGTCCGCAGTTTGAGCAACATGCCGTTGCAAAGCCTTCTGGAGGACCGTCATTCCATGAGTCGCCGCGTCCGCGAGGAGGTCGCACCGAAATCCGATGCCTGGGGCTATCAGCTTGGCTCGGTCTACATCCGGAAAGTCCATTTCCGCGACGAACACATGATCCACCAGATCGAACAGAAGGTGGTCAACCGGTTGCGTCAGGTCACCTCCGCCATTCTGCAACAGGGCGCGAACCAGGTGGCCATCATCAAAAGCGGGGCCGAGCGCACGGCTGCCAAGGAATTTGCCCATGCCGCAGCAGTGAGACCGTATCTGGTTGGCACGGCGATTCAGGAAATCGCGGCCGACAAGGAAATCCTCAACACCGTCTTTGAGATCCTGGAGACGGAGAAGATGCTTTCCGGGGAGGTCGAACTGACATTGATCCCCAAGGACGGCGACGGCTTGCTGGCCAAGTTGCTGGCCTCCCAGCCCGGAGCCCCCGCCGTGCAGCCGCCTGCGCTGCCGGTGCAGGGGTGAGACCATACTCCGGCGCCGCGCAGCCTTGAGTTTGCCGCTGCCCGTGTTCATGCTGGAGGCCCATGGAATCTGCCGCGCGTAAAATTGTTCTCCGTCTCCGCGAAGCCGGACACGAGGCGTATTTTGCCGGCGGGTGTGTGCGGGACCGGTTGCTGGGCAAGGAGGCGCACGATATCGACATCGCGACCTCGGCGCGGCCGGAGGAGGTGCAGGCGCTTTTTCACCGGACCGTGGCAGTGGGCGCGCAGTTCGGCGTGATTGTTGTGTTGGAGGACGGGCGGGATTTCCAAGTGGCAACTTTTCGCGCGGACGGGGCCTACATCGATGGACGGCATCCGACGGGCGTGACATTTACCACGGCTGAAGGGGATGCACAGCGACGGGATTTTACGATTAACGGACTGTTCTATGACCCGGTGGGCGAGGCGGTGATTGATTTTGTGGAGGGACGGCGAGATCTCGAGGCTAGGGTGGTTAGGGCCATTGGGAAAGCATCGGAGCGTTTTGCCGAAGACAAGCTGCGTGTGCTGCGCGGGGTGCGGTTTGCGGCGTCCCTAAATTTCGCCATTGAGGGGGAAACCTGGTCGGCCATCTGCGCGGGCGCACCCGCGATTCATGCGGTGAGCGCGGAACGCATCCGCGAGGAACTGGTGAAGATATTCCTCTCTCCGCGCCGGGTGAGGGGATTTGACCTGCTCGATGAAAGTGGATTGTTGCGGGAGGTTTTGCCGGAGATGGAAACCCTCAAGGGCTGCGAGCAGCCGCCGGAATTTCACCCCGAAGGGGATGTGTTTGTGCACACGAGGCTGATGTTGTCCCTGCTGCCGGAGAGCGTGTCGGTGCCGCTGGTGTTTTCCGTGCTCTTTCACGACCTGGGCAAACCGCCGACCATGCAAGTGGATTCGACGGGCCGCATCCGGTTCAACGGCCACGAATCGGTGAGTACGCGGATGACAGAGTCGATTATGCGGCGGTTGCGGTTCTCCGGGGATGAAATCGAAGCGACTTGCGAGATGGTGCAAAATCACATGGTTTTCAAAGATGTGAAAAACATGCGGGTGGCGCGGCTGAAGCGGTTTATGGCACGACCCACCTTCGACGATGAGATGGAACTGCACCGGGTGGACTGTCTGGGCAGCCACGGGTTGCTGGACAACCATGTGTTTTTGCGGGAACGCGGGGAAGAGTTTGCCAATGAGCCGCTAATCCCCGAACCTCTCGTCTCCGGCCATGATCTGATCGGTCTCGGGTGGAAACCCGGGCCGCGCTTCAAGGAGGTGCTCGACGCGGTGCAAACGCGCCAGTTGGAAGGCCTGCTGGCGAGTCGCGAGGAAGCTCTGGCCTGGATCCAATCTGAACATCACTAAATCGACATGGCGAAGGAGGAAAAAAAAGTTCACGTTTCCCGGAATGGGGCACTGCTCGGGGTGTACGAATACGATCAATTGGGTGACATGATCGAGCGCGGGCAGTTGCAGAAAACCGATCATTTTTTTGACGATGAGAAGGGCGCCTGGATCACCCTTGATACCTGGAAAGGCGCGGACGACCTGACGCATTTTAAACACACCGACGAGAAGCCGGCATCCGAAGATGGCAGTAAGAGTTCCTCGCGCCGCCGCGGGGGACGATCGGCGCGGGGGAAACACAATGGCGCGCAAAATGCGATCGCCGGTTGGATTGCGTGTTTGTTTGCGCTCGTGGTTGCGGCCGGAATCTGGGCCTACGCGGCGCATTTGCAGGGTCGGTTGAGCACCGCGGAGGATGCTTTGAAAGCCCAGGTGGCGGCGAATGAGGTCCTCATGCGCGAGAATCAACTCATGACAGAGATCACCCCCTCAGATCGAGTTCGTGCCATCATCACCTACGAACCCTCTCCGAATCAGGTCGCCATCATGAGCGGTGCCACAGTCGGGCTCTACCGGCGCGAGGACGTGGAGAAAGCCCTCGAGGCCACCCTGCGTTCTGGTGGAGAAACGATTTCGAGCGCGGAAGCCTTCGACCAAGGCATCGAAAAATTGAAGTCGGCAATTTCTTCTCCCATCGAAATCACCCTGACCGATTCCAATGGCCGGGTTGATCTGAAAGTGCCCGGACCCGGGGACTATGTTCTCGTGGCCAGTGCGGGAAAAGCCACCCCGGGGGGCACCGAGCGCTTCCTGTGGCTCATGGGGTTCCGCGCCGATTCCCAACCGAGCGCCCTGATTCTCCTGAACGAGAAAAATGCCTCCTCTCTGCGGAAGCCGAGCTTCACGGTGGTGGACCTTCCGTCCATGGCTTCGGGCGCCGGTCAGCCCTGACCAGGGGGCCCATCTGACCGCCTTGAGGAGGCGCAGGCCGAAAGGCGAAAAAAAATTCGCCCGACCCGGCGCAAAGCCCTTGCTTGCGCTCGAATATTAGTTTACCTAATACCGCCATGTCAGCAAGTTCAGCTCCAGCGGCGTCTTCTCAGACGTTATGGCGTGTCCCTGTGGCATGGCTTTTCTCATCCATCGGAAAGAAGATTGTCGTTGCCTTGACTGGCGCGGCGATGGTGCTTTTTGTGATCGGCCATCTGCTGGGGAACACGACGATTTTTTTTGGCCCCGATTTGATCAATGAGTATGCGATGCATCTCCGGGACCTCGGCCCGCTTTTGTGGGTGATTCGTCTCGGCCTGCTGTCGATCGTGGCATTACACATCTTTTTCACGATGTTGGTCTGGAAGGAAAACCAGGCGGCCCGCCCGCAAAAGTACGCGGTGTCGGCTCCGATGAAAACCACCGTCTTCGCCCGTACGATGCGACTGAGCGGAATGATCGTTCTGGCTTTCATCGTCTTCCATCTCGCGCACTTCACCCTGCATTTGATCCAGCCGCAAAACGCGGTCTTCAAGACCGTCCTCGATGGACGCGAAGTGCATGATGTTTACAGCATGGTGGTGCTGGGATTTCGCAATCCCCTGGTGAGTCTTTTCTACATTTTTGCGCTCGCCCTGGTGGCCTCTCATCTCAGCCACGGTATTGGCAGCCTCTTCCAAACGCTCGGCCTGAATAACAAAACCACGCGTCCAGCGCTGGAAGTCGGGGCCAAAATTCTCGCTTGGGCCTTGTTTGTCGGTTACGCCGCCATCCCTGTCTCCATTCTCGTTTTCGGTCTCGGAAAGGGAATTGTACCATGATACTCGACGCCAAAATTCCAGCCGGTCCGCTTGACCAAAAGTGGACCTCCTACAAAAACCACGCCAAGATCATTAATCCGTCCAACAAGAGGAAATTCAAAATCCTCATTGTGGGCACGGGTCTGGCCGGTGCGTCGGCTGCCGCCACGCTGGGTGAGCAGGGGTTTCAGGTGGAGTGCTTTTGTTATCAGGACAGCCCTCGCCGGGCCCATTCCATCGCCGCGCAGGGTGGCATCAATGCCGCCAAGAATTATCAGAACGATGGCGACAGTGTTTATCGACTGTTTTACGACACGATCAAGGGTGGTGACTTCCGCGCTCGAGAAGCCAATGTGCATCGCCTGGCCGAGGTGAGCGCCGCGATCATTGACCAGTGTGTGGCCCAGGGCGTGCCTTTTGCCCGCGAATACGGCGGTCTGCTGGCCAACCGCTCCTTTGGTGGCGCCCAGGTCTCGCGCACGTTTTACGCCCGCGGTCAGACGGGACAGCAGCTTCTGCTTGGGGCCTATCAGGAGATGTCCGCACAGATTGCCGCCGGGACAGTAAAAATGTTTCCCCGCACCGAGATGCTCGACTTGGTTTTGGTTGACGGCCATGCCAAGGGCATCGTCGTGCGCGACATGGTCACCGGCGAGATCCGCAGTCATGCGGGCGACGCGGTGCTGCTGTGCACGGGGGGATACGGCAACGTTTTTTACCTGTCCACCAATGCCACGGGCTGCAATGTCACCGCGACCTACCGCGCCCACAAACGCGGCGCGCTGTTTGCCAATCCTTGCTACACGCAGATTCATCCCACCTGCATCCCGGTAAGCGGCGACTATCAGTCGAAGCTCACTCTGATGAGCGAGTCGCTGCGCAACGACGGTCGCGTCTGGGTGCCGAAACGCCGGGAAGATTGTGGCAAGGCTCCTCACGAAATTCCCGAGGATGCCCGTGATTATTTCCTGGAACGTAAATACCCGAGCTACGGAAATCTCGCCCCGCGAGACATCTCGTCGCGTAGTGCCAAGGAAGCATGCGACGACGGTCGCGGTGTCGGTCCCGGCGGGTTGGGCGTTTATCTGGACTTCGCGGAGGCCATCGGTCGCCTCGGTCAGAAAGTCGTCGAGGAGCGCTACGGCAACCTCTTTGAAATGTATGGCAACATCACCGGAGAGAATGCCTACCAGCGCCCGATGCGCATCTACCCGGCGGTCCATTACACGATGGGTGGACTTTGGGTGGACTACAATCTCATGAGCAACGTGCCTGGCCTGCATGTGCTGGGCGAAGCGAACTTCTCCGACCATGGCGCGAACCGGCTCGGTGCCTCCGCGCTCATGCAGGGTCTGGCCGATGGATATTTTGTCATCCCCTACACGATTGGCACGTACCTCTCCGCTCATTTCGGAAAGAAAAAACCCGAGGTCACCGACGCCCCCTTCCGCGACGCGGAGAAGGCGGTGAGGGACCGCACCCAGCGCCTGCTCGCCGTCAAGGGCAGCCGTTCGGTGGACAGCTTCCATCGCGAACTGGGTCTGATCATTTGGAACCAATGCGGCATGGCGCGCAGCCAATCTGGCCTCGAGGAAGCCCTCGATCGAATTCCCAAGCTTCGCGAGGAATTTTGGACCAATGTCAACGTGCTGGGCAAGGGGGAGACCTTCAACCAGTCCCTCGAAAAAGCCGGACGCGTGTCCGATTTTCTCGAGTTCGGCGAACTGATGTGCCGCGACGCTTTGGCCCGCAACGAGTCCTGCGGTGGACA
Source organism: Terrimicrobiaceae bacterium (assembly GCA_041752695.1). Taxonomy (GTDB): domain Bacteria; phylum Verrucomicrobiota; class Verrucomicrobiia; order Chthoniobacterales; family Terrimicrobiaceae; genus CALCJD01. Next base: position 23,866 of record JBGSVZ010000098.1, read on the forward strand.
TTTTCGCACCGAATACCAGACGCCCGAAGGGGAGGCCTTGCGCGATGATGAAAACTATTCCTACGTCGCCGCCTGGAAATACGAAGGGGAAAACGCCGCGCCCACCTGCGTGAAGGAACCGCTGGTGTACGAGCATGTCGAGCAATCGACGAGGAGCTATAAGTAACTTATCATGAACTTCACGTTACGCATTTGGAGACAGGATGGTCCTTCCGTGGAAGGACGTTTCGAAGAATATCCCGCTCTTAATATTCCCGAAGACGCCTCCTTTCTGGAGATGCTCGACATCGTCAATGAAGGGTTGCTCGGTAAAGGTGTGGAACCCGTCAATTTCGACCACGATTGCCGCGAGGGCATTTGTGGAACCTGCAGCCTGACGATCAACGGAGTGCCTCACGGGCCCGATCGTGGTACGACGTGCCAGCTTTATATGCGGAAATTTCAGGATCGCGATGTGATCACGATCGAGCCGTTCCGCGCCGCGCCTTTCCCGGTGCTCCGGGATCTCGCGGTGAATCGTTCCGCTTTTGACCGCATCATCCAGTCCGGCGGATTTGTCGGGGAGCGGAGCGGGTCGGCGCCTGACGCCAATTCCGTGCCGATTCCCAAGACCATTGCCGATGTGGCGATGGACGCCGCCGCCTGCATTGGATGCGGGGCCTGCGCCGCGGCTTGTCCGAACAGTTCGGCCATGCTGTTTGTCAGCGCCAAGATCGGCCACCTCGGACTGTTGCCCCAGGGCAAGCCCGAGAAAAATCGCCGTGTGCTCAAGATGGTGCGGACGATGGACAACGAAGGGTTCGGCAACTGTTCGAACTACTACGCCTGCGAGGCGGTCTGTCCTGCCGGTATCCCTGCCGCATTTATCGCGAGGATGAACCGCGAATACACCCTGGCCTCGGCCATGGAAACCGTGGGCGCGCCGTTGTAGGAACACGAAAAATTCCTCTGGGCGGTGTCCTTGCCCGCCACTACAACACTGCGGATGAGTTCCGCTTCCAGTCCCGAGCCGGAGGAACCCCGCCGACCGGAAGCCCCGTCGGTCGGGCACCATTTGTTCACCATTGCCCAAGTGGTGATCACGGTGGCTTTGCTCTGGTGGCTTTTCCACGACCCGGAGCGCCGGGCGGTGATGTGGGACGCTTTGCAAACAGCCGACTGGCGGTGGATGGTTCTCTCGGTGATCGCGGCGGGCGTCTGTGAATTCTTTGGCATCCTGCGCTGGCAGCTTTTTCTCAAGATGCTGAAAATTGAAGTGCCCTTCTGGGAAACGACGAAGCTTTTTTTTATTGGCGCGTTTTTTAACCAGTTCCTTCCCGGCACCACCGGCGGTGATGTGGTGCGGGTGATTTTTCTGATGAAAGACCACCCTGAGCACAAAACCGAGAGCTTCCTGAGTGTGGCGGTGGATCGGCTTCTGGCCGTTCTGGTGTTGGTCATCATGGGCCTGGCCTTCGCGTGGGGGAGGAGGGATTGGTTTGCCCAGAGCATGGCGGTCGGAGAATTGATGAAGTGGTTCACGATCACGCTGGTGGTGATGGGTGTTGGGCTGGTGGCCTCGTTCGTTCTCACCGGGCGGCATCTGGTTCTGCGACTGCCGAAGCGGTTTCCCTTCCGCAAACAAATCATCAAACTTTCCAAACTCTGGCAGCTCTGCCTGGAAAATCGCCGCGAAGCGATCCTGGGGACTCTCTACACCGTGCCCATGCTCTTTGCCTATTTCGCCGCATTTTGTTTTGCGGCCAAGGCCTTCACCAACAAGGTGAGCTTCTGGGACATGACTTCCATCATGCCCCTGGCCACGGCCATTTCTTCGCTGCCCATCAGCGTGAATGGCATGGGCTGGAGGGAGGCGCTCCTGGACAATGCCCTGACCGATCTCTGCGGCGTTCCCCGTGGCACCGGCACGATCATTTCGATTGCCGGCGTGGCGGTTTATCTCCTCTGGGGGCTGGTCGGAGGGGTGTTTTACCTCGATCGTCTCCGATGGGGGTATTGCCCGAAGGGGTAGTTTTTTGCCACCAGGAAAACGACGAAGGCGACCCCTGGGAGCACGAGGAGCAGCGGGAGGGCAGGCCTGCGGTCTTCATCGCCAAAAACGAAGCGCGTCAGTCGAGAGAAAAGCAGCCTGTTCCTCGCGACCACGCCGTAGCCGAAATCCGCTGCCCAGGCGAACGGTGGCACTGTGCGATAGAGCGTCAGAAGAAGGCGTCCGGAAAATTGTGCCGTGGCGAGGGCGGAAAACACGGCCGGTGCGCCGGATTCGCGCCGGCCATCCGCTCCCACCCACTGGACGGCCGTGGCAAAGTCCTCTTCGGAGATGCCGGGATGTTCCACCGCACATTCCTGCGACGGACGGTATTCCACGCGGTCGCCGGTGATCCCTTTCCAACGTCCGATCCAGTGTCGGCAAAAGTTGCAGTCACCGTCGTAGATCAGCAGGGGTTTTTGAGAAATCATAGGTGGCTTTCTGGACGCTCTGTCGCCGTGGCAGGAAGGCGATTCAAATCGTCACCCCAAACGAATCATCCTTGGTGACCGAAAAGCAAAAGGCCGCGAGCAACTCCGCGATGGCCTGAAGGTCTTCCAGGTCAATCACTTCCACCGAGGAATGCATGTAGCGGTTTGGCAGACCGACGCAGACCGTGGGAATCCCGCCATGCTGCACGAAAATTGCATCCGCATCCGTGCCCGAATGGCGGGGATTGGTTTCATACTGCAACGGAATCCCTGCGCTGTGCGCCACGCTGCGCATCCGTTCCACGACCACCGGATGATTCACACTGCCGATGCTGATCACTGGACCGGCGCCCATTTTCACGTCACCGTGTTTGGGTTTCGAGCAAAGGGGAATGTCGGTCGCATGGGTCACGTCCACCACCAGCGCCACGTTGGGTTTGGCTCGGTATCCAGCCATCTTCGCCCCATAAAGACCGTTCTCCTCCTGGATGGTGGAAACGGCCACCACCGAGGCCGCGAGTTTGTCCGTCTTTTCCGAGAGGATCCGCAGGGCTTCCGCCGCCGCCCAAGTCCCGATCCGGTTGTCGCAGCCCCGCGCAGCAATGCGGTTTCCCGCAAGTTTAACCACTCCGGCATCGTGAGTCACCGGGTCCCCGATGCGGACGAGCTTCAGGGCCTCCGCGCGGGAACGTACCCCAATGTCGATAAACACTTCGTGAAACGCCGGGACCTTTTTGCGGTCTTCCGGCTCCTGCATATGGATGGCAAGGTGACCGGTGACGCCGGGAACAGGTCCATCCGGTCCATGCACAATCATGCGCTGTCCGCGAAGCATGGCGCGGTCCACCCCGCCGATGCCCTGAAAATGGAGAAATCCATCGTCCGTGATGTAGCTGATCATCAGGCCGAGCTCGTCCGCGTGTCCGGAGATCAGAATCTTCGGGGCTTCCGCCTCGGAGTTGAGCGTGGCGTAAACGTTGCCGTAGGGATCGCTGCGGACTTTTTCCGCGAAAGGCCTCACGTAGTTCGACCAGGCCCGCTGACCGCGCAATTCGAAGCCGGAGGGTGAGGGGGTTTCGAGCAGCTCCTTGAGAAAGGCATACGATTCGTCACGCATCATGGAATCAGGCTAGAAGATGCGGGCGGCGATGTCGAGTTGCCCGTGAGCCGGCGCATCTTCGCGCTTTCCTCCGGGGCGAATTTTGGCCTATATCGCCCGCGTCATGAGCATCACCCGTTCTCCTTCCGGCCTCGCGGGAAAGCTGGGCGTGAGTTTCTTTTTTGGGGTATTCCTCGCGATGGGACTATTTTTCCTGGGTTTGATGGTTCGCGAGGTTGCGCAAATCGCGGTTACCTATTCGTGGAAGGAGACGACCGCTACCATCCTGTCCAGCTCCGTCGGGGAAAAGCCGGGAAAGGACGATCCCTTTTCCCCGATAGTGAGTTTCCGCTATCAATGGGAGGGGCGGGCATACACGTCGGATCGCTATGCGTTTAAACCCAAAAGGATGGACGATTACAGTGCCGTTGAGGCGAAGATCTCCGCCTTGTCTCCCGGTACCGTGACGGTGTGTTACGTCAATCCCCGGGATCCGGCCACGGCCATCCTCCGGCGGGAAGGGTGGGGGATCGCGTTTTTCATCCTGCTGCCCCTCGTCTTTGTGGTGGTGGGAGGCGGCGGGATCTACGGGACATGGGCGGCGGCGCGGAGGGCAAAATCAGAGCCGCTGAGTTCTCCCAAGGGCTCGGGTTTGGGGCGGGGCGGGACTTTGCTTTTCGGCGGCGTCTTCGTCGCGGTCGGTGCCGGGCTATTAGTCTTTTGGTTTCTCCCGGCGGCGGCTAAATCTTTGGCTTCCACCAGATGGACCGAGACTCCCTGCACGGTGATCTCGAGCCGGGTGAAAAGTCACTCTGACAGTGACGGCACTACTTATAGCGTCGACATTTTCTACCGCTACACCGTGAATGGGCGCGAGTATAAATCCAATCGCTACGCCTCCCTCGGGGGCTCCTCCAGTGGATACAAAGGGAAAGCGGCTGCCGTGGAAAAGTATCCCGCCGGTTCCCAACGGATTTGCTACGTCAATCCCGACGACCCGACTGACGTTCTGCTCAAACCCGGCGTGGGGTGGGAGCTGCTTTTCGGATTGATCCCCACGGCGTTCATGGCCGCGGGTGCCGGCGTGATGTGGGCGTCGCGGCGGGCGCCGAAACGCGTGACCCGCGTGAGCGGTGCGCTCCCTGCCGCTTCCGTCACGGAATCCGGGCCCTTGAAATCCCGGGCCTCACCGCTGGCCAGACTGTTTGGCATCACAATTTTTGCCGTCATCTGGAACGGTCTGGTGGGGGTTTTTCTTTGGAACCTGTCTGACGGATTTCAACGGCTCCCAGGGGTGTTTTTCCTCATCTTCTTCCTTCCTTTTGCCCTTATCGGATTGGGTGCCCTGGCGGGTGTCGTCTATTGCCTGCTGGCGCTCACAAACCCCCGTTGTCGCCTGCAGATATCGTCCTCCGTACTCCATCCGGGCGAATCGCTGGAAGTGTCGTGGACCCTGGCGGGATCGGTCCATCGCCTGCAGCGGCTGCGGATTTTTCTCGAAGGCCGCGAAGAAGCCACCTACCGGCGGGGAACTTCCAGTTATACGGATCGCCATGTTTTTGCCCGCCTGTCGCTCGCCGAACTCTCGAACAGCCTGGAAATGGCCCAGGGGGAGGTGAACCGCCGGCTGCCCGGTGAACTGCCCCCGAGTTTCGCGGCCACCAGCAACAAAATTATCTGGACCCTCAAGGTCCACGGCGAAATTGCCAACTGGCCGGACGTCAACGAGGAATACGAGATCACCGTGGAATCAGGAATCGTAAAATGACCGCACAAATTCTACCCGAACACCCCTTCTACCAGCCCGGCGCGGAGATCAAGGGTCGCGTTTCCTGGACGTCCGAGGTCGCGCCCCGCTTGGCGGAACTCCGTCTGTTTTGGTTCACCAAGGGAAAGGGTGACCGCGATGCGGAAACTGCGGAAGCCGCCACCTTCGACCTCCCGCAGTCTTCCGACTCGCGGGAATTCCGGTTCCGGGCCCCGGAGTTCCCGCCGGGATTTTCGGGCCGACTCATCTCGCTCATCTGGGCACTGGAGCTTGTCCTGGAGCCCGGTGGGTCGGTGCTCACCGAATTGGTGATCGGACCGGAAGGTCGCGAACTGCAGATCGACTGTCCCGATTGGCTCGAAGTGCCGGAGCCAGCGAAGTCGTCGTGGTTCGGGTTTAACCGATGAAGGCTCGCGACAATCCTTTCCGCAGCGAATGCGTGGACGCGCTGGCCTATCGCGCGCCCGGTTTTGACTGGCAGGCTCTCGAACTCCGCCTCGCGGCGGCGGGAGGGCGGGGGGCAATCGTGGGGCCGGAAGGTCATGGAAAAACGACCCTTCTGCTCGACTGGGTGAAGCGCCGCCGGGACGAAGGGGCGGAGGTTATATTTATCAAGCTCGCCACAAACCAGCGCCGACTCACCGCACCGCAACGTGAACTCCTCGCCACGACCGGCTTCGTCTTTGTCGATAGCGCCGAGCAACTCGGCTGGCTGGGTAGGCGCGAACTTCTCCGCCTGACCGCGCGGGCTTCCGGGCTGGTCGTCACCACCCATCGTCCGGGCTGTCTGCCGACGGTTTTTACCTGCCCGTCCAGCCCGCAATTGCTGGATGAACTCGTGCGGGAACTGACGGGAGACGACACCGACTGCGCCAGTTCCTGGTATCGCCACAGAGGCAATGTGCGACTGGCTTTGCGGGAGTTTTACGACCAAAACGCGGCCAAAGGAAATGCCTAAGAACGGACAACGTGGTCGCGACGATCCGACGAAAACCGAAACTCCCTGATCCGCTCAAACCAGGTCGCCAGCGCGGCGAACCCCACTGGTAGGCGGTTGTAGTTGCCATAGGTAAGATTGCCGAGAATGCCAAACAGGGCAAAATCCGCATAGAGCGGTGCCTCCCCGAAAAGGAACGGGCGATGTTGCAAAGTCAGCTCATAAGGTTCGAGCAAGGCGCGGGCGGCACTCTCCAGTTCCCCGCGATTGTCCGCCCAGGCCTTGACGCAACCCCGGCCGAATTTGCGCTCCTTGTGTCGGACGATCATGGTGCGCTCCAGAGTGCTTTCAAGCGCTGCAAGGTAGGGTGGATCAACCAGGCGGAAGGTGACACTCTCCACCTCGTCCTCCAGGTGGGCAATCACCAGGCGCTGCAGGCCTTCGTGCTCCACGGGAAACAGACGCCCGGCGCCGAAGTTTTTGTCCACGTAGCGGGCAATATCCAGCGATTCCGCGGAGGATTCAAAGATCACGCGGCCGTCATGGACGACGACCGGAACTTGATAGTACGCGCCATTGGTCAGCTCAATGATCTCGCGGCGATCCGCATTGGAGACATTGCGCGTGGCAAACTGCACATCCAGCGCCTCCAGCGCGCGAGTGATGGGCAGGCAATACGGGCTGTGGGCAAATTGATAGACAGTGAGGCTCATGGACGGAAATTTCGAAAGACAGGCCGAACGACAGAAAGGTTTCCACAGAAGTTCACAAAGGTAACGAAGATTCCGGGTGGGTGGGGGAACTTTGCCTCAATTGCCATCCGCGCACACATCCCCGAGAAATTCCACCGCGCGTTGCTCCGACCAGTATTCCTTCTGCGAATTGAAGGAAACAAACCCCACATGGCCGCCGCAGGCCGGCGTTTCGAGGAAAAACGACCGACTCGCCCGCGCCTCCTCCACGGGGAAACAGGCCGGCGGTAAGAACGGGTCGTCCAACGCGTTGACCAACAGCGTCGGCACGGTGATGCGCGCCAGCGCCGGTTTGCTGCTGGCGCGGGTCCAATAATCCTCCGCGCTGGCAAATCCGTTCATCGGCGCGGTGTAGGCCCCGTCGAATTCCCGGAACGTCCGCATCGCATTGAGTCCGGCATCGTCGAGGCGGCCAGGGAAGCGGACCATTTTTTCGCGCACTTTTCCACGGAGGCTGCGCAAAAACCGCCGCATATAGATTCGATTGAAAAAACTCTCCAACTGAGACGCGCTGGATGCGAGGTCGCAGGGTACGGAAAATGCCACCGCTCCCGCCACCCGAGGATCAAGGCCAGGTTCGCCCAGGGATTTCAAGGTCATGTTCCCACCCAGACTGAAGCCCACTAAAGCCACCCGCGCGTAGCGGGCTGGCACCTGGGCAATCACTTCCGCCAAATCCTCCGCGGCGCCACTGTGATACGAACGCAGCAGATGGTTGGGCTCGCCGCTGCAGCCGCGAAAATTCCAGGCCAACACGTCCCATCCCGCCCGCACCAAGGCCCGCGCCATACCCTGGATATACGTGTTCGTCGCGTCGCCCTCCAGTCCGTGCGAGAGGATCGCGAGGCGGGTGCGGTTCGCCTCCGTGTGCCAGTCGAGATCGAGGAAATCCCCGTCCTTCGTCGTGAGACGTTCGCGTTGCCGGGTGATCAACGGCACTTGACGGAACAGGGCGGGAAAGATCGTTTGTACGTGCCCATTGCCGAACCCGAGCGGCGCGCGGTAGGTGGAATCAAGCCGCGGCATGGTCCACCCGAAAGTCCCGTGTCAGCAACTCCTCCAGTTGTTGCATCGCCTCAGTCAGCGCGTCGCGCACGGCAGAGGTTTCCGCATCAAGCGGCGGAGTAAATACCGTTTCATATCGCGCCGCGAGCGCCTTGTGGTCCCGGGTATCGCCGGCCGCTTCGAGCAACAGGCGCACGCGATCGTTACGTTCCCGCGCCTCGGCGATCTTTGCCAACACCTCCCCCTCGGTGATCTCCCCGGCCTCCCAGCGGAGAAGTTGACGGCAAACAAACAGCCGGCACCGCGCCGGACGGTCATCATAAACCGAACAACCCGATCCCGTGTGTCCGGCGCAAGGCTGAAGAAGGTGTGGGCCGTCCGCACGGCGTTTGATCTTGAGCCCGAGGGCGTCCAATTGCCGCGCGGAATCCCCGGACTGCAGTCGCACGCTGAAAAACAACACCCCATTGCAACACATGCCGCACGCGGCACAGAGGCGGGAGGCGGTTTCCGAATTCGACATCGTGCAAAGAGGATGGGGGAATTCTGCCGGGAGACGAGCAAATCCTCCTGCGAGTGGCGGTTCAGGTTTCCAGTCGATAACCCAGGCCGTGAACCGTGAGCAAGTGCCGCGGCGAGGCGGGTTCTTCCTCGATTTTTTGGCGGATCTTGACGATCACCTGGTCGAGGGTCCGCGTGGTGCCGTAATATTCGATGCCCCACACCTCGTTGAGGATCTTGTCGCGCGAAAGGGCGTTGCCCCGTTCCCGATGGAGAAGGACCAGGACGGCCAGTTCGCGTGGGGTCAGTTCGAAGGTTACCGCGGCCCGACGCCCACGCAGGGCGGGCACGTCAATTTCGACGGTACCGAAACGGATCACGTCCGGCGGAGGTGCCCCGCCGTCACGTTCCGTTTGGGTGCGGCGCAGCAAGGCGTGGACGCGGGCAACGAGTTCGCGCACGCCAAAGGGTTTGCTAACATAGTCGTCGGCCCCGAGTTCCAGGCCGATGACTTTGTCCGCTTCCTGGCCCTTGGCGGTCAGCATCAGGATGGGAACGGAGTTTTTGGCCGCGCGCAATTCCCGGCAAATGTCGTAACCGCTCTTGCGGGGCAACATCACATCGAGAATGACGAGATCGGGTTGCTCCTGCCGAATCAACGCGAGGGCCTGCGCGCCGTCGCGGCTCTCGGAGACTTCGTAACCTTCGCCGGTCAAGGTTTCGACCAGGCCGAGGCGGATATGGGGATCGTCTTCGACGACGAGGATGCGTCTGCTCATGGATGGACGGGTGGGCGATGGGGGATTTTTAAGGCGAAGATGGTTCCGCCGCCTTCACGGATTCGGCAGGTCACCTCGCCACCATGGTCTCGGGCGATTCGGCGTGCCAGGGTGAGCCCGAGACCCGAGCCCTGCACGCCACTCGATAACGAGTCATCGGCGCGGAAAAAAGCGTCGAAAATCTTCTCCTCGAGTCCGCGGGGAACCCCAGGCCCCCGATCAAGGATCTCGGCCACGAACCAATCGTCTTTCATGGCGGTGGTGAGGGTGATCTCACGGCGGCGGGTGGCGTATTTTTCGGCGTTGGAGATCAGGTTCACCAAGACCTGGGAAACGGCATCGGCGTCGCAGACCATGGCGTACGGGCCGGGAGCGCCTTCCCACTCCACCGCAAAGCCCGCCTCGCGCAGGCGGCCGCCCTCGGACTCCCAGATCCGCTCGACCACCGGATGCAAATCGACCTCGCGCATTTCGTAAATTTTCCGGTTTTTCTCCAGACGGGCGAAATCGAGGACGTTGTTGACCAACCGCGTGAGGCGTTCGCTTTCCCCGGAAATAATGCGCAGGTACCGCTCGCGTTTTTCCGGCTCCTGCACCCGGCCTTCAGCGAGGAGGTCGGCAAACATGCGGATGGAGGTGAGGGGAGTTTTTAATTCGTGCGAGACGTTGGAGACGAAGTCCGTTTTTTTCTGCGCGAGGGCGAGTTGACGCCGGGTGTCGGCCGCCACAAAATACCCCCCTGCCAGAATCGCGGCGAGGGCCAGGGCGATGAGGAGTACCAGCGTCACTGTGACCAAACGGGCAGAATCGGTGAGCTGGCCGGGGTTGGCCAGATACAATGCGACCTCCCAGTGGGGCAGGACCTCGCCGATCTCGGTAGCGACAAACGGACGTTTCCAATCCGCGTCGAACCCAGCGGGTTGGCGCGCGATGGGGCGGGTCTTGTCGTTGAGTATGGCGATGTGAGACGGGGAAACGGAGGAAGCGGCGGGCAGCGCGGCGGCGGCAATTTGGTTGAGTTGCTCGGGGCCCAGCATCAAGCCGAAAAGCCAGTTTTCCTTGGGTTCCGGCCGTGTCCAGAAAAGCACCTGGAGGTCATCCTGCACGAACCGGGCGAGGATGCCCTGGGCCGCGCCTTGCACGGCATTCTGGAAGTTGGAAAGCTCCGGCGCAAGCTTCGAGGGTAGGATGCTCGGTGCCGCGGCGGCTTCGGCTTTTTGCGGATAGATGGTCCGGTTCAGTTGCTGGTCGGCTTTGTCGGCGAATTCTTTTGCGGCAACTCTGCCGGACTTCGCCATCGCTCCGGGTTTGGCTTCCGCTTGCCGGTTTTTCATTTCTTCCCTGGCGGCCGGTAGTTGCTGGCTGCTGTAGACTTCCGCTTCGAATTTGTTGCTGAGAAAGAGGCTGTTGTCGCGGAGGAAGGCGGAGGTGGCTTCGTCGTTTAGGTCCTTGTTGAGGGGAAAGGCAAGCCTGCCGTCCGGCGCGATGGCAAAGGGAATGCCCCCGTCGGTCCAAGATTCGGTGAGCCGGCCGGCGTAGTTTTCCGCGAGGGCGGGAGCGCCGCGCTCGGCCACAAGGGTGCGGACGATCTCGATGAAGGCCTGTTGTTTTTCTTCGACCAATGCCCGCACTCCTTGCGCGATGACATCGGACTCCGCCTGGTGCAAGTCGGCCGCCTGGCGCTCAATCAGCACCCGCTGCTCACCCGCAGTGCGCAAGGCCAGCCAGCCCAGCACCAAGCTGGGCACGAAGATCGCTATGAAAAAAATGAAGGCAGACCGTTTCATTCCGAAAATCAAAGGAGCACCAAGACGGAAACGATATTCGCGGGCGTCGCGTTGGAGTCCAGCCTTTAGGCTGTGCCGGAACACGCTGAAGCGTGGACTCCAACGGACCCGCCCCCTTCAGCGTTTCTGGTTTTTGTCCTGATAGTTCTGATACTGGATTTCCTTGCGGCTGGTTTTGCTCAGCGACCCGGAGGCCTTCAATTCCTCAGCCTTCCGCTGCAGCACCTCGTTTTCACTTTTCAGCAGCGGGCTTTGCGCCGCGGCGGGGAGGGAGGCATTGGCCACGGCTTGGGATTCCAGCAACTGCGCGGCCTCTTGGGATTTTCCGGCATCGGCCAGTTTCACGGCGCGTTCCTTGGTGAGGCGGTTTTGCGTGATGGCGGAGTTGGCCGCGACATCGGCCTGGATCGAGGCCTCGACCACCTCGGCGTCGGCGCTGCGTTTGACGCGGACGGTTTGGTTTTCGGTTTGGGCCTGGCCGGATTCGGCTTCCTCATAAGCGAGGGAGACTTGGGCGAGGTCCAGTTCCGCGGCCTCGCCATCCGGCGTTTCACACGAGATGAGGAAACGGCGGGTTTGCGAACCGAAAAAATCCGAGAGCGGGATGGTGACTGATTGACCGTTAAACGTGATCTCGTCTTCGCCCAACACCCCCTTTGGTTTCACGCCTTCGGGCAGGGTGATCGTCACTTTGACATTGCGGGCTACGACACTTTTCACCGTGCCGAGTTCCTCGGCAAAAATGCCGGGGAGCTTCTCCACATTTTGCACATAATAATAGTTGGCATGGCTCGCCTCGGCCAAGGCGGTCATGAGGTCCTCGTTGTAGTCATCGCCAAGACCCACGGTGGAAACGCTCAGTCCATCCTGACGCAGCTCTTTGCCAAACTTGGCGAGGTCGCTGGGTTTTGAGGGCCCTACGTTGGCATTTCCGTCGGAGAGCAGAATGATGCGATTCACTTTTTCCTTATCGAAATACTTCCGCAACTGCGCCGCGCCTTTTTCCACCCCGGCGTAGAGCGCCGTGCCACCCCCGTCGCGGATGGCATGGATCTTTTCCTTCAGCGTTTCCTTTTCCCGGGCCTTTTGCGGGGCGATGAGGACCTCGGCCTCGTCGTCATAGACAACGACGGAAAAATAGTCGTCAGGTCCGAGTTGATCGAGGGCAACCGCGGCGGCCTGCCGGGCCTTTTCCAGCTTGGCACCCGCCATGGACCCCGAGCGGTCCAACACGACAGCGAGGTTGATCGGGGTCGTGCGTTTCTTGCTGGCTTCTCCAGCCTGCAGTTCGATTTGGACGATGGTCTCGCGTCCGCCCGCCGTGGGAATGACCTCGCGTTCGGGTTTAACGGAGAGCTGCAGGATAGGACTTCCCTCGGCCGCCGCACAAAAGGCCAGCGCCGAAGCCGTGATCGTGGATAGGATTGTTTTCACAGCCGCACTCTGGCGAATTCCCGGGAGGGATGTGTCAGAGGGGCGTAAAGATTTTGTAAAAGAATTGTGAGAGCCCTCTATGCGGCACTGACGATGGGGATCGAAGCAACATCAGCCGCTGCGTGGCGGCCTATCGGTAAGAGTCGACGAAGGAGGCGGGAGGATGGAAAGAGTGCACGTATGCACGGACTGACCCCGGAGCGTGAGGCCGAAATGCCAATCCCGATCACGCGACCGCGGACGGGATCACTTCACGAGGAATCCGAAATTCGCCGGGGCGCTCAGGGTGGCGGCGGTGACGCCGGAACCGAGCACGGTCACCAGCACGTCGCCCCCGCGTTTGCCGTGCACGATGCGGGCACCGCCGGGCACATCCTCAAAGCGCAGGCGCGCTGTGAAGGTGGAGAGGTCGGCGGAACCGAAGGCTTCGCGCAGGAAAACCATCAGATCGATCCGGTCCACGTTCAGTTCGAATCCCTGGATCTCATCGCCGCCGTCCCGACGCGTGCGATAGACGAAGGTGTCCGGGCCGGTTGCGCCGTTGAGAACATCGGCACCGGGACCACCCTCGAGGAAGTCCGGGCCGGTCGTTCCATTCAGCGTGTCGGCGCCGCGGGTGCCGAGGATGCATTCCACCGTCCGGCCTACGCTGTCGAAGGCTTTCTCCACCGGATACTCCGCCGCCCGAACCACCCCGCCCAACCCGCCTTCGTTTTCCGGCGTTTCGATGTAGTCCACCAGGGCCTCCTGATAGTTCCGCGTGTCGGTCAGATTTTTGAAGACGAACCCGTTGGCCGCGAACGGATAACCGTCCCCCCCGTTGGCCAGGAAATCAATCGTCGCCACGGTGAACCGGCGGTTCGCCCGCACGATTTCGCCGTAATCCACGATAATCACGTCATCGGCCGTGGTCGCCGGGTCGCCGGTCACGACGACGCGCCGCACGCGGTCGGTCGGTCGGCTGGAATCATAGACCACTTCGAGGCCCGAAAGCTGCGGGAACCGGCCTTGGGCACTGCCCGAGGGCGTCGAGGCGGCAAACCCATGTTCGAGGATCGCCTTCAACTGGGCAGGGCGCACCGACTCGGCCCGGACAACGAGGTTCAAAAAGGTCAGGGTATTGAACGTGGCACCGACGGAGATGCTGCCGGGACCGGGAATCGTGGCGCGCACGCCGCCGCCGTTCTGCACGGCCACATCCGTCCCAGCGGCAAAACGAAGGGCATCGGCGACCAGGTTGCCCAGGTTGGTCTCCGCATTGCGCACGCCGACGGTGAAGGACCGCGGCGTTCCCGTGACCCCGCGCTCCCCGTTGAGGTTGATCTCGGTCGTCCCGACGAGAATGGCATTGAGGGCGGACAGGTAGTTGAGGACGGGCTGGACCGATTCGTTGAAGATCGTCGAGTCACCGGTCACCCGGTCGGCGTCCGCCGCCAGGCCGCTGACCCGGACGACCCGGGAGCCGACCACGCCGGTAACGCGGCCGGTCGTATCATTGAGATTTAGAGTGATCTCCCCGATGTAACGATTGCCGAAGTTGGCCGTGACAACCGGAACGGTCGTGCCGTCGGCATCGGTGCCAAAGGATGGATACGGAATGGACGGCGACGGCAGGGCCGGGCCAATGCTGGTCGGGATGGTCAGGGAGTTCGCATTCGTCTGCAACTCATGTCCACCGCCGGAAACGACAAGGTCTACGTTGCGGAGACGGGGAATAAGAGTGTCGCGCTCGCGCTCAAAATTCTGCAGGTGGGTCATGAGGATGACCGCTGTCACCCCCTGGTTGGCGCGGAGATCATCGATCAGTTGCTGCAACCGATCCGCAAGGGCGACGATGTTGGCCGTCTCGGTGGCCGAGGATTTGAAACCGGCAAAGCCCGACATGAGTGCGAGCGTTTCCGGCGAGGAGATCGAGGGGAGCAGCGGCGTTGTCGCGCCGATCACGGCGACCTTTTTCCCGCCGGTCGTGGTGAAAACTTTGTGCGAGGCAAGAAGGCCCGAGGACAACCCGCCGGCGAAGGCGGCGTTCTTGGTGAAGTCGAGGTTGGCCGAGAGATACGGCGTGTCCGCCATGGCGGCGAACCGCGCAGCCAGCGCGACGCCGAAGTCGAATTCATGGTTGCCGAAAACAATGGCATCGAAGCCGAGACGGCGCAGGGCACGCGCATCGTAGAAATCCTGCCCGCCGTCCGCGGCCGCGGTGGCGAGGTCGTCGAGGCTGGCATTGAAGCGCGGACCGGGCAGCAGGGCGTCCCCGGCATTGAGGCGGAGGACAAACCTCCCGGCGCCCGAGGCGGCCGTTTCCAACTGGTCAAGCCGCGAGGCGAGTCGATCCACCCCGCCGTAGAAGGAAAGATTTTGGCTCGCGTTGTCCCGCAGATTCCCCTGGGCGGAGACTAGCCACGATTCCTGATCTCCGACATGGAGGATGGTGACTTCCTCGGCCACGAGGGCGAGGGGCAGGAGTCCGGCGGCCGCAACAAAAGCGGACGTCCAGGGGCGGGAACCAAAAGAAGAGAAGAGGGCAGGCATGGGAAAAGAGGTGGTTGAAGTTCAGATCGGCGGGAACGGAGGAACAGCCACTCTCCGTCACGGAAGCCCAAACATCAGGATTCCGGACCGCCGGACGGGAAATTGCGAAAGCCAGGCGCCGGTGACAACAAACGGTTCGTGACAATTTCGTGACCGAGTTTTTGCATCCGCTCGGGCGCGTAGCCGCGGGGCCCACCGGGCATTCCGCTTGAACTGGCGGCGGGCCGGCTGTTACTTGCGGATTCGCAAATCGCTCCTAAGCCCCCCAGACTTTTCCCTAGCGACCCAAGGGTTTTTGCTGACCCCTGTGAGAGGGCCTGCCTGCTACCTCGGACCGCCGCGAATGTTCGACTGATTGATCAGGATCGAGGTTCCGTTGGCGGAGGCGGGTTTCTGCAGGCCAAAAACGGTGCCCGCGGGAAATACTGGGTTGGTCGGCACCGCGTCATCCGTGTTGTACCACTGGTTCTTGTAGCGGTAGTAGATCGCACCGATGCCCCCATGTCCGTCGTCCATAATCAGTTGGTCCTGGCGATCGGAGGTGCTTGTTCCCGTGCTCTGCGTGAAATTTGAGTTGTTGAATCCAATTTCACTAATGGGGTAGCTGGAATTTCGCGGCAGCGAGAAATAGTTAATGGCGCTGGCGATACTGGACGAGGTGAAGAAGAAGTTGAACGGGCTCTTCAGTACGGAACCGGAGAGAAACACATGCAGTGGGTAGTTATTGGTTCCCGTGTTTTGCACATAGACGTAGGCACCCGGAGGGACAACCGTGTCTGCGGCGGAAACCGAGGGGTTTGTCGTGGAGACCCAGTTGTTCAGGGCGGCGCTGAAATAAAAGGACTCGCCAACATTTTGTGGTTGTTGGGGGCCGTAGGTCACGGGCGGGGAAATGACCACGGTGGTCATCACATCGGACGGATTGGTCGTCGGGATGAAGGAGATGGTAGCCTGACTGGCCGGAAAGAGAGAACTGAGAGACCAGTAGGGAAGAAGGCTGACGGCCTTGATATCCTTGGATGTGATCGAGAGGCCTTCGGGATCGATGCGAAGAGATTCGGCGGTGTTTCCTTGGACGGTGAAAAAATAGCCCTTTAAGCGTCCGGCCGTCACCAGCACGAAATAGGTCACCGGCTGGGTGCCGGAAACATAGGTATACTGGTCAGGCTTGAGGGGCACCCCTCCGGCGTTCTTTGGAGGGTTGCCCGCTAGTGCGAGGTTGTAGTCCGGCAAGGGGCCCACATTTGCCGGGGTGACTTTCGACACCGCAAAGTCCCCACCCGTGGCGTAGTTGTTGGCGAAGGTGAGTGTTGTGATTTGGCCGTCGACGACCTGTTCGGTCACGGTCTGACTGGCGCTGGTGCCTGCGCCATAAACCACGTCGGTGGTGACGCCGCCCTGGGTCAGGAGCCCGGCTCCGGTGGAGAGATATTGGGGTGCCACGCAGGTGGTGTTTCCGGGTTCGACGTAAATATATTGGTTCGCCATCCAGGCATCGGTCACTCCCGATTGCGCAAACGCGGGAAGGCAGCCTAAGGCCAGAAGGGAGGCTAAAGTGAAAGCGATTTTCATGAAAAGTTTGGAACGATCACGTCAGATAATTTTGGTGGGCTCGACGACGCGTTCGTTGTCCGGGTTGCGGCGCCACGCCAGCCGGTAGGCGACGTTCAAACCCGTGAGCGGTTGGGTGAGGATGATGGGGCCATTGTTCCCGGTGATCGGTGAACCGACGGTGGTCCACTTCCTATTGTCGGTGGACATTTGCAGTTCATAGATGGTCGAGGAACGAGAAAGCCAGGTGATCTGAATCCCGGCTTGGGGACCATAGTCATCCGTCCAGTTAACCTGGCCGATGGTGAAATTCTCCGGAGCTACCGCCGGCTGGACGGGAAGCGGTTTTAGTTTGGTCTGGACGGCACGTTGGAGCTGCCGGGCCATCGCGGTGCGCGTGGATACCTGCTGGCTGGTGATTGGTGCCGTCTGGCCCTGTTGGTACGCCCATTCCGAGAGGTTTTTCAACTCGACCGGCTCGCCCGAAATGGGGTCGCAATCTGTTCCCCCGTCAGCGCTGTTCCTCAGGTCGTAGAACTCCGTCTGGGGATCCACGATGCCCTGTCCGTCGAAATAATACGCGTAGGCATAATCCAACCGGCGAATCGCGCGGATCCGGTTTGGTGGGGGCACGATGCCGTTGGGTTTACCAGCTGCATTCTGACCGCACCAGATGTCGTCGTAGGTGAAAAGAATGTAGTCCTGAACAGCTGGGGCTGTGCTGGGAGCATGAATGAGGGAACTGTAATCCGTTCCCGCGAACTGATACGGCCGCGGATTAACTCCGAGCATGGCGCAAAGGGTGGGCAAGAAGTCGACATGTCCCACTAACTGGCTGCATTGCTGTCCGGAGCCCAAAGGGTAGTCTGTCGGATTTGACCAGATGAGCGGCACGCGCAGCGCTTCCTCGTAAATCGAGAAGGATTTCTGACGAAGACCTCCGTGCGCCATGCCATATTCCCCGTGATCGGAGGTTCTGATCAACCAGGTGTTGGCGCGCAGGGCGATCCCGGCGGGCGAGGAGTCGAGGAACTGAAGGATCTTATTGAACTGGTAATCGGTGTAGCTGATGAGATTTCCGTAGAAGTTCAGGTATTGCTTCTTATCCGCCGGTGTCGGCAAGGGGCCTAGGCCGACGCCCGACACAAGGAACGCCTCTTGAACGCTCGGCTTGAAGTTTGTCACAAGGTTCTCGGTGACGGTGGGTGGCAGCTCGATCGGCGGAACCGTGTCAGCCGTCCAATCGACGTCGTTTACGCTGACCCCCTGCTTGGCGGCGAGCCATTGGTTGCCTTCCCAACTGGGATTTTCTGACCCAATATATCCGCCGCCGGAGAGGTTCAGAGGAAAACCGAGCACGTCATGCGGATTCACCAGCGAGATGACCAGACAGAATGGTTTGCCTCCCGGGTTGTCGATCCGATCCTGCAGAAAGGTCAGCGCATCCTGAATGTAGCGGGCATCGTTATCGGCGTAGCCGCCACCATAGTCGGCCAGGGCGGTGTTGCGCCCGGCATCGGGTGGATCCCACTGGGTGAAGCTGTAGCGCTCGATGTCGTCCCAGATGTTGACCCCATTCTGTTGGATGATTCCCTTGCTGAGGTGATACTTGCCGATATAGGCCACTTCGTACCCGGCTGCCGTGAGGACGGTGCCAACGTTCGGGTAAGTCGGGTTGAGTTGATGTTCTTCCTCAGACTGGACATTGCCCTCGCTCAGCGTATCGACGGAGAGATGCTGCGCGGGATACAGGCCGGTGAAAAGGGTTGTCCTGGCGGGCGTGCACATGGCGGTGTTCGTATAGGCCCGGTTGAAGGTGACTCCTGTGCCGGCCAAGGCAGACTGGAAGGGAAGATTTGCCGCCGCCCAACCGGTGGGAAACCATTGAAGAGCCCTCTGCTGATCGGTCAGGAAGATGATGGCATTCCGCTGGGGGGTGACCGGACCGGCGGCCTGAAGTGGCCAGACATTTACGGAACCTTCGGTGGCCATGATGGCGGCCGCACCACCCACCATTTTGAGAAAATCCCGCCTGCGGAAATCCCCGATTCTTGTCTGTTCCGGGCCTTCCATCGAAGAATGATTTTCCGCCATTCCTCATGATCCAGGTATCTCATGGTATTTGCAATCAGATAAAACCCATGCAACCTAGTGCGTGGAGTCGATGGGAGTTCATGACATTGATGCGGGTAGGCTACGGCCGGATGAAATGGGAGGAAAAATGGGGAGCAGGGTCCCTTGCTTTTGCAACTTTGGTTTGAAGTTTTTCGTGTCATTATAACTTTAGGGGGCCGGCGACGTTTTTCTTTTTGTGGTCGATGGCTAAGTTAATATTTGAGAAACATTGTGATGGTTGAGGCTTTTGGCTTTCTAACAGCTTGTTGGTTGCTGGCCTTAGCGATAATGTCGCTAGTGCGGGCAACTTCCATGTCCCGGTTCTTTGCTTCCTTAGTGGCGATCGAACTAGGACATTGGCTGGCGCTGCCTGCTTTGGCGCTGGCGTTTCTGGCAGGCGTTTCCACTCCGTGGGGTGTTGCGACCGGGGTATTGAGCGTGATGGCGGCGATTTTGTTTTTCCTGCCGTCCCTCCGCGCTGCGAGGTTCGCTGCCCGAGAAGGGCTAAAATCTCCGAGGCTGAAAGGGGTCGTGCAGCAGAGACGTCTGTTGCTGAACGATGGCTTGGTTGCCGATACATATTGGGTCCCCGATGGCCGGCGGAAACCGCTGATCTACGTTGTGCATGGCGGGGGTTGGGAGGGTGGGGGGCCTGGCGAGTGCGCGGGGTTCTTAAAAAAGCTGGCCCGGATGGGCTGTATGGTTGTGAGCGGGAGTTATCGACTGGCCCCGGCCCACGTCTGGCCCGCGCAGCGCGAGGATGTGGCAGCGGGTCTGTGTCAAGTTCTCGCCCGGGCGGAAGAGCTGGAAATTGACGAGGCGAGGACTTTCCTGCTGGGCCGCTCGGCGGGCGGGCAGATCGCCAGTGTGGTGGCGTGCTGGGATGGGGCCCCTGCGGTGAGCGGGTGCATTTGTCTCTATGCACCCTTTGACATGCTCTATGCCTATGAACACAGTCGGGAGGACGACATGCTGAAGTCTCCCTCGCTTTTGCGGCGATATCTCGGGGGCACGCCGGGTGAGGCCCGGGAAAATTACCTCTCCGCGTCCGCCTTTCACCTCGCCCGGCCGGGCATCCCGCCATTTCTGCTGATTCACGGAGGCCGCGACGATTTGGTTTGGGTGAAGCAGAGTCAGCGGTATGCAACGCAGCTCGGGGAGATTGGGGCGGGGTGTCGGTATCTGGAATTGCCCTGGGCGACGCATTCGTTCGATCACATCCCGAACGGGCCGGGGTCGAGGGTGACGCTGGCGGCGATTCACGATTTTGTGTTTCCGGGTTAGACGGGCCGGAAAATGCAATCCCGGCAGGTGACGGGGGCCCGGCACCCGCGATGCAAGCGCCTGCCTCCCTCCAACGAAATTCCCTCGACCCGCCCGTCCAGGCGGGTAGGTTACGGAATCGTCTTTTTGCCATGAATCACCGAATTGCCAGGGTGTGTGAAATCATCAAACGCGAATTGGGGCTGATCATTGTGCGCGAGCTTACCTTCTCGGCGCCGTTGGTCACCGTCAGCGCAGTGGATATCACCCCCGATCTCAAACAAGCCCACGTTTTTGTGAGCGCTCTCGGCACGCCCGGGCAGCGTCGCAAAGCCTTGGAAACGCTCGAGCACAGCCGCGTGATGCTGCAAGCCGAGCTTGCCAAACGCATCGTTCTCAAGCACACACCCCACCTCTCTTTCAAATTCGACGAGGCCATCGAACGCGGAACCCGCGTTCTGGGCATTCTCGAGGAACTTGGACTGGACGAAAAACCATGAACGCCACTTTTGCTGAAATCGAAGCCGCCCTTGATGGCGCGGAAAACATTCTTGTCGCCAGCCACATGAGGCCCGACGGCGACGCCCTCGGGTCCACCATTGCTCTTGCCTTGTGGCTGAAGGCGAAGGGAAAAAACGTCACCGCGTGGAACGAGGAGGGCGTGACCCAAAAATTCCGCTACCTTCCCGCCCACGAGATCGTGACGGAACCCGACGTCACGCCGCGGGCGTTTGACGCCGTGGTGGCGCTGGATAATTCGGTGAAAAACCGTCTTGGAACCGTGTGGAAATCGGTGGCTTCCACGAAGTTGCTCGTCAACATGGATCATCACATCAGCAACGAGGGGTATGGGGATTTGAATTACATCGATCCGACCTCGCCGGCCACCGGGCAAATCCTGTACGAGTTTTTCCGGGATCGTTCCGCAGAAATTACTCCGGAGATTGCGGGGAATCTTTTTGCCGCGATTTCGACGGACACCGGTTCTTTCCAATATCAGGGCACCAACGCGCGGACATTCGCGGCGGGGTCCGGGCTGATTGCAGCTGGGGTGGACGTGGCGAAAATCTCGCGGCAGATGTACGAAAGCCAGCCGATGCGGCGGCTCGAACTGTTACGCTATGCGCTCAACAATGCAAAATTTGCCTGCGACGGCCACCTGGCCAGTTTTTCCCTGCCGCTTGCCGCGGTGGAGGAAATGGGCGTTCTCCCGGAAGACAACGAAGGCATCATCGACCATCTGCGCTCCGTGGAGGGTGTGGTGGCGGCGGTGTTTTTTGAAGAACTGCCGGACAACATGGTGAGGGTGAGTTCGAGATCGAAAGACGAACGCGTGGATGTTTGCCGAATTTGCAAACAGTTCGGTGGTGGTGGCCATCCGCTGGCGGCCGGGGCCCGGATGAAGGGCACGCTGACGGCGGTGGAAGAGTTGTTTTTGGAAGCTGTCTGTCATGAGATCCGTAACCGAAACTGACGGCGTCCTTCTCGTGGACAAAGCGCAGGGCATGACATCGCATGATGTCGTGGCCATCACGCGCCGGGCGTTAAACACCAAGAAGGTGGGCCACTGCGGTACGCTGGACCCTCTGGCGACCGGGCTCCTGATCATCACGGTGGGCCGTGGCACAAAAATCCAGGACCTCATCATGAGTGAGGACAAGGAGTATGTGGGAACAATGCGGTTGGGCGAGGTCACCGATAGCCAGGACGCCGATGGTGTGGTGACGGAAACACGGCCGTTGCCCGAGCTGAACCGCGAGCAGATCGAAGAAGCGTTTGCCAAGCTGAAAGGCGATTTTTACCAGACACCTCCGATGGTGAGTGCGATCAAGAAGGATGGCGTGCCGCTCTACAAGTTGGCGAGGCAGGGGAAGGAAGTCGTGCGCGAACCGCGTTTTGTGCGGGTGTATGCTTCCGAAATTCAGGAAATCCGGTTGCCGGAAATTGATTTCCGCGTGGTTTGCAGCAAGGGGTTCTACGTGAGGACTTACGCGCATGACATCGGCCAGGACCTCGGCTGTGGCGCGCATTTACGCTCGTTGCGGCGGACAAAGTCCGGGCGATTCTCGGTGGATGGCGCGGTGACGGTGGAAGAACTCAAAACCCAGCCCCGCGAGGAAATTGTCAAACGTGTGCTTAGCCTCCCTGAGGTTTCCAGGCTTCGTGGAGCGTGATGAGGGGAGGGACGCGGGGAAAAGGTGACGCGGCGACGCGGCGAGAGCTGCACCGATGATCGTACGGGACTCGATCTCTGAGCTTGCTTCCATCCCGGGCGGGCTTTGCGTGGCCATCGGGGTTTTCGATGGGGTGCATCTCGGGCATCAGGAGCTGATCCGGCGCACTCTGCGTGAGGCGGAGCGGCTTGAAGCCACGGCGGTGGCCCTGACGTTTCACCCGCATCCCGCCTCGGTCTTGCGTCCGGCAGCGGTGCCGTTTTTGTTGACCTCGGCTTTGCACAAAGAGCAGCTCCTCAAGGCACTGGGATGCCCGGTGCTGGTCCGTCAGACCTTCAATCGGGAGTTTGCCGCTCAGCCGCCGGAAGACTTTATCGCGGCGCTGGCCAATGCGGCCCGCCCCCTGCGCATGATCTGCGTTGGCCACAACTGGGCGTTCGGGAAAAATCGCTCCGGCAATGTTGCCCTCTTGAACGACTTGGGGCGGAAGCTCAATTTTGCAACGATCGAAATCGACCCGGTGATGGCGGATGGGGAACTGGTCAGCAGCACCCGCATTCGGAAGGCGGTGCAGGAGGGCAATTTTGGCACAGCCCGCCGCCTGCTGGGGCGGGAGTACAGCATTCTCGGGACGGTCCGGTCGGGGCGACAGCTTGGGGGAAGGATTGGTTTTCCGACCGCCAACCTGACGGCGCACAGCGAGCAATTTCCCCCGGATGGAGTCTATGCCGTCCGGGCCCTCTTGCGGGGAAATTGGCTGGGCGGTGTGGCTAACATCGGGACGCGTCCGACGGTCAACGACTCCCCCGAACGTCTCCTGGAGGTTCACCTTTTCGATTTCTCCGGGGATTGTTACGGCGAGAATCTTGAAGTGAAATTCGAGGGATTTCTGCGGGGAGAGCAGAGGTTTCCATCTATCGACGCTTTGAAGGCCCAGATCGGCGAAGACGCCATGCAAGCGCGGTGCGTTTTACAGACGAAGTCCGACGCTGTTGGTGCCGGGTGATCCAAATCCCCTGCAATCCGTCGCGGCGAAGCATCGGCAATCAAGCGGGATTCAGGGGCGGCGGGGTGGCGGGCTTGTTCGCAGTCTTCCGGAAACACCCGCCGGTGCTAAACTGTTCCCAAGCGCAACGCAGCCAGCGGATGAGAGAGACGGCGAGCCACAAGGCCCAGGCCAGCATGAGGATGCGGAACCACCAGATGGAGACGGAGAAACAGCCAGGCGTCGGGAGGGCGTTTTCGCAGCGAGGCTGATACCAATTGAGAATCGCGCGGGAGGAGGTGTTGCCTGCGATGAACATCTCTGGGTCTCCCAGCAAGCCCTGCGCGACCACGCCGATGAAGATGCCAAGCGAGATGACGGTGAGACCGATGAGGACGATTTGCAGAAGGTTGTAGCGGAGCGCGGGTTGTCGCAAAAACGATTCGTGACCCCGCCAGGATAGGAAAAACAGCCACCCGACAACGATGAGGGCAATGAAGAGTGGCACCTGCGTGAGGCCGATGGTGAGGAGCATCCATTCGAAGGGCCGCAGCGGCGAGGATGGCACGCGTCCGAGCGCCCAGGCCGCGATCAGGCTGCAGACCAGCACGGTCCAGAAACGCACGGCGGGCCCGCGCAGGGGACCGTCCGTCCAAAGCACCCAGCGGTTGTCCGGCACGGTGATCACCGTGGTGATGTTGGCGCTTTCCACCGGCAGGGTCACTTGCTCGGCGCGGGCTTGAAAGCCGAGGGGCGTGTTGGTTTTCCATTCGAGAGACAGGCTCTGTTCGCCGGGGCGCAGGGGGATGATCACCTTGTCGCCATCCTTGCGCACGGGAATGGTCTGCCCGTTGAAAGTGAGATTGGTGACATCCGCGCCACCGGGCAGCCCGATGAGAAAATCCTCCCCGAGGCTGCAACGCAGCGACAGGTCGAGCTTGGTGGTGCGCTGGCGTTTTCCCAGCGTGATGGTGTGGGTGCCGTTGTTCACCGTGACCGTGGCACCGGAAATGGCTTCCGGACGGGTGATCGCGAGATCGACACTTTCCCCCGGCCAGGGGTGCCAGACGGGGACGAGTTCGGGATTACCCGGAAGAAACACCGGTGGCAGGCCGGCGATGGTGACGTTCCATACCGGCGACGCCACGAGGTCCCAACGTTCGACCCACGAATCCTCCGGCTTGGTGGCAAGACGAAGGGTATTGGCGGGCGGGATTTCGCTTTGCCAGGCGAACGAGGCATCCTTCGCCCCGAGGCGTACTTCGATGAACCCGTCCTTCACCACGGTGTTGGCGGAGAGAACATTTTCGCCCGGCAAAAGCGGCACACGCAAGGCCACGGCCTTGCCCTCGGGTGAGAGGCGCGAAACGGTCGTGTTCACCTGCCAGACGAGGCCAAGTTCCAGATGGCGCTGCACCACGACAAGAGATTGGTAATCCTGTCGGTCGTAACTGGCCTGTCCGGCGGTGGACTTTTGCTGGAGGGCAAAAAACACCTGCTGTTCCGGCACGCCGTCGGGTTTTACACCGCTGACATTCCAGCCGGGGGCGTTGATCGTGACCCGGCGGGGTTTCAGTTGGAATGTCCATTCCCATTCGGTCGCGTCCGAAAGCCGACCTTCGACCTGAACGCGATGCACCCCCGGCGGCAAAACGATCCACAAATAGCCATCATCGCGGCGCAAGGCGGCCTCGGGCTTGCCGTCCACCGTCACCGCAACCGGAGACCATTCCGGCAGCCGGCCCGGCAGGGGCACGGCGACGCGGATCGCGGTGTGGATCTCCGCGTCCATGGTCAATTTGCGGTCTTGAAGAGATAGTGCCACAGACGAAATCGTGGCTGCGGTCGGATAAGCGTCGGAAGGTTCCAGCAGGCGCTCGCGCAGGGTGGCCAGGGTTTCCTTGTCGGGGATTTCCTGCGCCCGGGCGGAGGTGACACTTAGCCCCAACAAAACCGCCCCCACTGCCGCCTGGCCTGCCGCGGCGCGGAGCGCCGGTCCGCCGAGACGCCGCGGGTTGAGCAGGATCGCCGCCAGCGTAAGCAGAAGGGCGATGCGCAGCACGGTGAGCACGCGTTCGAGACCGACCGAAATCAAAATCGGCCGCACTTGCTGCGTCTGTGTCACCGGTCCATTCCAGCCATAAGTCACGGTGCGCCAGGTCCAATCCGGCACGCCGGGGCCGGTCTGAATCCGGGCCTTGGCGTCGTAGAGGAGGTTGGATTTGTCGGACTGGCCACGGGCGGAGGATAATCCCCAACCGCCCGAATAGGATTTCATTCGTCGCGTATTGGAAGAAGCGCGGCTTTCCTCTTCCTGGAGCTCGACGACGGATTCTGAATCTGCCGGGGCGTTGGGCACGGCGGCTTCCTCGACCACGACCATTTGCGATTCCCTCATTTGGTGGCGCCCCGCAACCTCCTCCAACTGCGGAAACAGCGCCTGCTGGACTTGTTTGGAAATGAACGGCGCGGCGATGAGGACCAGCAGGACCAGTGCGACCGACCTGCCGATCTGGACGAGGCGGCGGCCCCAACCTTCGGGGACAACTTTGAGCAGCGCGAGGGGGATGATGAGAAGCAGCCAGATGTAGCGCGGAGCGCCGGGCTCGTGATAAGAAATGCCAAACGCTAGGAACGCGACGATGGCGGGTCCCAGGCCCCAGATGCGGAAGACGGCCAGGGAAAAGATCAGCAACAGAAACAGGTCGAGCAGGGTCCAGGCAGTGAGCCAGTCGCCTTTCACCCAGTCCGCGCCGAAGAGGGCAAACAGCCGCCAGCCGGGAGGAAGGTTGAGGGCGACATAAAGCGAATCGGCGTCGGCCCGCCAGCCAGTGGCGGGAAGGGTGGCGGAGCGTTCCGTGCGGCCGGTCGCCTCGAGGTTCAGATTGCGCGTGCGAATTTCGACGCCGGGCGCGTTGTTTTCGGGATTGAGAGTGATGAGCTGACCCTGGCCGTTGCTGCGCACGGAGCCGAGGTCCTGACCGTCCGCGGCATCGAGACGCCAGATCTGCTGCATCGCACCGGTGATGTCATCGCGAAAAGTGAGCCCTCGGCCATTTTCATCCAGCCACATCGTGCGGCGGATCGAGAGCCCCTGGGGTGTTTGCAGTCCCATGCCGCGCATGCGTTCCTCGAGGCGAAAGGGCGTCGCGGTGTCCCAACGGTAAACCGGAAACTCCCGCCAGGGGGCGGGGAAAGTGGTCTGCGAGACATCGATGGAGGGCGAGCCGGTGATGTCGACCATCCGGAAATCCGGCTTGGCGCGGAACGCCACCAGTTCTTCCTCGGTGGCCGGTTTGGCATCGGCGGCGTAGCGGAATTCGGTGGGATTATCGAGGCGGAAAGCGTTGGCGGTCAGGGTCCACTTGCCCGCGCGCACCTGGGCCTTCATGCGTCCGGCGTCGTCCACCATCACGGGAATCGGACTGTCTACGGACGACAGCTTCCATCCTTCCGGTAAAATGCTGCCGAGATCCTCTTCCCGGCTTTTGCCCGAAACAATGATTTCCACCTGCGTGCGCAGCCAGAGCGGGATGCCGTCTTCGAGGAGCGCATAAACTTTCACCGAGAGAAAGTCCTTGTCCGCCTCCTCGGTCGAGGCGTCGCGTTTCAGCCAGAGATATCCCTCGGCGTCCCAGGTGGGCGAAGGGACCGGCAGGCCGTCGAGAGTCAGTGCGAGCAGGCCGATCTCCTGAGGAAGAGACAGGCCTTGAGGAATTTCGTTCCAACGAAAGGAGCCTTCAAGTTGGTGGGTGCCCGGCACCAGTTTCACGGCCGGACGGCCTTCGTGCTCGACCACGGGAATGGCGGTTCCGCTCAGCTTCACCTCGACGGGCCAGACCTCCTTGCCTCCTGGCAAGGAGACCCAGGTCTCGCTAAAAACTGTCACGGAAAGGCCAAATTTTCCGCCATCGCGGTTCACCTGGAGCGCGAGCAGGGAGGGCCAAAAGCAGATGGGTTTCTCCGCCGTATCATAGGGAGTGGGACAGAACCGGTGCGGCGCGTCCCAAGTGGCCCAGCTTTCCCAGCCCTTCAGCGGCCCCGGGATGGCGCGGACTTCAGCCACGGGAGTAGGTGCCGGAACGGGAGGCGCGGCGCAGAGCAGTGCGGGGACAAAAAGAAAAACCAGCCGAAGAAAAAGCGGAAGGTGCATAAGTGGCGGTTTACGGATTCAACAGAACCGCTTCGCCCAGCGCGAGCGCAAAGATGGTTTTAAGGGCCTGGAGGGCGCCGGGCCCTCGGCGCCGTGGATTGCGTTTCGCTCAGCCCTGCGACTTCGCCGTGATATACTCTGCCACGGTATTCACACTGACAAACGCCTCGCGCGCCACTTCGGAGCTTGGGGTTGCCACACCAAAATTTTTCTCGATGCTTACGGCCAGTTCCAGCGCGTCGATGGAATCCAGAGCCAGCCCCTCGGGACTGAAGAGCAGGGTGTCGTCTCCGATGCTTTCCGGGGTCACCTTCAACATCAGGCTCTCCACCATCATCTTCTTGATACGGGCTTTCAGATCGGCGTCGGACATGGAAGGGGAAGGAAGTAACCCAGGCGCGGCGGAAAAACAGGAATATTTTTGGCCGGGCCTGCCGCGGGTTGAAGCGGAAAGAGGAAGTTTTTCACACAAGGAAACGCAGAGAATGAAGATCGAAAGGGGGTGAACGGTTTTCCACGCTTCAGTTTTCTCCGGCAGGAAGGTACGGTTTCCGGGTGTCCGTCAAATCGCGTCTCGATCAGCTTCTCGTCACCCGCGGCCTTTGCCCATCGCGGGAGAAGGCGCAGCGGGCCATCATGGCGGGGCAGGTGTTGGTGGGTGGCCAGAAGGCGGATAAACCCGGACGGACGGTGGCGGATGATGTCGTGGTGGAAATTCTCGCCGGCGACAAATACGTCGGCCGCGGCGGGCTGAAGCTGGAAGGCGCTCTGGACCATTTTCAGATTCCCGTCTTTGGCCGCAAGGGCCTCGACATTGGCGCTTCCACGGGAGGCTTCACCGATTGCCTGCTCCAGCGCGGGGCGGCGGGGGTTCACGCGATTGATGTGGGCCATGGACAGATCGATTGGAAACTGCGCAACGACCCGCGTGTGACCGTGCGCGAGGGGGTGAATGCCCGCTTTTTGACCGCGGAGGATACGGGCGGCTTGGTGGATCTTTGTGTGGCGGATGTGAGTTTCATTTCCCTGACATTGATTTTGCCCGCGGCGTTTGCGTTACTCACGCCCACCGCCGACATGGTTGTACTCATCAAACCGCAGTTCGAACTCACTCCCGACAAGGTCGGCAGGGGAGGCGTGGTGCGCGACCCGGCGTTCCGCGACGAAGCTGTCGAGAAGATTCGCAGTTTCGTGGAGGCCTCCGGGCATCGCTGGATGGGGCTCATCGAATCGCCGATCACCGGACGCGAAGGCAACGTCGAATACCTCGCGCACCTCCGCCCATGATCGGCCTCATCGCTCATGCTGCCAAACCCGAAGCGCGTTCCGTGGTGCGGTCCGTGGTGAAGGCGCTTCGCGACCGAAAGATTTCCTTCGCTCTGGAAAAGGCCACGGCGGCTCTGGCGGGTCGGAAATCCTCGCTCGATGAACGCGCCCTGGCGCGCGAGGCGGAGCTTCTCCTTGTCATGGGGGGCGATGGCACCATTCTGCGCGTCCTGCACAAACTCGGACCGGCCATACGCCCGATCTTCGGGATCAATATTGGCTCTTTGGGATTCCTGACGTGTGCGGGCCCGGCCGAAATCGACAGCGCCGTCGAAAGTATTGCCGACAAAACGTATTTGCTCAGTCCGCGAAACCTTCTCATCGCCGAGATTACGGATTCCCGCGGTCGCACGGCCCGCCATTACGGGCTCAACGACGTTGTGGTGAGTCGCGGCGAACGGTCCCAGCTTGTCAAAATCCACGTCGAGATCGATGGCACGGAACTCACCGACTACAATGCCGATGGTCTGATCATCGCGACCCCGACGGGTTCGACGGCGTATTCCCTGGCGGCGGGAGGGCCGGTGTTGATGCCGGATTCCGGCGCGTTTGTGGTCACGCCGATTTGCCCTCATGTCCTCACCAATCGCTCCACGGTGGTGAGCGACCGCTCGGTGATCGAAGCGCGGTTGCGGGTCGAGCAGCAGGTTTTTGTCTCCATCGATGGCCGATCCTCCCGCGCGATGCGGGTGGGGGATGTCCTGCGCATCACCAAGAGCGACCGCGTGCTGCCGCTTGTCATGCTACCGCATCGCCTCTTTCCTGACGTCCTTCGGCAGAAACTGAAATGGCGCGGGAGTAACGTATGAGAACGATGATTGGTGGTTTTTACTTTTCCTTTGTTTCGGCATGACCCCCATCGGCGATATTCTGCAAGCCGACCACGTAAACCTCTCGCTTTCGGCCACGGGAAAGGTCGAGGCGGTGGAAGAGGTTCTTTCCAAGTTGAACGGGGATGTCCGGGTGAAGGATTTTGCGATATTCCGCGAGGCGGTGATTGCCCGGGACGCGGCGGCCATTTCCGAAAATCATTGCGGGATCTGTATCGCGCACGGCCGCACCGAATCGGTTTCCGGCTTGGTGCTGGCGGCGGGTCGGTCAGCGGCGGGATTCCCCTGTCGTGAGGTGCCGGACCCGGTGCATTTTGTTTTTGTGGCGGGAATTCCCCGGACCTTTAATTCCGAGTATTTGCGAATAGTTGGAGCGATCGCGCGGATCTGTCGGGACCGCCACCAACTCGATCGGTTGATTGCAGCCAAGACCGCGGAGCAGTTCATTGGCCTGCTCAGCGCGGGCGAGGTGAGGTTGTAGTCTGGGTCGCAAGGGCCTGCGACCGTCCAGAGGAAAGATTCGAGAGGTCGCAAGGGCCTGCGACCCTCCAGGGGGAACTAATATTTGTTAGTCAGTGTCGACGCCGGGAAGTCGTCGGTGCGGAAGGGTGAGGCGGGAAGGCCTGCGCCGTTGTAGAGGTTGACGGTGGGATTTTCCGACCAGCCGTAACGGACGGCGACGGGAGCGGGAACTTTGTCGGAAGAAACGACGACGCTGTCGCCTTCGATCTTGGCGTCAGCCCACACCCACTGCTTGTCTTCCCCGCAAATGGCAAATCCTTCGAGCTCACTGTTCGGGCTGTTGCGCACGGTCGGCGCCGTCTTTCCCTCCTTGGTGTTGACGTCGTACGTCGCGGGCACGGGCTTGGCCACGAGTCCGCCATCGGTGTGGGTGAAGGAAAGGCGGGCCTTGGCGCCGTCGATTTTCAGCGCGTTGAAAACTGGACCCGAGTAGGGGATGCTTTTGCCGTAGTCCTGGGCGAGCGCGATGAGGGCGAGGCGTTCGCCCACGTCCTTTTTATTGCGGGGATGGATGTCTGCGCTTTCGCCGATATCGATGAGCACGGCCTGCCCGGTCGCGGGGAGTTTGAGGGTCAGGGATTGCGCTTCGCGAAGTTCGGCCCAACCGCTTTCGCCTGGAGCGTCTTTTTTGGCCTGAAAATTGGCGAGCTGGCAGAAGTAGAATGGGAAGTCGCCCTGATCCCAAACCTTGCGCCAGTCGGTGATCATGAGCGGAAAGGCGGTGCGATACTGGTAAGCGCGACCGGCGTTGGATTCTCCCTGATACCAGATGGCTCCGCTGATGGCGTAGGGGACGATGGGGTTGATCATGCCATTAAAAAGATGGCTGGCGACGTTCTGAGGGCCCGGCGGAGTTACGGGCGGCTTGGGGGCGGCGGCGAGTTGCGCAGGGGTGAGAGGAGGAAGAGAAAATTCCTCTTTCGCGAACCATCCTTCGGTCGTCACTGCCCCGCCGATTTTCGGCGCGGTAGGGAACTTGGCCGGTCCGGCCGGCGCATAAATCCGGAGGGCGAGAGTGTTTTTGCCAGGCTTCACCTTGTTCGCGGGAATGGTGTATTTTCCCCCGCGACGAACGTATCCGCTTCCTGGAGAATCTTTGAAATCCAGGGACGTGATCAAATCGCCGTTCCAAAAAATGCTGTCAAATCCTTCGATGGCTCCCAATTCAAGACCGAGTGGTGCGGTGGCGGCGCCCGGGCGTTCGATTTCGGTGCGAACCCAGACCGCGCCGTCGCCGGAGAAATCTTTTCCGGAGATCACGCCTGGAATCGCTACCTTCTGCCAACCGTCCAGCGAGATCCCGGGAGCGGCAAACGCGGCGGTGTCGGTGGCAGGTTTGTCCTCCCGTCCCGACTCCTTCAGCCAGGCTCCAAAGGTTTCGATCCATTTTTTTTGATCGGCGGGCTGATTGGTGATTTGTCCGAAAAGCCGTTCTTTGGCGGCCTTAAGCTCGGGGACAGTGTCGAGGGCCGCCTCGCTGGTCCAGGCCTCGGAGGGTGTGCCACCCCAGGAGGTATTGATCAACCCCACGGGGACATTGAGGTCGTTTTGAAGCTTTTTGCCGAAATAATAACCGACGGCCGTGAATCCGCCGGTTGTTTCGGGAGACGCCTGGATCCAGGTGCCTTCGCAATCGTCGAGCGGAGTGATCGACGTGGCTTTTTTGACCTGAAACTGACGGAGCAGGGAGTTGGCCGACTGGGCGATCTCTTTGTCGGCGTCGATGGTATTTTTTACGACCCACTCCATATTGGACTGGCCGGAGGCCACCCAGACTTCGCCGACCACGACATCGGAAAGTTTGATCTGATTTTTTCCCTGCACGGTCATTTCAAAGGGACCGGGGCCGGAGTCGGCCAGATTTAGGGCGGTCTTCCACTTCCCGTCCGCGCCAGCGGTGGTTTTGACGGTTTGGCCGTTGAGAGTGATTGTGACTTCCTCTCCGGGATCGGCCTTGCCCCAGATTGGCACCTTGGCGGTTTTTTCCAGGACCATGTGATCGGAAATAATGGCGGGAAGCTTGACGTCGGCGTGGACGGAAGCGAGCGGCAGACTGAGCAGCGCGGAGGCGAGGAGGACGTGGGTTTTCATTGGGGAAGAGGCCTAACGGAGGAACTGGCGGATCCAGGTTTCGTAACCCGCCTGGGCGTTCAGAGTCTGCACCACGCCCTTTTTGTCAAGGATCCAGACGGTGGGCAAAGCGTTGATGCCGAGGCTGCGGGCCAGCGGGCTCTCCCAGCCTTTGCCGTCAAAATGCGTTGGCCAGGATGCGGGAAGTTCAGCCAATTTCTCCGCGAGGAGTTTGCGGTCGGTATCGAGGCTGACCGTGACGACCCGGAGGCGGTCCTTGGGCAGCTTTTCCCAGGCGGCGCGGAAATTCCGCAGCCAGAGCAGGCTGTGCGGGGAGTCGGCCGACCAGAAAATCAGCACGACCACATTGCCGCGCAGTGAGGCGAGGTCGAGGGAGGTTCCGCGAGTGGTGGAGAGCTTCGCGTCGAAGGGCCGACCGAGAAGTTCCAGGCGTTTGAGGTCGTCGGTGATGCGTTGTTTGAGCGGATCCTCGGAGGTGAGACGGAGCGCATCATTGAGGAGCTGACGTTTCAGGTTGGGTGCGTCGTCGCAGATGGTGGCGACTTCGACGAGCAGGCGGGGGCCGCGCCGGTCGCCGGGATATTTGGCGACAAAACCTTTCGCGGAATCCACCACCGCTTCGCGCATTCGATCGGTGCTGCCTTTCTGGCTCTGCAGGTAGAGGGAGATGCGCTGGAACCCCGCGGTGGCGAGTTTCTCCCGGGGGATGCCGGGAGTATTTTCGAGTTCGGTAAGCAAGGCGAAGGCCTCGTCCACTTTCTTGGGATTTTCGTCCATCTTGCCCTCGGCGGCGAGGAGAGAGGCGCGCCGGAGTTTCGCGTCGAAGACGCGGGGGTCCGCGGGGTATTTGACAATAAACTCTTCGACCGCGAGGCGATGGCGCTGGAAGTGGGTGCGGGCAAAAAGGCGGGCCTCTTCGCGGGTGGTGGGTTTTTGGGGAGGACCCGCGTCGAGGGCCACAATGGCCGCCCAATCCTCATCGACTCCGGCTTGAACTGCGGGAACGGAGATCGCAAAAGCGATGAGGAAGGCGAAAAACCAAGGTGCCACTCGGCGGCTCATTGGTTCTCGGCCGAAATGGTCGTAAAGATTGCCCGGTGGTCGCTGGCGTCGTTCCAGAAGGGCGAGTCGTTGATCCCTGAGCGGTCGAAATTGATTTCTTTGGTCAGCGCCGGACTCACCATGAGGTAGTCGATGCGGGCGTACTCGTCGGCCGTTTTCCAGTAGTGGGTCCACCGGTGCCCGCGGCTGTCTTGCAGCCAAAGGTCCATCATGTAATTGGGCGACCCTTTTTTCCCGATCAGCTCACGGATGGGATAGGTGTTTTTGGTGTCGTTGAGGTCGCCGAAGAGGAGCAGGTTGGACTGAGGATCCGTTTCGAGGATGCGGTTGAGGTGATCGCGCAAATACCAGGCTTCCTTTGCGCGCATCCAGGCTTCGTCGTATTCCTCAACCGTGCGGCGGGACTTGAGGTGGGCCCCGACGAGGCGGAGTTGATAGTTGGAGTTGATCTGCACGGTTGCGTCAAGGATGCCGCGATTGATTCGCTCGCGTTTGCCGTTGAGGTCGAAGGAGACATCGCCCCGGGAATTGCGGGCCACGATGGGGAAGCGGCTGAGCAGGGCGACATGGCGCACTTCATCGGCGCCCTGCACCCATTCGGAGTGCGGATAATCGAGTCCGGCGGCCTTGAGGCGTTTCTGGAGGTCCGCGACCATCGACTCGTCGCCGATCTCCACCACACCGAGAATGTCCGGCTTGATCGTGGTGAGGACCTTGATGGCGGCCTCAATTTCCGCTTCGGGTTTCGGGGCGTTTTTGAGGTTCTTTCCCTCCACCCGCCGGTCCATGGGCAGGTAGTTCTGCACATTGTAAGCGGCAAAAACAATTTCCTCCGCGCCGAGGTGGAGGCAAAAAAACAAGCTGGCCAGCCAGCAAATGGCCCTGCGCATGGAGGGAAGCGCGGTGCCTAGGGGTGCGAGTGAGGTTGTTTGTCGGCCGGTTCCTTAACCTCAAGCTCCGCAGTGGTCTTGCGCACTTCGCGGTCGAATTCGTCGCGGGCTTTTTTGAACTCCCCGAGGCTTTGGCCAATCCCTCGCGCGAGCTCAGGCAGCTTTTTGGCCCCAAAGACCAGAATCACGATAATTCCGATGATAATCCATTCGGGCAGGCCAGGCATGCCGAGAGCAAGCGGGAGATTCATACCAATTAAACTACTACGCACACGGCAGGTTGCAAGAAAAGCTCACGGGGAACCGATTTTGCCTTTGCGGGACCGGCTCCAGCCGGACGGGAATTTGCAGGCTTTTTACAGCTCCACGGAGGAACCGATTGCCGGCAAATGCAGCACGATGCCGGCGGATTCGAAGGTCGCCTGCGCGGCGGCGTGATCGATTTTGATCGGGGGGAAGGTGTCGTAATGCACCCCGACCACGGTGCGGCATTGCACGAACCCTGCGGCGCGGACGGCGTCCTTTGCCCCCATGGTGAAATTGTCCCCGATGGGCAGGACAGCGAAACGCAGGGCAAATTCCTCCCCGATGAGCTGCATGTCGGAGGTAAGCGCCGTGTCACCGGCGTAATAAAAAGCGCCTTCCGCGTTCTCCACCACGAATCCGCCGGGGTTTCCGCCGTAAGTGCCATCGGGCAGGACGCTGGAGTGGATGGCATTGACAAATTTGACGCGGCCAAAGTCGAAGGCAAAGGCCCCGCCGTGATTCATGGGGTGGGCATTTTTCGCGCCCTGTTTCTCCAGCCAGGTGAAAATTTCGAAGTTGGAAATGACCGTCGCCCCGGTCTGTCCGGCCAATTCGACGGCGTCCGCGATGTGGTCGAAATGACCATGGGAGACCAGAATGTAGTCCGCGCGGATGGCGGTGAAATCCACCTCGTTCGCCAGGGTATTGGGTTTGATGAAGGGGTCGAAGAGCAGGGTTTTGCCAGCGGTTTCCACGCTGAAGCACGAGTGGCCGAAGGAGGTGAGTTTCATCGCCTAACCAATGAATCTTCGGTCGCGCCGGACGGCAAGCGTGCGGTTAGGAAATCCTGCGTAGCCGGTAGCGGCTGTCGTGCTGTTCGACCTCGAGCGGCGCCCGGAAGATCGCACTGAGCACCTGATCGGTAAGCCCTTGGTCGAGCGGGCCGGTGTAGTGAACGCGGCCATTTTTCAAAGCGAGCAAATGGGTGAATTCCGGCAGAATCTCCTCGATATGATGGGTGACAAAAACGAGTCCCGGGGCGTTTTTCCGGGCGGCGAGTCGGCGGAGGTCGCGGAGGAAACGCTCCCGAGCGACGGGGTCGAGTCCAGCGCAGGGTTCGTCGAGGATGAGGATCGCCGGATCAGCCATCAGAGCGCGGGCGATGAGAATGCGCTGACGTTCGCCTTGCGAAAGCACTTCCCACCGGCGTCCCGCCGCATAGCCAATCCGCAAAAGCCGGAGAAGGCGGAGGGCCTGGGTCTTTTCGGCGGCGCTGATCCGGCCCCAATAGCCAATCATGGCGCGTTGGCCCCCTGCCACGATTTCGAGGCCGGTGTCTTCGTCATGACAGAGGTGCGCGATGCTGGCGCTCACCACGCCGACATGCTGACGCAGTTCCCTCCAGTCGGTTTCGCCAAACTCTTCGCCCAGCAGAATAATTGTGCCGGTCGTCGGGGTCATGTAGCCAGTAATGGCATTCAGCAGCGAGGTTTTGCCCGAGCCGTTTGCGCCGAGAATCACCCAATGTTCGCCGGCGTGCATCGTCCAGCCCACGCGGTCCAGTACCCGGACATCGCCGCGGCGGATGGTGAGGTTTCGGACGGAAAAAAGTTCGGTCATCGGTGGCGGGCGTGGTGTTGGCCGCCGAGGAAAGCCGAAACTTCCCAATGTGAGGAGAAAATCCGAATGGTCACCGCCCCGGTCTGATCCTGGCGGAAGAGGTGGATCCCGCGTTCCTGCAGCAGCGCGGCGAATTCCGGGGGGAGAATTTCGCTTTCTGGGAAATCCGTTGCGGAGGCGATGACAACTTCCGGGGCTGCGGCGGCGAGAAACTCCGCGTCGCCGGAGGGCCCGCTGCGTGGACGGCCCTTCACCAAAATATCGCATCGAATTTCTTCCCGGGCGTTGGCCAGCAGCCACTGTTCCGTGGCAAAGCTTGCGTCCGAGAGGAAAAGGATCCGGGTGCCGTCCACGTCGAGCCGGGCGACGATGACCTTGTCGTCCGCGACCGTTCGAGAGTTCATCGCCGGAGGATGAAGGATGTGCAGGAGGGTGCCCGGAGCAATTTCCAGCACGTCTTTGGACCGGAGCAGCGATTTGGGAAAATCCCGTGCCGAGAGAAATTCTTGAAACCGGCGACGGTGCGGGGAAAGGTCCGTCTGCACGGAGTCTGCTACTACGATCGGAGGGCAGGAGAGAAAAAGTTCAGGTGCGGCGCTGATATGTTTCGCATCGCCATGCGTCAGGAGCAGGCCGTCGAGGGAACGCCGGCCCTGCGAGCGCAGGAAGGGAAGCATGGTCGTGTCGAATTGCGCCGCCG
This sequence comes from Terrimicrobiaceae bacterium, assembly GCA_041752695.1. Lineage (GTDB taxonomy): Bacteria > Verrucomicrobiota > Verrucomicrobiia > Chthoniobacterales > Terrimicrobiaceae > CALCJD01. The sequence continues at coordinate 60,448 of JBGSVZ010000098.1, forward strand.
GCCCGGGGTCGAGCAGCCAGCCGCGCCCATTGACGGAAATCCAGTTCGCACCACCGGCCCCAAAATCAAAGACCACCACCTCCGCGAGGGGAGTCGGAGGGCGGGGCAGCCCGATGTAAACAAAAGAGCCCGGCAGGGAGGCAAACAATCCCACCACCCCAAGGAGGAGATGGGTGAGAACCCAGTTGGCCTGATTAAAAACCTCGGACACCCAAATACTGACCCCGCCGAAGAGCAGCGAAAGCATCGCCACCGCCATGATCCCGAACGAAATCGGCACGGCCAGCAGATTGGCCGGCAGGGCCGAGACAGAGATAAGGTGAAAATACCCGAGCGTAAGCGGGAGTGAGCCGGCCCACGCTGCGGCGGAAACTCCCGCAAGACTCGCGAATTTTCGTCCCCCACTGGCCATGAGTCGCTGACCGTAACTGAGCAATTTTTCGGGAAAAAAAGGATCCGGGCGGAATGGTGTTTCGATCAGCGCCGTGCAGGGGCGGGCCCACAGGAGGATGGCGGCGACGACGGAGAACGAAAGCTGAAAGCCCGCGTTGAACACTTGATTCGTATCGCCGAGGAGAATGAGAAACGCGGCGGCGCAGAGGTTGTTAAAAAGCACCGGCTGACGATTCGCGATGAGCCCGCAAAGCACCACCGAGGTCATGAGCGCGGCCCGCACGCTGGCGGGTTTCCAGCCAGTCATGAACGCATAGAAAAACAGAGCGGGAATGATGAGAAACGCCGCCTGACGGCGGGTCAGCCGCAACACGCGAAGCAGATACCAGAGCAGCACGGCGAGCATGCCGACGTGCAGGCCGCTGACGGAGAACAAATGATACGTGCCCGTGCCACGGAATTGTTCCTGAATCCGTTCGGGCAACGACGAGGTGTCGCCCAGCACCATGGCGACCACGAGGTCGGAGACGGTGGGATCGTTGATCCCTTGCACCAGCGTGTCGCGCATCCATCCCCGTGCGGCCAAGGCGACGGTCTGCAGGGGATTGCCATGCTGGCCGACCAGAACCGCAATATCCCGAGGATCGTCGGAACGAAGGCGGGTGAAGACCTGACGCAAGGCGGACCACGCGGCGAAATGGAACTGTCCTGGATTTCGCGGCGGGGGAAGATTTTCCAAGGTTCCCGTCATTCGCACCTCGTCGCCATACGCCGGGGCGGGCCCGGGCCAGTCCGCCAGCACGGTCACCGGCGGGGCGAAATCCCTCCCATCAACGGAAATTTGCCGCACTCGCAAATCGAAGCTGCACGACCCCGAGTCGAAGATCCGTGGTTCACTGGCGACGACTCCCCGCACGGTGGCAGGGAGGGAGCGGTCCGCGATCCAATCCGCGAATCGCGCTCCCGGGGATTCCCGACCCTGCCAGATCTGGGCGGTCGCAAAAACGCACGCCACGAGGGCAAAAAAACCGGATCGACGCCAGAAAAAGAGCGCGGCAAACAGGAGCGCCAGCAGAACCCAGACAAGCGAGGGAAAGAGCAGGAACCGGCCGAGCAGAATGCCGGAAATCGCGGCGCCCAGCAGGGGGAGGAATGGCAGTCTCTGGCGGAGGAGGGATGGATGGCGGGCGGTCACGGCTGGCCGCAAAATTTGAACAAAAACAGCGAGGTCGTCTTGTCCCGGGAAAAGTAAAACCGCAGGGCACCGTCGTGCCCCGGGGTGTCGGCGGGCACGGCGCAACTGGCGCGGCGGGAGTGAATCTGGTGGATGCCGAAACGGTTTTTGTTGCGGTAAGGAGCGCCCCAGACCTCAAGAAGGTTGGCGCGTTTGGTGGTTTCGACGAGGATTTCCTCCAGTTCGCGTCTTTCGTGGGACTCGAAAACCATGGCGTGTTCCCGCTCGAGGTCCTCGTAGTCGAAAGGCCCTGCCGCTTCGATGCCGCGCCGCGGGAGCGTTTCCCACGTTCCTTGGATGGTGCCGAGGCGGATGCGGGGATCGAAGCCTGCTTCGCGATTGCGTTTGGAAAGCGTGTTGATCGAGACAAGCGGACGGACGGATCCGGCATTCATCGTGATCCACACGTGGTCCACGTAGTTGGGGTTCGGGTGATCCTCAACCTGCACCTGCAACTCTCCGCCGACCGCGTGGACAAACGGCGCCCGAAAGGGATCCGAGGCCAGATAACCTGCCACGCGAGCGGGATCTGCGGCCGTTAGTTGAACGAGAACGGGCTGTAAAGCGACTCCTCGTAGCCGGAGTCGTAGAAGTCGTCGACCATCGGCTGATTGTAGGCAAAGGGCTGCTGATTTTGATAACCCGGGGTGTTATAATACGCCCTCTTTTGCTCGCCCTTCAGACGTTCGGTCTGGGCGGGGGAATTGTGACCATAAAACCCCTGAGATTCGGTGAGGTAGTTCAAAACCTGCGGAGTTGCCCCGGCGGCCTTCAGGGATTCGAGCTGGCCGTAGCTGAAGTTGTAAACCTTGCGCGTGCTGTTGAGGTACCCGACGATCACATTGGAGGGAACGTCCTTCTGCACCAGTCCGAGGATGTCGCTGTAGCCGAGAACCTGTCCGGAGTTCATCTTGGCCGTGGTTCCCGGATCCACGCCTTTCGAGGACAAGGTGGACGAGACGGCGGGATCGACCTGTTGGGTGGAAGCGCAGGCAGCCAGGAAAACGAAGGGGACGGAGAGGATGGCAGGCCGAAGGAAACGAGCGATCATGCGAAACTCATATTCCGCGGGAGCGAGGCTGGCAAACTCTTTCCCGTCAGTCGCCGATGGGGATCGCAACGGTTTTCCATCATCAACTTGCCACCCAGCGACACTGGAAACTGTCCATTTGGAAAGGACTTCCATGCGCGCGGGGAAATGATCGCCGCGCCACCAGTTGCGCGCTGACTATCCCCTTGTCCTCTGTTGGGGGCCGTCTACTCTTCTCCCATGACCTACGCCTTTTTGGGAGCGGGGAAAATGGCCTTCGCACTTGTTCATGGGATCTTGCGGGCCAAGCTCTGCAGTGCCTCCGATATTGTTGTTTCCAGTCGTTCCCGTTCGGGGCTGGAAAGTCTTGTGGCCGCAACCTCGGTTCGGGCCGTTGCGTCCAACGCCGACGCAGTGAATGGCGCCGATGTGGTGATTCTTTGCGTGAAGCCGGCCGACGCGCTCAAGGCTCTCTCCGACGCCGGGGCGAACTGGAAGGGCAAATTGCTCATCTCCGTGGCCACCGGGTTGAAAATTTCCACCCTCCGCGATGCGGCGCCTGGCAGCCGGGTCATCCGTGCCATGCCGAATACCGCGGCCATGGTGGGAAAAAGCGCCACCGCCATTGCGGCGGGCGATTCCGCCTCCCGAAAAGATCTGGCCGCCACGGAACGAATTTTTCGCGCCGTGGGTGAGGTTTTTTCCGTCGCGGAAGGTCAACTCGACGCGGTCACGGGTCTGAGTGGCAGTGGGCCCGCTTATATCTACCTTATTATGGAAGCGCTTTCGGATGGAGGGGTCGCCTGTGGTCTTCCCCGCAAGCTCGCTCTCGATCTAGCCATCCAGACCATCCAGGGCGCGGTCGAAATGGCCGCCTCCACCAAGGAGCACCCGGCCGTGCTGCGCGATATGGTGACCAGCCCGGGAGGCACGACGATCGCCGGCCTCACCGTTCTCGAAAACGCCGCCGTCCGCGCGGCCTTCATCGGTGCCGTCCAGGCCGCCAGCCAGCGTTCCAGGGAACTTTCCGGAGATTGACCCTTCCTCTCGGTTATTCCCATTTTCCGTCGTGAAGATCCTTCTCGGTTTGCTCGTGCTGTTCGCCAGTTCTCCCCTGAGAGCCCAGACGAACGATGGCAAATTTATTCCCGAAATTGCCAAGGAGGCTGCGGCCGAGGGGGCGGCTTCTTTCCAGCGCAAGGACTACGAACGGGCCCGCAAGGCCTATCGCAAGGCCCTCGATCTCGCGCCTGACAATCTCCTCGCCCTCATTAACCTCGGCGTCATTGAATTTTACGCGGGCAAAAATGAGGACGCCGAAAAATTGCTCAAGCGGGCCGTCCAGCTCAAGCTCGACACGCCTCCCGCCTGGCTCACGCTGGGGATTATTTACATGGAGCAAAATCGTCTCGATGAGGCGCTGGCGGCCCTCACCCAAGCCACGCTGTACGACGCCCGCGATGCCCGCGCCCGCAATTATCTGGGCGTTGTCGTGGGACGCAAAGGCTGGCTCGATGGCGCTCAGGACGAACTCCGCAAAGCCGTCGAAATCGATCCAGCCTACAGCGACGCGCATTACAACCTGGCCGTTTTTTACCTCGAAAACAAACCGCCCTCGACCGAACTGGCCCGCCGCCATTATTTCCGCGCAGTCGAGCTGGGAGCGGAGCCCGATCCAGAAATTGAAAAGACACTGAAGGCCTCCTCCGAGGTCGAGCCCTGAGCGAAGATCTCGCCCCGCTTTAGCCGCTTTCCGGCAACGAGTCGTTGCACCCCTCCACGGCCTGTGTTACCGACACCCAAGCACTTTATGGGCATGTCCGAATCTCATCCCGGTTTGCAGGAACCCATCGCCATGGCGCGGAGTCGGATGCGGCGCCAGCGCTTGATCGATGCGGCGGGCGTGTTGTTGAGAGGCCTCGCGGGCGTTCTGGCCGTCGTGCTGGCGGTCATCTCGTTTTTTCCCCAGGCGGCTGGCGGTGTCCTCGTCCTTTTGGCCCTGGCCGGAGTAGCGGTTCTCGGTGGACTGGCCATGGCCTGGCTGCGTCCCATTTCCGACCACCGCGTCGTTCGCGCCGTGGACACCCATTTCGGCCTCCCGGATCACACCCTGAGTGCGGCCGAGCTTCCGACTGAGGTTGGCGCGGATTGGCGGCGGTTGCAACACGCCGACACGGCGGCGTGCCTCGCCGACCTTGACTGGAAGGCCTGCTGGCCGGTCGCCTGGCCGAAATTTTCCGCTGCGGCGGGCGTGGCCGTCCTTCTCCTTTCTGCCCTCGTGGCTTTTCGCGTCGCCTTCCTTCCCGTGCCCGCTATTGCCGCGGAGGGCACGAACGAAGACGCCGCGGCCATTGAAGAAATTTTGGCCGACTGGGAAAAGACGGCTGAACTTACCGGGGACCCCGAACTTCGGGAAATTCTCGCGGAACTCCAGCCCCTGCGCGACCAGCTTCCCGGGATGAACGAGCGCGAAATGTTGCTCGCTCTGAGCAAGCTCGAAAACAAACTCGAAGCCCTCCGCGAGTCCGCGGCGAAGGACTCGATGGAAACCTCTGCCGCCGACATGGCCGCGGCCTTGGAGGACGTCGAGGGAATGGGCGCGCTGGCCGCCTCTCTTCGCCGTAAGGAACTTGCCGAGGCCGCAAGACTAGCCGAAAAGGAAGCGCAAAAACTCGGAGAGAAAGGCGCAAAGACGCCCGCCGGCGCCGATAACGCCTCGACCCAACAGCAGATGGCGAGAGCCTCGGAACGACTTTCCCAGTCCGGCCAACCCGAGGCGGCTTCCGCCATGAATCAGACCCGGGAAGGCGGGCAGAAAAAGGATCCCTCCGAGATGTCCAAAGGCCTGGCGAAACTTGGCCAGAGCCTTGCCAAGGCTGGACAATCCCAGGCCGCCCAGGCCCGTCTTGGTCTCCAGCTCGCCCAACTCGGGGAGTGTAAAGCTGGCATGGGACAGAAGCCGGGTGAGGGAATAGGCCTGTCGCTGCTTCCGAAACTTTCCCAGCAGAAAGGCAAGGGCAAAGGCGCGGGCAGCGAGACGGATCCCGACCGCGAGAAAGCCCCCACGGATCTCGGAGCCGAACGTTCCCTCGAGGGCCTTACCGGCCAGGCGGGTTCGGGCGATTCGCAGGTCGAAACTCTCGCCTCCGACACCCCTGGGTCCGAAGCCCCTCGCGACGCCCGCAGCGCGCAATTTGCCCAATACGAAAAACTTTCCCAGCAAGCCATCGAGGACGAAAACCTCCCGCTCGCCTATCGCGAGTCCATCCGCAAATACTTCGAAGCCATCAAGCCGCCGCCTTCGGCGGAATGAACGTGACCGTAGTTCTCAACGACTCCGTCCTCACTCTGCCCTCTCACTCAGCCCTTTTCACTCTTTAGCTCATGTCTGCCAATCCACCGTCCGACGAATTACAATCCCAGCTTCAGGAGTTCCGTGCCTGCTTTGATCAGCTGAAAAACGAAGTCCAGAAAGTTGTCATCGGCCAGGAGGAGATCATTGAGAAAACGGTCATCGCGATGGTGGCGGGTGGGCATGTTCTGCTCGAAGGTGTTCCCGGTCTCGGCAAAACGCTGCTCGTCCGGTCGCTGGCCGGAGCGCTGCGCCTGACCTTCCAACGCATTCAGTTCACCCCGGACCTCATGCCGGCCGATCTCATTGGCACAAAGATTCTGGTCGATGACGGCCACGGACATTCGCGCTTCGAATTCGCCCCCGGGCCGGTTTTTTGCAACCTCCTCCTCGGCGATGAAATCAACCGCGCCACCCCGAAAACCCAATCCGCCCTGCTCGAGGCCATGCAGGAACAAAGTGTCACCGTCGGCGGGGAAACCCGGCATCTCAAAAAACCCTTCTTCGTTCTCGCCACCCAAAACCCTCTGGAGATGGAAGGCACCTATCCCTTGCCCGAGGCCCAGCTCGATCGTTTCTTTTTTAAGATCACGGTGAATTACCCGAGCGCTGACGCCTTCGACCGCATTCTCGATCTCACCACCGCCCGGGACCTGCCAACGGTGGAACCGGTCTTTGATGGTGCCCGCCTGGTCGAAATGGGCGCCTTGGCCCGCGATGTGCCCGTTGCCCCGACCATTCGCCAGCGGGTTGTCCGACTTATCATGGCGACCCACCCGGAAACCGATCATGCCATTGATGCGGTGAAACGGTATGTTCGCTACGGGGCGAGTCCGCGGGCCGGTCAGGCCTGCCTGCTTGCCGCCAAGATTCGCGCCATCCTGCAAGGCCGCTTCCACGTCGCCAGCGAGGACATTCTTGCCGTGGCCCTGCCCGTGCTCCGCCACCGCGTGATGATGGGCTTCGAAGCCCAGGCGGATGGCGTGTCTTCCGATGCGCTCATCGCCCAAATCTTCGAAGCCGAAAAGAAACAGTGGACCGAATGAAAAAGACCTCGGTAGGGAGGGTTCCCAAACCCTCCATCGAACACGGGGCGGTGGGGACGACGCTCCCTGCCAGGTGTTGATTCATGACAGCAGCGACCAGCGACGAACTCTTTGACGCGGACTTTCTGGGTCGGCTCGAATCACTCAGCCTCCTCGCCCGCAAAATTCAGCGTGGACGCCAGCGGGCGGAACGCCGCAGCGTGCAGCGCGGCGCGAGTATTGAGTTCGCGGAATACCGCCCCTTCGTCAACGGGGATGATTTTCGTTTCATCGACTGGAACGCCTTCGCCCGCTGGCGCACGCTGGTGATGAAACTTTTCATCGAGGAAGAAGACTTGCACGTTCACCTTCTTCTCGACTGCTCTGGCTCCATGCAATGGGGCACGCCGGTGAAGTTTGACTACGCCCGGCAGATCGTCGCCGGGTTGTCGTACATGGCCCTTTCGAATCTCGACCGCGCGTCCATCTCCCTTCTCGGAGGCACCTCGCCGACCAACTGGCCGTCGGGTCGCGGCAAACACCGGTTTCTGCAGATACTCCGCTACCTCGAAGCCTGCGCCACCGCGGCGCGCCCGGTGAAGCTGGAGGACGAAACCCGCGCATGGACCGCCACCCGTCCACGTCGCGGGCTCGTGGTTTGGGTGAGCGATCTCTGGGGCTCCAACTCCGAGGACGCCTTCAAGGCTCTCGACCGCCTGCGCCACGCCCGGCACGAAGTGGCCATCATTCAGGTGCGCGACGCCGCCGAGTCCGAAGCCGGGGCCCCCGGCGAATACGAACTCGAAGATTGCGAAACCGGGGAAGTGCGGCGGGTCATCGTCAGTCCCCAAATGGCCCGCGAATACCGGGAGCGTTTTGAAAAATACCAGACCGACCTCACTGCTTATACCCGACGCCACCAGATCCCGCTTCTCGCCGCCGATACTCGCCTCGACCCTGCCGACCTCCTGCAAAAGGCTCTCGTAGCCGGTGGGTTTGTGAAATAAGCGCCTCCTTAGATTCGGGGCCGTCTCGCGGCGAGGGCGATTGGGCGCCTAAGAGGTCTTTGCGGCACTCACCTTTTGCAAAGCCGCCTGCAGCTTGGCCGCCTGCAAAGGTTTGCTCAGGTAGCCGTCGAATCCCTCGACCAGCAATCGTGCCTCGTCCCCCTCCAGCGCCTCGGCGGTGAGCGCGATGATGGCGGGAGCTTTGTTTCCCATCCGGGCGCGAATCGCCCGCATCACTTCCAAACCGTTCATCTCCGGCATTTGCATGTCCATGAGGATGAGGTCGTAGGAGGTTTTTTCCGCGGCCTCGAAGGCTTGGCGGCCGTCCGCGGCCAGGTCGGCCGAATACCCCAGGCGGGAGAGGATCAACCCGACGACTTTCTGATTTGTGACGTTGTCTTCGGCGAGGAGGATTTTCAGAGGATGGCGTTCGCCGGAGGGAAAACGATCATTCGCGATCGGTTCGGATGGTTCCGGCACCATTTCCGCGGACGGGGCTAAGACGGCTGTGAAGAAAAACGTCGAGCCGGCGCCGGGTGTGCTTTCCACCCACATCTCACCGCCCATAAATCCAGCGAGGCGTTTGCTAATGGTCAGGCCCAAACCGGTGCCCCCATAACGCCGGGTGGTGGAGCTATCCACTTGCTGAAAGGGTTGGAAGAGGCTTTCCATTTCTTCGGCGGAGATGCCGATTCCGGTGTCGGTGACGGAAAAAAGCAGATGACAGCCCGTCTCGTCGGATTTCTGGTGGGCGACGTCGACCCGGACCTCACCCTCCGCGGTGAACTTGATGGCGTTGCCAATCAGGTTGGCCAGAATCTGGCGCAGGCGGAGGGCGTCGCCGACCAGACAGGGTGGAACCTCCGGGGCGAGGGAATAGACCGCCGTGAGTCGTTTCATGCGGATCTGGGCGGCGAAAAGGTCGAGAGACGCCTTGATGCATTGTTCCAGACGGAAAGGTCTGGCTTCGACCCGCAGCCTGCCGGCCTCCATTTTGGAATAGTCGAGAATGTCGTTGAGCACGGCCAGCAGCGACTCACCACTCGTCTGGATAGTCGCCAGGTAGTCTTTCTGGGCGTCGTCGAGCCGGGTCTCCGACAACAGGGAGGTCATGCCAATCACGCCCGTCAGAGGGGTGCGGATTTCGTGGCTCATGATGGCGAGAAATTCGCTTTTTGCCCGCTCGGCGACCTGTGCTTTTTGCGTGAGTTCTTCCTGCCGGATCAGGGCACTCTTGATCTGGCTGATGTCTTCAACTTGGGAGATGAAAGAGAGCGGTCGGTTCTGTTTATCCCGCAAAAGGGAAACCCCCAGCAGCGCCCAGACCACCCGGCCGTCCCGATGGATATACCGCTTTTCCATTTTGAAAAAATTCACCTCCCCGGCGGTGAGCTTGCGCGTGTTCTCAAGGTCGTTTGCCAGATCGTCAGGGTGGGTGATGTCCTGAAATGTTTTGCGGGAGAGTTCTTCCGCAGAGTATCCCAGCAGTTCGCAGATTGCCTGGTTCACCTTGGTCCATCGCCCGTCCAGGGAGACAAGAGCCATCCCGGTGGTTGCATGTTCGAAGGCATTGGAAAATTTTTCTTCGCTGAGTCGCAGCGCTTCTTCGTTTTCTTTGCGTTCTGTGACGTCAATATTGATGCCGACCACATGTTTTACCTCGTCGGCCTCGTCGAGCAGGACCGTGGCGGCGGTTTGAATATGACGAATCGAGCCATCGGGAAGCCGGACACGGTACTCCGTGGAAAGGGGGGACTTGGTGGTCACCATGTCGCGCACTCCGGAGTCGATTCGGGGAAGGTCCTCCGGCAGCACGAGCTCCGCCCAAAGGTGATGGGTCACTGGGACACCGTCCGGCACCTGAAAAATCGCGCGAACCTGATCGTCCCAATACACTTCGTCCGTACGCACATTCCAATCCCACACTCCCGCGTGCAAAGCCTGGGTGGCCAGTTGCAGCCGCTGCGCGTAAATTTGCCTCGTCTCTTCCTCCCTCGCGCGCGAGGTGATGTCGGCGATCACCCCCAGATAGCCTTTCACCCGGCCGTCGTCATCGGTCAAAGCCGTGACGGAAATCATCACCGGAAACCGGCTGCGATCCTTCCGAACAAGCGTCCATTCCGTCTCATTGGTGAGTCCGGCGTCGGTGAGCGAGGTGAAAACGCGGAACCCCGGTTCGACCTTGTGTCCCAGCTGGGCGGAAAGCGCCGCCGCGCGTGCGGCAATTTCCTCCCGATCATGCCACAATGCCGGGGTGACTTTCCCGACAACCTCCGCAGCGCTGTAACCCAGCCAGCGTTCCGCCGTGGCGTTGAACGATGTGACGACACCGCTTCCCGTGGTGGAGATCATGGCATATTCCGTCGAGTGGAGAATGGCTTCCTGCAGACTGGCCGCCTCCCGCAGGCGCTGCTCGGCGCGGTGGCGACGGCTGATTTCGCGATGGGCGATGGCGTTCGCCAGGAAAATCAATAACCCCACCAGCGCGCTGCTCAGTACCAGCAATCGACCGGTATTCCGAAAATGATCTGCGGCGTGTTGGCTTCGGGTATTAGCACGCTCGTGTTCCGTTTGGATGAAGGCATCAAGATTCGTTCGTGCATCTTCTGCCAGACGAAATCCCTTGCCCGTGGATTCCGTTTGGATGCTAACATCACGTCCCTGCGCCTCATAAAGCTGGATCAGCGCCTGCGAATATTCGGCCAGTTGCTGGAAGTCCTCTTCAATCCTTTTCAACCGGGCCAACTGCGCGTGATCGTGACCGATCTGGTCGGAAATTTTCCCCAACTCAGCTTTCGCGCCAGCGTGTCCCGACCGAGACGTGTCCAGCGCCGTTTTATCACCCGTGACAATATACCCGCGCATCCCGCGCTGTGTATCGAAGAGATGCCCAACGAGAGAATGTGCCGATGCGAGGGTTTGATAACTTCGCTGCCGCCAATCCGACGACCGTTTCAATTCCTCGAAACTCCCCGCCATCACCAGAGCAATCATCGCCAGCAAGGTGAGTGAGGCCGCGGCCGGAATCCAGTTGCTGAACCGACGGGCCTCGCGCCCCGCCTGCTGCTGCGACCACACCAACAGTGCCGCGCCCTGTACAAAAAACGCCGCCGCCGTTGGCAGGGACATTCTTGCGTAATACGCACCCCAACCATAGGCCGGACTGATTCCGAGCAGAAACCCGCACAACGCGACCGTCGCGACCACCATCACCACGCAGGACAGCGCCCCAACAACGCGCGCCCGCCAGGCCAACCGGTCCACCCTCCACGAAATCGCCAGTGCAGCGCCCAGAGCGGCAAAACAAATCGCCGTGAGCGGTGCCATTCGGACGGAAAACATCGCCGCCTCCTGCGCTTCCGGGATTTCGAGGAGCGGGTTGATTCCGGCACTTCCTCCCACCGCATAAAGCCAGACCATGCGGATTCCAAAAATGGCCACCAACCCGCCCAGACCCGCTCCCAAGATCTGGGCCCGTGTTCCCACCAGGGCCAGGGCCACCCCGCAAAACACAAACGTCACCGCCGTATCCCTCGGCATCGGCGCATAACCCTGACGCATCTGCGGGAAAGCCGTTCCGAGCGTCGCCCAGCCAACCAGCACCGTCACCGCCAGGAAAAACACGGCCGCCCCGGCGAGCAGGGGGATTCGCTGGCGAAGAATCAGAATCATGGTGTTGCGCCCTCGTCGACGCGCCCGCACGCTAGCAGGAACCGGAAACCTTGCACTCCCTTTCCTTACGGGCCGACCGCCTTTCTTCACCATTTTTTCGCGGCGAGGTCGCTCTTTTTTTTCGTGCCGCTGCCCGGCGAATACGTTTTATTTCCCTTCGTTTCTCTCGCTCATGTCCAAAACACCGTTGCTTCTTTAGCTTGCCAAAATCATGACCACCCCTCCCATCGGCTCCGTTTCCCGCATCATGCTTTTTGTGGAGGACATGCCCAAAGTGGCCGCATTCTATCGCGATGTACTGGGACTTCCCATCGTGGGGGACATCACGCCCGAGTGGGTCGAGCTTCAGGCGGGCAGTTGCACGGTGGCACTGCACCACGCCTCCCGCCCCCTGCACGAACGCGGGGATGCCTCGGCCAAGATTGTGTTTGGGGTGAAGGGCGTGACGGCTTGCAAAGAGCTTTTGGAAAGCCGGGGCGTGACCATGGGTAAAATTTTCACCTTCGACGGAATTTCCATCTGCGACGGCAAGGATCCCGAGGGAAATCTTTTTCAGATTTCCAGCCGGGGGATGTGAGGACTGGGGGAGGCACCAGAAGTGCGAAACTCCCATAGCCCAGCCTGCCGTCGCTAGCAGGACCGTCAGGTGAGGGCCAATTTTCCGTCGTCTGGGCATGGGCCTTCCACCCGGGCAATGACATTTTTTAACCTCGGTGCTCTCCGCAAAACAAACTGGCGGAATCCCGGCTGGTGGGGCAGGTTCTCCCGCATGATTTTGGGCGCTGGATCGAAACGGGACGAGACGCTTCGCGTCCTTTCGAAAGGCGCGGGGATTGAGCCGGGTGGGGGAGACGGGCGATGAATTTCCTGTTCCCCGCAGCGTGGGGCTGGCTCGGGCTGGCGCTGCCGATCATTGCCCTTTATCTGATTCGCACGCAGTTGGAACGCCGGAGTGTCAGCACGCTGCTTTTCTGGGAGCAGATCAAAACGCAGTCCTACAACTCGGCGCTGTGGCGGAAGTTGCGCCGATGGTTGTCGTTATTGCTGCAGTTGCTTTTTCTCGCGCTGGTGGCATTCGCGCTGACCCAGCCGCTCGCGCCGTGGCAGACCGCTCAGCCGGCGAGCATCGTCTTTGTGCTCGACCCCTCGGCCAGCATGTCGGCACAGGACGGAGGGCAGTCGCGGTGGGAGCGGGCGGTGGCGGGGCTGGAACAGCGGGTCCGGCAGATGCGGACATTCGACCGCGCGGCAATTTTGCTCGCCACCGATCCGCCGCAAGTGCTCACGGGGTGGACGGCCAGTCGCCGCACGCTCCTCGCCGCACTCGAACAGGCGCGGCCTTCCTCCGGGGAGGTGTCCTTGCGGCCCGCACTGGCGCTGGCCCAAAATCTTCAGGCGACGCAGCCCAATTCGTCCATTCAGCTCCTGACCGATGGCGTGTGGAAAAACGCCGCGGAGGTGCCTTCCGGCGTGGAGGTGGGATGGGTAGGGGAGGCGGCGCCCAATGTGGGCATCACGCAGTTCTCGGCCCGGCGTTCGTTCTCCGCTCCTGGTGAAGTCCGGGTGGCGGCGGCGGTGGTGTCGAAAGATAAAGAAAAACGCGAGGGGACGGTGGAATTGCGCCGGGGCGACCAACTGGTGGATGTGCAGGTAGTCACCCTGGAGCCGGGCGGCGTCTGGGAGCGCGAGTGGGACGTTCGCGCCCCGGGAGCTGAGGAATTTCACGCCAGGCTGACGGGTTTTCCCGCCGATGCGCTGACTCTCGACGACACCGCCCGGGTGAAAATCGACGCGGTGAGTGCGGTCAGGGTGGTGTTGGTTTCCGGTGCGAATCCCTACCTCGAAGCGGCGCTGGGTTCGTTGCCATTGGTGGAATGGGCCCGGGTGGAAACGCTTTCCGGATTTCCGGATCCGGGTGCGCTGTATGTCTTTAATCGCACGATGCCACCGGAGGAGTTTGTGAGCGCGAACAGCATCCTGATCAATCCGCCGGGGTCCGGATTTTGGGGCAAGCCGGCTGGGGCGCTGGAGCGTCCGCTGGTGAGCGAAGTGGCCAAGGATGAGCTGCTTCTCCGGCACACCGGGTTCGCCAATGTAAGCTTGGACGCGGCCGCGAAGTGGGAAAAACCGTCTGTCGCGAAGGTGTTCGCGGAGAGTTTTGGCGATCCGCTGATTTACGGACAGTGGGACGATCGGCAGCGGTGGACGCTGCTGGGGTTTGATCTGGAGGGGTCGGACTTTGTCCTTCGCACGGCGTTTCCCATTCTGCTGGGCAATGCGGTGGAGTCTCTGCGGCCGGCGAAATCTTTCGCTGCCAGCACCGCGCCGGGGCGGGTGGAAAGCGCGCTCGAACCGACGGCGGCGAAAGAGGGTCGCACCGTAACGGCAGCGGGCGGGTCGGCGTGGTGGTTTGCCTTTCCGCTTTGGTGGTGGGCGCTGGCCGCAGCCTGCCTCTGGCTTGTGGGCGAATGGTGGCTTTACACCCGGAGGGTTACGGAATGACCCTTGGAATCCCCTGGGCTTTGCTTGGCCTTGCGCTGCTCCCGTTGTTTTGGTGGTGGGGGCGGGGGACGCTCGTCACCGGACCGGCCTCGCGCAAGACGCTCTCCCTGGCAACAAGGTGTCTTATTTTTGCTCTGCTTGTCGGAGCGCTCAGCGACCCGCGCTGGCAGGCTCTGACCAAGGAGCTTCATGTCATCTGGCTGGTCGATGCCAGCCGCAGTGTGGATGGCGAGGGCGCAAAAAAGGCGGTCGAACTTCACAAAATCGCCGGCCGTCACGCCGGCAACGAATCGTGGATCGCCTTTGCCGAACGTGGTGCCAGCGTCGTCAATCCGGAAAAACTGACCGAAACTCCCGCCGAAGCCATCAATGACCGCGAAACAAATCTGGCCGGGGCGTTGAAGCTGGCGGAAGCGTCTTTTCCGCCCGGGAAGGTGAAAACCATCGCGCTGGTCACCGATGGCAACCAAACCCTCGGCGACGCGGCGGCTTCGGCAGGTTCGTTGAAAGCCGCGGGGATCAAGGTTCATGCTTTCACGGCCGCGCCGCCGGACAAACCGGAAGTCCTTGTGCGTGCGGTGAACGCCCCCCGCCAGGTCCGCGGAGAGGAACCGTTCCGGGTGGAGGTGGAGGTCTCGAGCAATCGGGAGACGGCTGCCGAGGTGACGATTTTCCGCAATGGGGTGAAAATGGGCGCGCGCCAGGAATCTCTCAAGCCCGGCACGTCAAGGCTGGAGTTTACCCAAGTCCTGCGGGGCGACGAACGCCTCGTCGAATTGTCCGCCGAGGTCAAGGCGGCGCAGGATACCATCGCGGACAACAACCGGTCCTCCTCCATCGTGCAAACCGAGGGGCTGTCCAAGGTTCTCCTCCTCGCGGACAAACCCGAGCAGGTTCGTTATCTCGCCTGGGCGCTCAAACAGGAGGGGATTCTCCTCGATGCCCGCCCGGCCACTGGCGCGCCGACCACGCTGGCAGATCTGCAAAACTACGACCTGCTTATTCTGGATAACGTCCCGGCCACGAGTCTGACTCTGGAGCAGATGAATTTGTTCGCCTCGTACGTCAAGGACTTCGGCGGCGGCCTGCTCATGACGGGTGGCGATCAGGCGTTCGGGCTCGGCGGCTACTACCGCACCCCGGTTGAGGAAATTCTCCCGGTGCGCTGTGATTTCGAGAAGGAAAAAGAAACTCCCTCGCTCGGCATTGTCTTTGTCATCGACCGCAGCGGCAGCATGTCGGGCGAGAAGATCGAAATGGCCAAGGAGGCCGCCAAAGCCGGGCTGGAAATGCTGTCGTCGCAGGATTACGCAGGCGTGGTGGCCTTCGACAATGAGGCGTTCTGGGTGGCGGATTTGCAAAGCGCCGCGGACAAGGGTGGGATCGCCCAAAAAATCAGCGCGATCTCGGAAGGGGGCGGCACCAACCTTGCCCCCGGCATGGAACTCGCCTTGCAGGCCCTGCGTTCCTCTCCGGCAAAACTGAAACACGCGATCCTGCTCACCGATGGTGTTTCCACGCCCGGTCCGTTTTATGAACTTGCCACCCAAATGGCAGGAGAAAAGATCACCGTCAGCACCGTCGCGGTGGGGGAGGACGCGGATGGTCAACTGCTCGAACAAATCGCGCAGTGGGGCAGTGGACGGTTTTACCTTGCGCTCGATCCGCGCACGGTGCCGCAGATTTTTGCCAAGGAAACCATGACGGCATCCAAGTCGGCCATTCAGGAAGCGCCTTTTGTTCCCGTGCCAGTTCGTCCGGCGGATTTTCTCGGTGGGGTGAAATTCGACCAGGCGCCATTTTTGCTCGGCTACGTGACCACTCGCAAAAAGCCCACGGCGGAAGTCTGGCTGGCCTCTGAAAAGGGCGAGCCGCTCCTCGCCACCTGGCGGTATGGGCTGGGTCAGGCCGGGGCGTGGACCTCCGACGCCCGCAACCGCTGGGCGGTTGAGTGGCTCCGCTGGGAGGGCTTTGGAAAATTCTGGGCGCAGTTGGTCCGCAAGTTGGCGCGGCCCCAGGCGGTGCGGAATTTTCCCATCACCGTCGAGCGCGAAGGGGCGGATTTTGTTCTGCGAGCCGATACCGTGGACGCCCTCGGCCGCTTCCTCGGCGGTCTCGAAGGCGAAGCCCTTGTTTCTGCTCCCGATGGGACGCAGAGTCAGATCCCCCTCGTGAAACGCGCCCCCGGTTCCTACGAGGCTCGCTGGCCCGCAAATCAGCCGGGAGCCTGGCACACCCAAGTGACATTTACCAAAGACGGTGGAGCGGTGGAACGTCAGTCGCTGGGCCTGACCGCCGGTTATCCCGTCGAATTTCTCCCGCGCCCGCCGGACGAGGCGCTGCTTCGTCAGATCTCCGAACAAACCGGGGGCTCCCTCAATCCCCCGGCGGACTCGGTCTGGCGGGATGACCGTTCCGCCTCCGAGGAAAAAGAACTCTGGCCGTGGCTCGCCTCGCTTGCCCTCCTCCTTTTCCTCGCCGATGTCGCGCTGCGCCGCTGGCCGAAACCCCTGACTCGTCAGGCCCCGCCGGTCGCAAAGATACGCCAACCTGAACCTGCCACGAGAGTCGGGAGAGAATAATTTTAGCCCGCGGAAATTCAACATCGGACGACCACTCCCACTCATCATGAAAAAGCTTCTCCTTACGGCAGTCAGTTTTGTCGTCATAACCTCGCTCCACGCCGAGCCTTTGTCCCAACCGGTCTTGGAGCGTTACGAACAAATGCTTCTGGGAGCGCCGGAGGCGGGCACGGCTTTTGATAAGATTTATCAACACTATTTGGAAACCGATGGCCTGGAAACGTTAGCCAAACGGTGGCGCGAGGGAGCCGATCGGGGCGGCGCCACGAAGGGAGATTATCTCCTGGTGCTTGGTTTACTCGACGAGCGCCGGGGCAAGACGGAAGAGGCCCTGACAGCGCTGCGGGAGTCCGCAGACGCCGGCACGACCTGGCGGGCGTGGGCGGCGCTGGCGGATGTTGAGGGGCGGGCGGGCAAGTTGAAGGAGGCCATCACGTCCTACCAGAAGGCCCTTGGTCTCAAGCCTCCCAAGGACGCCATGGCGAAGCTCTACCGTGGCCTGGCCCTCTCGCAGCAGCGTCAGATGGACTTCGCCGGGGCGGTGGACACCTGGGGAGCTTATGCCAAGGCGTCACCGGACGACCCATTCGTGTTGGAGGAAGCGGGTGATGCCCTGCTTGATGCCGCCCGCTACGATGAAGCGGGGACGATGTTTAGAAACCTCCGCGAAATGAAGGATGTCGATCCCGCCCGCAAACTGAATGCCTCCCTCCGCTTGGCCGAGGTGGAGCGTCAGCGGGGCGACAAGGAAGCGGCGTTAAAGATTTATACGGAAGCCCTCGCGGAATCTGGCGAGGCGAGCTGGCTACAGCGGGAAGTGCGCTCGCGGATTGATCGACTGTTTCGCAGCGACGACGATTTGCCGGGTCTGGTGACCTATTATGAAAAACGTCTCAAAGCCGAGCCCGGCGATCTCGAAGCGGCCCTTAGCCTCAGTGAGACGCTGGGGGAATTGAACCGGGCGGAGGAATCGTTGAAAGTCTTGCAGTCCGCAGCTGGCAAGGCTCCCGATCGTAAGGACGTGCAGATGAAACTGGCGGTCAATCTGCTTCGGGCGGAGCGTCCGGCTGAGGCCCAGTCCACCCTGGAAGCTTTGGCGAAAAAAAATCCCGCCGATTTTGACCTAACCGCGCAACTCGGCGAGGCGCAGTGGATGTCGTTCAAGCTGGGCAAGGGTGACAAGCCGTCCGCCGTAGCGACCTGGCGAAAGCTGGCACCCGAGGGCGCCGATGCCAATGCCGTGCAGCGCCTCGCGGAAATTTTCAGGGCGCACGGACTTGCCGAGGAAGCGCTTGCCGAATATCGCCGGGGACTCCAGCTCGATCCTGCCGCCAACGACCGCCGCGAACGGCTGGCTGACTATCTGATGGAACTGGACCGCAAGGCCGAAGCCCTGATGGAAATCAGGGAGTTGGTGACGGGTGACCGAGCCTCCGGGGAAAACTATCTGCGCCTGGCCAGGGTTCAACGGCGGTTTGGCGACATCGCCGCGGCAAAAAAGTCGCTCCTGGCCGCAGTGGAATATCCAGACCGTATTTTCGACCGCCAGTATTTGCTTTGGCAAATCGCTTCCGAGGAAAAGGCGTGGGAGGAGGCGGAAAAGCTGGCCGGGCAAATGCGCGCGGCCGCAACAACCGAACCGGAGATCGAGCGGGCCGACGATTGCCTGGTGGAATCCTTGCGCGAATCGAAAAAGACCCTCGCCGAGATCCAGCGTTTGCTGGAGCGCCAAAAAACTGATCCCGCCGCGTTCAC
Source organism: Terrimicrobiaceae bacterium (assembly GCA_041752695.1). Classification (GTDB taxonomy): domain Bacteria; phylum Verrucomicrobiota; class Verrucomicrobiia; order Chthoniobacterales; family Terrimicrobiaceae; genus CALCJD01. Next base: position 79,000 of record JBGSVZ010000098.1, read on the forward strand.
GGAAAGTGAATGGCGTTTGCTTTTTGTCCTGGCTCTCGCCGCCAACGATAACGGCACGGCAGAGTTCGCGCTGGGCGAGGGGATTAAACAGTTCCCGCAATCCGCCGGGCTGTCGAAACAGGAAATTGCCTTTGCCCGGCGGACCAATGATGTCGAGCGGCGTCTGGCTGCGCTTGCCCGGCTGGAGATCATTGAGCCCCAGCGGGTGGGGGAGTGGAAAACCCAGCGGGTCGGAGCTTTGCGGGACGCTCAGCGATCCGACGAGGCCGTGAGTTTGGCACAAAGTGTCGTGGCGCTCTCTCCGGCCAAGGCGGACGGGCACCTTCTTCTGGCCGATGCTTTGCTGGCTGCGCAGCGTCAGCCCGACGCCATCAAGGCCCTCAAGGAAGCCGTGCGTCTCTCGGAGAATCCGAATCAGGTGCGGTTGCGTCTCGCTGATCTTTTTCTCGCGACTGGTGACTACGCCGCGGCGCGGGATATGATGGACGAGGCTTTCGAGGCGGAGGAATCGCCCGCAGGAAAACTCCAGCTCACCGGACGGCTCGCCGGGGTGTATTTGCAGGATGGCAAGGTGGATGAATTGATCAACAAGCTGCGGGCCCGCCAGAAAGCCGAGCAGGGCGGCTGGCGGTATGCCATGTATCTGGCGGAAATTTATCTCATGATGCAGGACACCGTCCGCGCCATGGAGGAACTCGACAAGGCTCTGGCGGGCAAACCGGACGACGCGATTTTGCTGAAGCGCCTCTTCAGTCTGGCGCAGACCAATGGCGACACCGAGTCGGCGTTACGCTACGCGCGCAAAATCGCCGAGGTCGAACCCTCCAAACAGAGTCGGGCCGATCTGGGTCTGGCCCTGGCCAGCGATGACAAGCTGGATGAAGCTCTACTCCTCGTTCGCGAGAACAGCGCGGATTTTCTGGCCGAGCCCTCCGCCTGGCAGGGAGTGGTTCGCGCTTTGCAGGCCGCGGAAAAGACCGGCGAACTGGCTACGATGCTCGAAGGCAAACTTCGCGCGAATCCCGACGACTGGCGCTCGCTCATGACCTTGGCGGAAATTTTGATGGGCGCAGGCCAGACGGAGAAAGCCTCCGAACTCCTCTGGCGCGTGGTGGACGTCCAGGAAACTGCCGCCCCCGCGGCCGCGCCTGCTTCGACCCCCGCGCTCGCAAATCCCGTCTCGGGCAGGCTCCAGGGATACCCAGGGGGCATGATGGCCGGAACGCAAGTTTACACCCGCGCGCAGAGCCGGCAGATGCGCTTCGGGGAAGTTTATCAACGGGCCATCCAGATGCTGGCCAATCCCCAGAACCCCAACGCGGGGCTCAATTTTTCCCGGCGGCGAACGGTTTACGGAGGAGCGATGCCGACCCAGTCGGGCACGCTCTCCGATGCTCAGGACGATGCCTTGGTCTATCTCGCCTGCATCGCCGCGCGGGATGCGAGGGAGGAGGATTTTCTCAGGCGGCTGGCTGAGGCCCTGGCGAATCAGCCTCTGGAGCAGCGAATCGAAATCTACCACATGCTGCAGGCGCCTGAGCCGGCTCTGGCGGAGATTGAGGCTGCCCTGGCCGCGGGCCCGATTGATCCCAAGATCGTGAATTCCGCCTACAGCGCCGTGCAGATGATGATAGGCAACCGGCAGAACAACCTTTCATTTCCCGGTGCCGCCGTCTCCCAGGAGCGGCTGAAATCCCTGGCGGACAAGCTCGGCCAACAAATGTCCGCCACCATCCAGCCGCAGAATATTTTCCAGCGTTACCATCTTCTCACCTCGCTTGGGAAAAAAGAGGAGGCGGAAAAGTTGGTCGATCAGATGCTGGCCGCGACGGATGAAAAGGATCCGGCCCAGCTGGTGACCGCGATGCAGTTTTCGCTCATGCGGAAGAATTTTGACCGCGCGCTCGCTTACCACGCCAAGCTGAATGAAGCCCGAAAACTCAGTGGACAGGCCCGCCAGCCTGGACAGGATTTTGGTCTGGCCATGGCCCTCATGGCGACAGAGACGCATCGGGACAAAGCTTATGATTTGTTCGCCGTGGAATTTTTGCAACCGGGTTCCGCCTTGCGTTCGCCCTTTGGCGGCCTGATGCGACAGCCGATCAGCTGGCCGCAGCTCCGTACCGGCAGTGTGGGGCAATATCTTCCCCTGCCCACCGCGGAACTCGATCTCCAGCGCATTAACATGCTGCGTAGCCTTGGCCTGAATAATCCCCAGATGCGTCAGGCGCTTCCCGAATTAGGCAAGCGCTTTGCCAGGCTGGCCGCGGAGAAGAAATCCCCCGCGCTGCAGCAAGCGGCCATCTGGTTGCGGTGGTATGGCGGTGACCAGGAGGGGGCGCAGACGGAAATGAAGGCTCTGCTCGCCAGCCGGCCCTCGGACGATCTGGCGCTTAATCACGCGATGATGCTCTTCGAGTTAAAAAAATCCGCCGAGGTTCTCAAAACGCTGGAGATGGTCAAGGCCCGGAGCGGCGACACCCTGGAGGCAGCAGCCCGTCTCCGGCTCGTCGCGGCCCTTCAGGCGAAGGATCAAAAGGCCGCCCGGGATGCGGCGCTCAAGTTGCAGGGGGCTCGGTTGGTGGATTACGAACAACGCGAGCTCGTTCAGGAAATGAAACGCCTCGGGCTCACCGACGAGGCGGCAAAGCTTGAGAAAAAAATCACCACGTCCCGCAATCCCTCCCATCGTACCCGTCAGATGGCCGATACCATGCGCGAACGGATGGAGAATGGCGACAGAGGGGAGGCCACCGCCATCGCCTACGCCCTGATCTCCCGCGATCCGTTTGCCCGCTCGGTCCGCAACGAGCGTTATCAACAGGAACTTGCCCTGCGGACGCTGAAAAAATTCGGCGAACTCGATGGGTATATCGACAATTTGCAAAAGGACCTGGCGGAAGCGCCGGACTCGGCGCGCCTCAATGCGCAACTGGCCCAAGCCCTGCAAGTGCGCGAGCCCCGATCTGCCGAACCCTACTACCGCAAGCTGGCCGAACTCCGCCCGAAGGACGCCGATTGGCTCCAGCAGTTCGGCAGCATTCTTTTGCAGTCCGAGCAGTTTGAAGAAGCAATGCGATTATACGACCGCCTCCTGGTCGAAAATCCGACGTTGCTTTTTGCCCAGGGAAGCAACTTTGTCGAACCCTACCGGCGAACGAAAAGCTGGCGTCGCCTTGCGGACGCCATCGCCAAGTCCCCGGATCCCAAGCCCGATCCTTTAAATCCCAACCGGCAGAATTTTTCCCACGTCTTTCTCGAAATCGGCAAGGAATTGCAGCGGGCGCGGCCTCCCATCGATCCGGTGGATGTTTGGCTGAAGGGTCTCACTTGGGACGAAAACAGTTCCCTGCAACTGCGCCCCACTCTGGCCCAGGCGTTGGTGCGGGCCGGACGGACCGACGAGGCCCGGCGGGTGATCGAGGAAGCCTTTTTTCCTCCCGGTCGCGACGAAAGGGCGACGAAACTTTTTGTTTATAATCGGCAATACCGTCCGAACGCCCTCTGGAGCCAGTGGAGTTCTTACGGTGACGGTCAGATCGAAAGTCCCGCCATGCGGCTGATGCGAATGGCCAACACGCTCGGGCTGCTGGCCGAGCTTTTGCCTCGCATCGACCAAATTCCTCCAGCCTCCGATGGCAGTCAGCCCCGGGTGATGGCACGCTTGATTTTGCGTGACGAAAGCCTGCTCCCGGAGATTCGGAAACTGATTGCGGCGGTGAAGGAAACCGGACCATCCAATGCGCCTGCGGGTGGCACCAACGCGAATGCCTTGCGGATTTTTGCCGACGAACTGGCGGATTGGCCGGCTGGCCGGGAACTGGCGTATTCCGCCCTCGAGGCGGCCGCAAAGCTGACCCAGGGCCAGGATTTTAACACCGCCATGGGGATTCAGATTCAACGCGCAGCTCTGGCGGCGGAGGATGGTAAGACGGATGTCGTTAAGAGCGCGCTCCGCCAATGGGTCGAAGCCCAGACCAGTTGGCAACGGCAGGGGGCGCAGATTGATTTTACCAACGCACTCGGCGTCCTTAAGCGAATGGCGGCGGCAGGAATGGTCGAGGAGGTCGGGCAGCTTAGCGACACGCTGAAGGCGGATCGCAATTATTCCCAGACCCACTACCAACGTTTGCTCAAGCAGGCGGAAAACGAGATCGCCGTCACTCTCGGAAAAACCGGGGAGGTTTCCGCCGTGCTGGCCTGGACCCCTGGTGACGCCGGGGGTCGGGTGATGTGGGATCTGCGTCCGGCCGGCGGAGAAGAGGACAATTCGCCGACGATCTGGATGAACGAGGCACCGCTGACCAAACTTGCGGGCAAATATTCGCTCGAAGTGTATTTCGGGGTGGACGAGGAAAGAATGAAGCGTCTTTTCGCGAAACCGGCCGCCGCGGCCCGCGGAACGTGGAGCGGAACGCTCCCCTCTACGCAGGGCTATCTGCGAGCCGTGCTGCGCCAGGGAGACGAAATGCTCATCGGGCCCGCCGTGTCCGTGGCGACCGGCAAATCCCTGCTGCCGTTGGACGCTCTGGAGCAGGTTCCCCTGGCCAGTGGCGGAGTCGCCCGGGGATGGGCCGGAGTCCCTGCCGTGCCAGCCACCCTGGAAAAAGGCGGTCCCTCGAACGAGACCCGGTTCCTGCGCCTCGACGGTGACCGCCAGTATGAAATGGAACTCATTGCCGAACGTGTGCCGATTGATCCGAAAAAAAACTACCACTTCGGGTGTTGGTTTCGCTACCCGCAGAATGCCGGCAACGCCCGGATCGGCTGGAGGGTTTTCGATGCGAATGGCAAGGAACTCAACCGCTTCTCCGCCAACGGCAATTTCGCGGGCAACCGCTGGAATTACGCCGTGCAGCGTTTTGGAAGTGGACGGAATTCCTCCAGCTTTTCCGACAACACCGCCTTCATCGAACCATTCGTGACCTTCACCGGTCGCTGTGACTTGCAAGGGATGTTCCTCACCGAAGTCGAACGTCCGACCGAGGATTAATGACCCAAAAAAAACGCCGGAGGGGAATCCTCCGGCGTTTTTTGGTGATGGTTGGGCGACTAAGCCTTAGGAGCGGCCCCGGCGATGGCGAGTTCGATCTCGATTTCGTCCGACACTTTGTCGAGGTTTTTGCCGGGCTGGATGTTGTAGTCGCTGCGTTTGATGACAAACTCCGCGCGGATTACCAGCAGGTCGCCGGGGGTTTTTTGCGGGCTGCGTTCCGCCAGACGACCGGGCAGATGGGTGACTTTTGCCTCGACGGTGATTTCTTTGGAAACGCCGTTGAGCGTGAAGAGGCCCGTCACTTTGGCTTCGCCCTTGTCGCCCTTCTTTTCGATCTCGCCGACCTTCTTGATCTCGAAGGTGATCTCCGGATTGGCTTTGGCGTTGAGCCATTGATCGCCGAGCATGTGCTCTTTCATCATGGCATTGGGCACGGTGAGCGAATCGGTGGTGACGACGATTTTTCCCGTGGTTGCGTCCGGCTTTTCCGGGTCGATCGTCACGGTGCCCGAGACGCCATTGGCCTGGCCATTGATGGACTCAAGCGGGGCATCGAGTTTGAAGATGACGTTATTGACGCCCTTCGGATCCTTGAAATCGAAGGTGAGCGGGGCGGCGTGAGCTGCGGTGACAAGGGCCGCTGTGAGAACGAGGGTGTGGGTCAGTTTCATGAGGTTTTGGGTTTGAGTTTGGACAGGAAAAATCCGGCGGCAAAAAGCACGCCTGAGCCAATGAGACCAGCGCCGAGGAAGTCGATTCCCGGCACAAAACCATCCTCAAATTCCGAGAAGGCGATCTCGGTGATGGGATCGACCTTTTTCGTCTCGATCTGATTTCTCGACCAACCCATGTGCGCCCCGAGAGCGAACCAGATCCCGAGGACCGCGAGGGCGCAGAGGACGGCAAAAATTTGCAGCATTTTGGCCATGGAAGGAGGGAATTTACCTAGGAAATCGCCCCGTGCAACTACCCTTCGATCGTATTGATCTCGACGGGTTCGACTTTTATGCCGAGCTCTTCCAGCCAGGCGATGGCGCTTTTAATTTCCTCACGCTCCCCGGTGAGTTCGAGGGAAACCAGGCCGATTTCCTCCGTCACGCTGGCCTGGCGGACATTGGTGATCACAGGGAAGGTTTTTCCGAGGTCGTAAATGACGGGACGCGTGATGTGTCGGGCGGGATACATCAGCCAAAGACGGGTGACTTGCTGGGCCATGAGATGAGTAAACCGCAAAATCTGTCATCCCGCCAACGGAAAAGCAAAGAATGCGGGCGCACCAAGGAGGGCCGTCTTTGGTAGGTCCTACTGGCCGCTTGACCCGATATCGGCTATGATAGATAATCTATCATTATGAAGACCGCCACTGTCGCCGATTTGAGGAACGACTTCGCCACGCTCTCCCGGTGGATTCACGGTGGCGAGCCCGTTACCATCACGAAGAGAGGGGTTCCCTTCGCCACTCTTGCCCCGGTCCACAAGGTGAAAAAACTCCCCCGTCTTGATCGTCTCGCCCGCCTACGGAAACAATTTCCCCAAGGACCCGTCGCGGGCGATTCCCGCGATGTAGTGGATTATGACCGGGGTGACCGATGAGAACCTATATTGACACCGCCCTTTTCGCGAAGGCCTTCATTCTGGAGGCCGATTCGCCGGAAACAATTGCGCTTTTGGAGAAGGTGGGGGAACCATTTGCCTTCTCCCACCTTCACGAACTGGAGATCCCAAACGCGATCCGGCTGAAACGCTTCCGCGGGGAAATTACCAAGGCCCAGGAAGTTGCCGCGATTCGCACCTTTCGGACCGACCTGCAAGCGGGTCGCTTCGAACGGCTAACCTACGATCTCAGCGCGGTCTTCATCCGCGCGGAGCAACTTTCCGCAAAATATTCCGGCGACACAGGGACCCGCAGCCTCGACCTCTGGCATGTCGCCGCCGCGCTGGAGGCGGGCTGCACCACCTTCGCTTCTTACGATGCGCGCCAGCGAGCAGTGGCGAAACTCAGTGGATTGACCTTGCTTCCCGCCTCGGCAACCAAGGGCCGTAAGAAATGATATCGACGCAATTTGACATCCCATCTTGGATTTCCCGATTTTCGGGCCCCGATCTCCCAACATCGATCTTCCATCTCCGAACCGGCCCCGGCATGATCCCTCAGCATGTCTTCAAGTTCCCAGAATGCCGCGTCGATGGTGGATCGTATGGCGGGCGGACTTCCTCCGGCGGAGGTGCTGGAGCGGCTGGCTCCGCGGTTTGATCCGTTGCCGCCTCGGGTGCCGGGGGCGTCGCTGGCGAATGAAGAGGCGGTGGCCCGGCGGTGGAAATTGCTGCCGGACGACGCGAAGGGCGCGCTCTGGGCGGGTGGGGAGCTGACGGGATTTTCGCGGAATATCGAAAACGTGATCGGCGCGGTCACGGTGCCGGTTGGCGTGGCCGGTCCGCTGCGGGTGAATGGCTGCGCGGCGCAGGGGGATTATTACATTCCGCTGGCCACGACGGAGGCGGCGCTGGTGGCGTCATACACGCGGGGGTGTCAGTTGCTCAGCGAAAGTGGCGGTTGCACGACGCTCATTCTCGCGGAGGGCGTGAGCCGGGCTCCGGGGTTTGTGTTTTCCAATCTGCGCGAGGTCGGCGAGTTCGTGACTTGGGCGCTGGGGCAGAAGGAAAACTTCCAACGCGAGGCGGAGGCGACGACCCGTCACGGCAAACTCCTCGACCTGCGACTCACGGTGGAGGGAAACCACGTGTACATGATTTTCGAGTATTTCACTGCGGACGCCGCCGGGCAGAACATGGTGACCATCGCGACTCAGGCGGTGTGTGATTTTATCAGGGATCATTCGCCAGTCCGGCCGGTTCATGTTTTCGTGGAGGCGAATCTATCGGGGGACAAAAAGGCCAGCGCGCAATCCTTCCAAACCGTGCGGGGACGCAAGGTCGCGGCGGAGTGTTTGATCCCTGCGGAGAATCTCGTCAAACGTCTGCATACGGACGCGGCGGCGCTGGAGGAGTATTGGCGGATGTCGGCGCTGGGCGGGGTCCTTAGCGGCACGATCGGGGTGCAGGGACATTATGCCAATGGGCTGGCGGCGTTGTTTCTGGCGACGGGGCAGGATGTGGCCTGCGTGTCGGAGGCGGCGGTGGGTGTGACGCGATTCGAGGCGAAGGCGGACGGGAGCCTGTACGCGAGTGTGACGTTGCCGAATCTCATCATGGGCACGGTCGGCGGCGGCACGGGGTTGCCATCGCAGGCGGCGTGTCTGGACATTCTCGGGCTGCGCGGCGCAGGGCACGGGC
>JBGSVZ010000099.1:0-29853 GCA_041752695.1 Terrimicrobiaceae bacterium
TGGTCGATTCCGCCGCCGAACGCATGCCCTGGGCCCGGGCGGGTGGTGCCACGACGACCCTCACGTCTCCCGTCCACGAAGCCCGGGAAGCAATCCGGGCCGCCAATCACGGCAGACTTCCGCGCGTCGTGATCGATTCGACCGGCAACGCCGGCGTCTTCGCCACGGCCCTTAGCCTCGCGGACCGCCTGGGCAAAGTAGTCGTTCTCGGAGATACCGGCCAGCCCACCGAACAGCGACTGACCTCCGACGTCATCACGCGCGGAATCACCATTGTGGGCGCCCACGACGGCCTGGAGACGGCTCAGTGGACCATGGCCACTATCACGGATCTTTTTCTCACGCTTGCCGCCACCGGACGTTTTTCTCTGGAGGGACTGAACACGCACTTCTTCGCCCCTTCCGACTGCGCCCGCGCCTACGAAACCGCCAACCGGGAACGCTCCCGCACCATGGGGGTGGTTTTCGACTGGAGGGAAACGGCTTGACCGCCCTGCGACAGGGCTTTTCCTGGTGGTCTTTCGCTGACCGGGGCGTGGCAGCCAACGCCCTGCTGTCCGGTGCGGCCAGGATGGGATTTGAATTTGTGGACCTCGCCGGGGAGGAGCTTTGGCCGATGATCTGCGACGAGGGTCTTTCGCTCGGAGCGATGGCGGGGCACCATTCGATTTCGGATGGCCTCAATCGTCGGGAAAATGCCCGGCGCATTCTGGACGAACTCCGGAGCAATCTCGAAAAAGCCGTGCGGTGGAAAATTCCCGTCCTGATATGTTTTTCGGGAAACCGGGGCAGCGAGTCCGACGCAGGCGGGCTGATGACCTGCGCGGAAACCCTCGTTCAAATAGCGCCGGAAGCGGAGAAAGCCAGCGTGACACTTGCCCTCGAACTGCTCAACAGCAAGGTGGACCACCGGGGGTATGAGGCCGATTCCACCGCCTGGGGACTGCGGCTTTGCCAGGAGGTCGGATCGCCCGCGGTGAAGCTCCTCTACGATATCTACCATATGCAGATCATGGAAGGGGACCTCGTGCGGACGATCTCCTCGCATCACGGCCAGTTCGCCCACTATCACACGGCGGGCAATCCCGGGCGAGGTCAGCCGGATGCGAGTCAGGAAATTTTTTACCCGGCAGTATACCGCGCCATCGCCGCCACAGAAACGCCAGCCCGGGTCGCTCATGAATTTCTCCCATCGGAAAACCCTTTGACTGCGCTCGAAAAGGCGTTCCGGGACTGCGCGGCGGCCGGGGAAGAATAGGCGCAATGTCTCCTTGTGATTTCGTTCCCGGTCGGGCATACGGGACGCCGTGACCGAACCCATCATCCAGGTCGAAAATCTCGAACGCGATTTCGGGAACGTGAAGGCCGTGAAGGGGGTGTCGTTCGAAATTGCCCGCGGCAAGGTGGTCGGATTTATCGGGGCGAACGGTGCGGGAAAAACCACCACCATGCGCATGATGGTCACGCTGGACAGCCCCACGTCGGGTTCGATCCGCATCGGGGGGCGGGACGTGACCGACGAGCCCGGCGAAGTGCGGCGTCGCGTCGGCTGGATGCCCGACGCGTACGGCACATACGAAAACATGACCGTTTTTGAGTATCTGGATTTTTACGGCCGGGCTTTTGGATACAAGGACGAAGAGCGTCGGAAGCGGGTGCGAGAGGTGATGGAATTCACCGACCTGGCTTCCATTGGGGACCGTCCGATGGACACGCTTTCCAAAGGCATGGGACAGCGCCTCTGCCTGGGCCGCACCCTCATCCACGATCCGGAAGTCCTGGTGCTCGACGAACCGGCGGCGGGTCTCGACCCGAAGGCGCGCATCGAGTTTAAGAACCTCGTGCGCCTCCTCGCCCAACAGGGCAAAACGATCTTTATCAGTTCCCACATCCTTTCGGAGCTGGGAGAGATGTGCGATTACCTGCTTTTCATCGATGCCGGGCGCATCGTGCATCACGGCACCACCGAAAGCCTCACCGACCATGGCAGCGTCGAAGCCGTCGTAGAGATCCGGGTGCAGGGCGACCCCGAGACCCTGTACGCCTGGATAATCGCCGCCCCCGGAATGCAAATCACGGACCGGCTGAAAAACGGTGCCCGCGTGCGGGTTTCCCACGCCGACGGCGAAGACCTCACCGGCCTCCTCAAGACGCTGGTGAGCGATGGTGTTCCCGTGAATGCCTTTTTCAAAGTCGAACGCCGCCTCGAAGACGCCTTCGTGGATATGCTGAAAGGCAGCCCATGAACGTCTCCCCCGAACTCCCCTCTCCGAGCTTCCCTCTCCGAAAATGACCTCCACCTCCACCCGGGCAGATTTCGGCGACTGGCTCAGTCCCATGCTGGTGAAAGAACTTCGCCAGGGCATTCGTTCGAAGGTTTTTATGGCCGCGTTTTTCCTCACGCAGGTCCTGATGATCCTCAGCGTGGTTTTTAATCTCACCGCGGTGAACGAGGGGGATGGGGCCGGGAAAATGGTGGATTTTCTCAATGGCTTGTTCTGGTTCCTTATTGGTGTGCCGCTGCTTTTTCTGATGCCCATCCGGGGATTTGGTTCGCTTTACGGAGAGATCAAGGCGGGCACGCTGGAGTTGGTTTTTCTCACCCGGCTTTCCGCCCTGCGCATTGCGGCGGGAAAATGGACGGCGCTGATGGTGCAGACCCTGCTGCTCGTCGCGGCCGTGCTCCCGTACGTGTTGTTGCGGTATTTTTTAGGCAGCGTGGATGTGGTGCAGGACCTGCAGAGTGTGCTGATTTTGCTTCTCGCCAGCGGCATGCTCACGGCGGCCACCATCGCCCTCTCGCCCTACGAGTCAAAAATCCTGCGGGCCCTCTTCAGCGTCGGCATGATCTTTGGATTTATCTTCCTGCTCTTCGGCCTGATTGGCGTGATTGCGGGCAATGCCATCCGGGGGTCGATGGGAGGTTCCTTCGCGCCGTGGACTTTTTATTTCGGCGCGATTCTTTTTGCGCCGGCCTTCATCTTTCTGGGACTGGAAGTTGCCGCCTCGCACATTGCCCCGCCAGCCGAGAATCACGCGATCCGCAAGCGCCTTCTCGGAATCTATCTGCTTCTGGCCGCGGCCCTGCTCGCGCTGCTTGGCGCGAACGCGGCCGCCGCCTACCGCGTCGCACTGGTTCTGCTGGGCGTGGTCGTCATCGACACCCTCGCCGAACCGCAGCGTTTCGTGCGCTCGGTCTACATGCCGTTTCTCAAACAGGGTCCGGCCGGAAAAACGCTGGCGCTGTTTTTCACACCGGGCTGGGTGTCGGCTTCCTGGTTCCTGATCATTCTCACCGCCGTCGGCGGTGGGCTCCTCGGTCTGCACGGTCAACTGGATGATCGGGAGGACGTGCTTCGAATCGTTTCCCTGCTTGGCTGGCTGATCTTCCCCGCCGCCCTCATCCGCCTGGCGGCTCCCGAGACCAAATACTTCCTGGGGCTCTACATCGCGCTGCAATTCCTTTTTGCGGCCGTGACCTTTCTGGTCAACATCATGGCCGGCATCTCCCAAGAGCCCATGACCATGTGGCTCTGCCCGCTGCCGCCCTGCACGTTTCTCCTCACTTTCTTTGGGCAGGTGAAGGACATGCAGATGAACGACTTTCTTTGGGTGACGGGACTCGTCACCGCCGCGTCGCTCGGCCTATTGCTGGCCCGCACCATCACGCCACTGCGTGACATTCGTGCGTCGCTGCTCCAAAATTCCCCAAAGGATGCCTGAGTTTTCCCTTCCCACCGATGACGCGCCGGATACGGCCTTCGACATTTCCCTGCGCCCGCCGCTTTTTGAAGAGTTCGCGGGACAGGAAAAAACCGTCGAGCGCATCCAACTGCTCGTGGATGCCGCCCGGCAGCGCGACGAGGCCCTCCAGCACATCCTGCTGAGTGGGCCTCCGGGCCTCGGAAAAACCACCCTCGCCTACATCATTGGCAATGCCATGGGCGCGGAGGTGAAGACCACCAGCGGGCCCATGATTGAAAAAGCCGGGGACCTCGCCGGCCTCCTCACCAACATGGTGCGGGGCAGCGTGCTTTTTATCGACGAGATCCACCGCCTCCAGCCCGCCATCGAGGAATACCTCTATCCGGCCATGGAGGATTTCAAACTGGATATCGTCATCGACCAGGGCCCGAGCGCCCGCAGCGTGCGGCTCAACCTCGCGAAATTTACCTTGGTGGGCGCGACCACCCGCGCCGGCATGATCAGCGCCCCGCTGCGCTCCCGTTTCGGCATGAACTGCCGGCTGGACTATTACGATGCGGCTCACCTGCAGACCATCGTGACCCGCAGTGCGGGATTGCTCGGGGTGGAAATTGACCCTCCCGGCGCGCTCGAAATCGGCCGGCGCTCCCGCGGCACTCCCCGCATCGCCAACAATCTTTTGCGCTGGGTGCGAGACTACGCCCAGGTTCGCGCGGCCGGCGCAATCAATGCCCCCGTCGCGCAGAAGGCGCTCGCGATGCTGGAAATCGACGAAGACGGTTTCGACGAAATGGACAAGCGGATCATCGAAAGCCTCATTTCCCTTTTCGGTGGCGGTCCGGTCGGACTCAGTTCGCTTGCCGTCGCCATCGGTGAAGAGGCCGGCACCCTGGAGGAAGTCCACGAGCCCTACCTGATCATGCAAGGCTACATCAAACGCACCCCGCAGGGCCGCGTCGCCATGCCGCGGGCGTACCGGAAAATCGGGCTGGAGCCTCCCAAAAATGCTCCCTCAGGAGGCTTGTTCAGTGAGCGCTGACGTCCCGGGCCAATGCCACGTGGAGGCTTGTCGCGAGAGGTTTTACCCCTAACTTCACGCCATGAGTGGCGGCATCCTGGTCACGGATTTTGACAGCACGGTCACCCGCCACGACTTTTACGAGCTCGTGCGGCGGCGCTGGCCGCTTCCGCCCGGGGACGACCCATGGGAAAAATACGTGGCGGGCACGCTGACCCATTTCGAAGCGCTCGCGGAGATTTTTTCCCGCATACGGGCGAGCCGGAAGGAGTTGCTGGCCTTGGTCGATGCCATGGAAGTTTTTCCCGATTTCGCCGAAACGGTCCGCGCCCTGCAAGCCGCGGGTTGGGAGGTGGTGATCGCTTCGGCGGGGTGCCGGTGGTATATCGACCACCTCCTCGCCGGGCAGGACGTGAAAGTCACGGTATTCAGCAACCCCGGGACGTTCTCGCCCGCCAGTGGGCTCACCATGCAATTGCCCGAACGGGGGGATTTTTTCAGTCCTGAGACCGGCGTAAACAAACAGGCGATTGTTCGGGACGCGCTCCGGCGTTCGGCGCTTGTCGCTTTTGCCGGAGACGGTCGCCCCGATTTTGAACCGTCCCTGCTCGTTCCGGTGGAACGCCGCTTCGCGCGCGGTTGGCTGGCCGGGGCCCTCACGGCGCGGGGCGAAAAATTTCACCCGCTGAACAACTGGTCCGGCATCCGGGAGTCGCTGCCATGCTGACGACGCCCCGACAGGCTACCATTCCTTCGCTGGTAAGGGTAAAACCCGGCGCTCTGGACCGCCTCGGGATCTATGTGCGGCGGCACGGATGGCGTCAAGTCGGGGTCTACTTCAGTGCCGGCCTGCCCCCGGACTTTCTCGCACGCCTTTCTGCTTCCCTTGCAGCGCAGGGCATCATCCTCGCAGAACCCATCGAAATTGAGTCCGCGTCCTTCGAGGAGGCGTGCCGCCACTTCGAGGCCATGCCGCGCGGATGGGATGCGCTGATCGGGCTTGGTGGAGGCAAGGCGCTTGACGTGGCCAAATATGTGGCCCACCTGTCGCACCTGCCGTTCCTGGCTGTGCCGACCTCGCTCTCCAATGACGGCATTTGCAGCCCGCAATCCAGCCTCACGGTGTCGGGCCACCGCCGTTCCCTGCCCTCAGTGATGCCCTTTGGCGTGATCATCGACACCGCGGTCTGTCTGGGCGCGCCGAAGATGCTCTGGCTCTCCGGTGTGGGCGACCTGGTGGCGAAATTTACCGCCGTGGCCGACTGGAAAATTGCGTTTCATGCGGTGGAGGAACCGGTGGATGATTTCGCGGCGCTGCTGTCCGATGCCAGCGTCTATCAGTTCCTCGGCCGCGCGGATTATGATCTGGAGGGCGTACGATTGCTCGGCACAACCCTGATGCTCAACGGCATTGCCATGGCCATCTGCGGTTCGTCGCGCCCCGCCAGCGGAAGCGAACACCTCATTTCCCATGCCCTCGATGGACTGAGCGCACGCCCGCGTTTGCACGGACTCCAAGTCGGCGTTGCGTCGTATTTGGTGAGTCTCCTCCAAGGACATAACGCGGAAACCATAGCCGGGCTTTTTGAGGCAACGGGCTTCTGGCGGGCGGTGGAGGCAGATCCGTTCGACCGCGCCGAATGGCTCGAGGCCGCCCGGCGCGCTCCGTCCATCAAGAGCGACTTTTACACGGTCCTTTCCACCCGGGATTGCCTTCCGGAAATCGCACACGCTCTGGAGACAGACCCCCACCTGCGGCGCTGCTTCGCCTCCGCCCGGTGAGCTGCCAACCCTGCGCCGTCCCGGCGTTTTTTGATGTCCCAATCCGCTCTCCTCTGCCAGTTTTTCGCTTCATGAATCGCCTTCTTCTCCTCCTCTCCCTGGTTGTTTCCGCGGTAGCTCCGGCCCTCGCTCAGAATCCCGACTCCGCCCTCGGCGCGCTCGCCAGCCTCCCCGCCAACTATCGCAATGGCGTGGTTTGGCTTTCCGCGGACAACGCCGACCCGCATCCCGACCAATGGTATGTGACGGCCCGGAATGCCGCCCGCGACGGTCTGCTCATGAACCTCACCATCGAGGACGGACGCATCGTGTCGGAACGCCCCGCCATCAGCCCGCGGGCCTTTCTCCGCCAAATCACACCGATCAACCTTCGCAGCCTGCGGGTGAATTCCACCGACCTGTGGCGCGACGCCCTCGCCTTTGCCGAACGCCGCGGACAGAGACTCGGCTCCCTGAGCCTCCAACTGCAACAACAAGGCCGCGACGCCACTCCGGTTTGGTCCGTCTGGAGCTACGATCGCCGTGGAAATTACATCGGCTATTTCTCCGCGCTGGCAACCACCG
This sequence comes from Terrimicrobiaceae bacterium, assembly GCA_041752695.1. GTDB lineage: Bacteria > Verrucomicrobiota > Verrucomicrobiia > Chthoniobacterales > Terrimicrobiaceae > CALCJD01. The sequence continues at coordinate 7,070 of JBGSVZ010000099.1, forward strand.
GATCCATCACCTCGCGGCGCTGAAATCGCCTTCACCCCCCGGGAAAAAGCCGTGGGCCGCGGCCACCACATGGGTCGGCTGTTAGAAAATATGGGACTGACCCCGGGGGGCGAGGAAGAATCGACTTGATGAGCGCGAGCATGCGCGGCAAGTCTCCGGTCCATGCCTTTACCCAGCCATAAAACCAAAATCGTGGCCACTATCGGCCCCGCGTCGCAATCCCCGGAAATGCTGGAACGGCTCATCCGCGCCGGGCTGAATATCGCGAGGCTGAATTTTTCCCATGGCAGTTTCGAGGGTCATGGGGAGGTCATTTCCCGCATCCGCGCGGCGGCAAAAGTCGTCGGTCGTCGCGTCGCCATCATGGCCGATCTGCCCGGGCCCAAGATGCGATTGGGAACAATCAGCCCCGAACCGATCACGCTTGAGCCCGGCGCTCCCTTTATCCTGACGAGCGAGGACATTATCGGAGACGCCCGGCGGGTTTCCATGACCTTTGACCCTCTGCCCCGGGTGGTCAGGCCCGGCGACCGCCTTTTTCTCAATGACGGCCTTTCCCAGTTGATCGTCGACCGGGTCGAGGGGCAGGATGTGCATTGCATCGTGGCAGTGGGCGGAGAAATGCGTTCCCGCAAGGGCCTGAATCTCCCCCGGATTGCCCTCGGGATCAGCGCATTCACCGAACACGATCACCAATGCCTAGCCTTCGCCCTGGAGCGCGGGGTGGATGCCGTCAGCCAGTCGTTCGTCGAGAGCGCGGCCGACATCGAAATGGTCCGCGCGGCCGCCCGGGACCTGGGCCACAATCCTTTTGTCATCGCCAAAATCGAACGGGTGGAATCGGTCGATCGCTACGAAGAAATTCTGGCCGCGTCCGACGGCATCATGGTCGCACGGGGAGACCTGGGGGTGGAAATTCCGATTGAGGAAATCGCCATCGTGCAGAAACAGCTTATCGCCAAGGCGAATCTGGCTGGCAAACCTGTCATTACTGCCACGCAGATGCTCGAATCCATGACCGGCACGCGCCTGCCCACGCGGGCCGAGACTACGGATGTCGCCAACGCGATCCTCGACGGCACCGACTGCGTGATGCTTTCCGGCGAATCGGCCATGGGCAAATACCCTGAAGAAGCCGTGCAGATGCTCGCGCGCATCGCCGCCTATACCGAAGCCAATCGCTGCGGCGATTTCCTCAGCCTCCAACGCCAGAAACTCGGACCCGCCGCAGCCGAACCCGACCTCACCGCGCGCTTCCTGGAATCCGCCCTTGAAGCCGTATCCTGTGACGCCGTGGCCACCCCGACTCACTCCGGCACCACCGCCCGCGCCGTGGCCCGGTTTCGTCCGCCGGTCTGGACGGTCGCCTTCACCACCCACCCGGACACCGCACAAAATCTGGCTTTCACCTACGGCGTCCATCCCGTGGATATTTCCACCTATCCCGAGGACTGGCGCGAGACGATCCGCGACACCCTCGGCGGCCTCGGCGTTTCGGCCCGCAACGTGCTTCTCATCACCGGCCCGTCCGAACAATACCCCGACGCGAACCGTCGGCTGGAATTCCTGGCCTTTCCGCGAAGCAGCAGCGAAGCCTCCTGATCGGCGGCATTACGCCTTGCTGCGCGGCGAACTGGGCTGCCGGAAAATCCGAAAACCCTCACCCTGCGTAGCCGCTGGGCTACGAAAGCAGCGGAAAGACATCAGAGATTAACAAATCTCGAGTCGGCTACGCACTCACGGTCCGCCCGGAATTGACGTATCGGTCCTTTTCCCGACCGTCGATTCTCCCGTCACCATTCCTCCATGAAAATCCATTCCGCCCTCCTTGCGAGTTTCCTCGCCTTGACGCTTCACGCCGCCCCGCCGCCGGAATCCGGGGATCTCTTGGAGATTGCCAAGGCGGATTTCGGGGCGGTGAAGAGTCATAAATCCACCACGTCCCTCGTCGAGGAAAATGGACAGACCACCGGCATCAAGGTGGAGTTCGCCGCGGACCCCGGATTTCCTGGTGTGCGAATTCCCGCGCCGCCGGAGGGATGGGACCTGTCCGAATACACCGGTATTGTGGCGGAAATCACCAATCAAGGCAGCAATCCGCTCGGTGTCGCTTTGCGCGTGGACAACAAGGGGCCTGGCGAACCTTACAATACCGAGGGAGGAAAAATCGCCCCGGGGGAGACCAAGTCCGTCACCGTAAAATTCGGGTTTTCGTACGGAGGGAATCCGGCTTTCGCGCTCGACCCCGCGGCGATTGTCGGCATGCAGGTCTTTGCCTCGAAACCCGCGACCGATGGCGCCTTTGTCATTCGCAGTCTCAAACCGATCAAAGGCAGCGCCGCGCCCGCCACAAGCGCGGCCAAGCCGCCAGCCGCCGGGGCCGAAAACACCAACGCCCCGAGCATCGGCGGCGAATTGGTTGACTTCACCAAAGAGATCAATCTCTCCGCCTTCAAATTCAACCACGCCCAGGCAGCGGTCGAGGACGGCAAGATCAAGGCGACCTTTGCCACCACCACCAGCTACCCGACTTTGCATTTCCCCATCCCGGCCGGAGGGTGGAACTTGTCGGCGTTTGGCGGGATCCAGGTCACGCTCACCAATCCTGGTGCGGAACCTGTCACCGCCGTCCTGCGCGCGGACAATGCCGGGGATTGGAAAAAAAGCCCGTGGAATTCCCAAAGCCAGAAAATCGCTCCCGGGGCGACGGAAACGATCAAGCTGGTTTTCGGAGAGGACAATGGCAAAGCCGCCTTCGCTTTGGATTCGACCCGGGTCACGGCCATCCAGGTTTTCCTCGCCAAACCCAAGCAGGACACCACCCTTCTTCTCAGTGACCTCAAAGCCTGGGGCAGCCCCGGCGCGAGCACCAGCAAGGCTTCCCTGAGCTCCCTCGCGGATCGCAAGACGCCTGTCACCCCGCCGGACTGGCTCGGAAAACGCCCGCCCGTGGAAGGCGACTGGACCCTCACCTTCGAGGATAATTTTGATGGCAGCGCGATCGATGCGAAAAAATGGGAAGCCAGCAACAGCCACTTCAGCAAATTTTTCTTCTACCAAAAGGAAAAGGCCGGCGTGGAGGGCGGCGTGCTCAAACTCGGCGCGGAGAAAAAACCCGTCGAGGGACGCGAATACATCTCCGGTCAGCTCACCGGCTTTGGCAAATGGGCGCAGAGCTACGGGTATTTCGAGGCCCGGGTGAAACTCCCGGCAACGCGCGGATTCTGGCCCGCGTTCTGGCTGATGCCCGACCGGGATGTCAACGGCCCGACCGACCAGCAGTCGATCTGGAACCGCAACTCCACCAAGTGGGGCGGCATGGAATTCGACATCCTGGAGCACCTCAGCGAATGGGGGCCCGGACGCCACAATGTCGCCGTGCATTGGGATGGCTACGGCGACATGCACAAGGCCTGGGGCGACACCCATGTCTATTATGGACCCACGCCCGATGGCTGGCATAACTTCGGCATGCTGTGGGAACCCGGCAAGCTGACCTGGTTCATCGACGGACAAAAGAAAGCCGAATGGATCAATGACCGCGTCGGGTCCGTTCCCTGCCATCTTTTGCTCAGCCTGCAGCTCGGCGGCTGGGCGACGAAGAACATTGATCTGTCCAGGATTTCGGAAACCTTTGACGTGGATTACGTCCGGGTCTGGCAACGCCCGGATCTCGCAGAGGCGGCCACCAAGGTGGATCTCACCATCCCGGCGAAAAAATAATTCCTCTCACCGGATTCGCGGGCATTCGCGCAATGGGGCGTCGGCGGGGTATTGCCCTGCCGCGCCACGGCCGTTGACTTCCCATTGTTCCGGGGCGATAGTCTCCCCGTGTTTCGTGCAGAGTCCTTTGCCCCTTGGGTGAGCCGGATTGCTGCCACCGTGAGGCGCGCGATTCCGCGTCGTTTGCTTGCCCATGGAAAATCACCCGCTCACTTCCCACCTCGCCTTTGTCGGCGATTACACGCCGCGACGATGCGGCATCGCCACCTTCACCGCCGATATTTGCGAAGCCATCGCGGCGGAATATCCCGATACAAAATGCATCGTGGGTTCGGTTAATGACCGGCCTGAGGGATATGATTATCCGGAACGGGTGCGGTTTGAGATCGCGGAGAAGGAGCTCGATTCCTACCGGCGCGCCGCGGAGTTTTTAAACATCAACAACGTCGAGGTGTTGTCGGTGCAGCATGAGTTCGGCATCTACGGAGGCCCGGCGGGAAACTATCTGCTGGAGCTGCTGCGCGAGGTGCGGATGCCGATCGTGACGACCCTGCACACCGTGTTGCAGGACCCCGGGCTGGATCAGCGCGCGGTGATGACCGAACTCGACCGCCTGTCGAATCGTTTCATCGTGATGGCGGAGCGCGGGAAAAACCTGCTCGAGTCGGTCTATGGGGTTTCGCCGGAGAAAATCGACCTCATCCCCCACGGGGTGATCGACATGCCGTTCATGGACTCGAATTTTTACAAGGACGAGTTCGACGTGGAGGGCAAAACCGTCCTGCTCACCTTCGGCTTGTTGTCGCCAAACAAAGGCATCGAAAAGGTGATCGAAGCCATGCCGGCCATCCTCGCGCGGCATCCTGATGTGGTCTATATTGTGCTCGGCGCGACGCACCCCAATCTCTTGGCGGCGGAGGGGGAAAAATATCGCAACCGGCTGGAGAAACTCGCGGCGGATTTGGGGGTGGCGGACACCGTAATTTTTCACAATCAGTTCGTCACCATCGACAAGCTGAAGGAATACATTGGCGCGGCGGACATCTATCTCACGCCCTACCTCAACGCCGCGCAGATTACCTCGGGCACGCTGGCCTACACCTTCGGGGCGGGCAAGGCGATCGTTTCGACACCTTACTGGCACGCGGAGGAATTGCTGGCGGGAGAACGCGGGATCCTGGTGCCGTTTAATGACGCCGGGGCCATTGCGCGCAGTGTGAACGACATTCTTTCGCATCCCACCCGGATGACCAAAATGCGCAAGCTGGCCTGGAAACAAGGCCGGGACATGATCTGGCCGGTGGTGGCCCGGCGGTATATGGAAAGTTTTGGCCGGGCCCGCGAAAGCATGAGCGAGGCTCCGGCGGGTTTGGTGGTGGTGACGGAGTCGCCCCTGCCCATGCCTGAGTTAAAACTCGATCACCTTTTCACCATGAGCGATCACACGGGGATCTTTCAGCACGGGATCTACAACGTGCCGAATTTCCACGAGGGGTATTGCGCGGATGACAACGCAAGGGCGTATATCTTCACCGTGTTGCTGGAAGAATACGGGCACTCCTCCCCGGAGGTACGCAAGCTTTCCAGCAGCTATCTGGCATTCCTTTGGTATGCGTTTGACGGCAATACGTGCCGGTTCCGCAATTTCATGAGTTACTCCCGCATCTGGCTGGAACTTCATGGGTCGGAAGACAGTCACGCGCGGGCCTTGTGGGCGGTGGCCACGGCGCTCGGGAGGTCCAAAAATGAAGGCCATCGCAACCTGTGCGCGCTGTTGTTTCAGCGCGGGCTGCCGGTGGTGGCGCGGTTCAGTTCTCCGCGAGCATGGGCCTTCTCGTTGATCGCGATTCACGAATATCTGCGGACGCTGTCCGGGGACCGCGTGGTGAGCCAGATGCGTGACACGCTCACGACGATGCTGGTGGATTTGTATCAGGCGAATTCGTCGCCGGAGTGGCAATGGTTTGAGCGCATCGCCACGTATGACAATGCAAAGCTGTCCCACGCGATGATCCTGAGCGGTCATTGGACATCGAACGGCGAAGCGCTGGAGATCGGCCTCACCTCGCTTCGCTGGCTGCTGGAAGCGCAGACCACGCCGGAGGGACGGTTTTCCTCCATCGGCTGCAATGGCTTCTGGCCGCGGGGAGGCGAGAAGGCGCGGTTTGACCAACAACCTCTCGAGGCGCACGCCATGGTTTCGGCATGCCTGGAGGCGTTTTTTGTGACACGGGAAGAATTTTGGCGACTCGCGGCCCACCGGTGTTTCGAATGGTTTCTCGGCCGCAACGATCTGGGGCAGCCGCTTTACGATGAGACGACGGGAGGCTGTCGAGACGCGTTGCTACAGGATCACCTGAACCAGAATCAGGGCGCGGAATCGAGTCTGGCCTATTATCTCTCGTGGGTGGAATTGCGCCGCGCCGAGGACCGCGAGGAGTCCGCATCATGAGTGCCATTGAAGTCCGCGCGACGGACATCATTTTCCGCCCCGACAGCAAGCGGGTGCTGGTGAGGCCGTTCATTCCGGCGGATCCCATCCTCGTCGCGCATATGATCGAGCGGGCTTTGTCGCTCACTGAGGCGGAGATGGAAACGCAGCTTGGAATCCTCCGGGCCGACTTTGGGCCGCGGCATCTCGACCTGGAGGCGTGCTGGCGGCGGCACTACGAGATGGTGCGCCAGCACCTTGGCGACCGGGAGGTGACCTTTGCCCGCCAACTCTACATCGGCGCGCTCTTTTCCGGCGAATACGCGTTGGAATCCGCGGCGCTATTTAATCCTTCCATCGTTCCGCATCCCGATCAGTCCGGGCTGGGTGAAGGTGAACGGCGGTTCGTGCTTAGCCTGAGGGCCACGGGCGAGGGGCATATTTCGTCCATCGAGTTCCGCTCGGGGATCGTTCGTGCCGATGCCTCGATCACCATCGACGAAGTTTCACGCCGGATCATCGCACCCGATGTGAAGGAAAACCCCACCTACCGGAAGGTGGTTTTTGTCCACAAACTCAAGGAGATGGGGTTCGACAACGAATGGTCACGCCGGATCATGGGGGTGCTGGGCGAGGATTTTACCCGTGAGGAACTGGAAACCGCCATCCGCCACGCGAGCGGCGAAAGCCGGACGTCCGCCCGCGAACGGGAGCGCACGATGGAGTGCGTCCACTGGCTCGCACTCTCGAACTACGAGCTGCATTTTCCCGAGCACGTCGCCCTCTCCCAACGCATCATTTTTCCCGTTTCCCCCAACGAGAGCAATGGCATCGAAGACGCCCGGTTCGTGCGATTTGTCGAGGAGGATGGCTCGGCCAGCTACTACGCGACCTACACCGCCTACAACGGCCGCGCGATCCTGCCGCAGCTGATCGAGACCCCGGACTTCCGGAATTTTCGCATCCGCACGCTCAATGGCCAGGCCGCGCAGAACAAAGGCATGGCGCTTTTCCCCCGCCGGATCGACGGACGGTTCGCCATGATTTCGCGTCAGGATGACGAAAACATTTTGCTCATGTTTTCCGACAACCTTCATTTTTGGAACGAACCCAAGGTGCTCGCGACGCCGCAACAACCGTGGGAATTTGTGAAAATCGGGAACTGCGGATCGCCCCTCGAAACCGAAAAGGGCTGGCTTTTGCTCACGCACGGTGTTGGCCCGATGCGGCGTTATTGTCTGGGGGCCATGTTGCTGGATCGTGAAGACCCCTCCAAAGTGCTCGGGTGTCTCAAAGAACCTCTGCTGGAGCCCTTGGGCGAAAAACGGGAAGGTTACGTGCCGAATGTCGTTTATTCCTGCGGAACAATGATTCACCAGGGGCGGCTCATTCTCCCCTACGCCCTCAGCGACACCAGTTCGACCATTGCCACCGTGGACCTTGAGGAACTGCTGCAGCGCATCCTGGAATCTTAAGACGCGTCAACCGACCTGCTCGGTGATGACGTGAAAATTTTCCAAGGAATGGAGACCAAAGACGGTGGTGAGCGCAACATCACTGGCGTCGCGGCCCCGGCCCATCAGCACGCGGCCGATGCGGCGGGCGTTGTGTCGGGCGTCAAAGGTGTACCAGCGGCCATTGAGATAGGCCTCGAACCAGGCGCTGAAATCCATGGGATCATCCACGGGCGGCACACCAATGTCGCCCAGATATCCGGTGGTGTAGGCGGCCGGGATGTTGAGACACCGGCAGAGGGTAATGGCCAGATGGGTGAAATCGCGGCAAACCCCCGTGCCCTCGCGATACGACTCCAGGGCGGTGCGGTTCGAACGGGCGCGCAGGTAGTCGAAGCGAAGGTAATTGTGGACAAAGTCACAGATCGCCCGGACGCGGGCCGCGCCGCCGGAAATGTGTCCGAACCGTCCCCAGGCGAGAGAAAGTAATTCGCTGTCCGACTCACAATACCGCGTCGGCAGCAAATACGGGAGGGTATCCACCGGGAGGTCACGAATGTCCTGCTGGGGGAGGTCCGGCGGTTCCTCATCCAAAAGATTGCTGCTGCGAATCACCGCATGGTTGGTGAACCGGATCATGCCGGGGCCCGCCGAAATGCGGCCGCATTGATTGCCAAAGACGTCCAGATAATCCTGCACCGGGACGTTGGGTTCGATCCGGAAGTCCTCCGGTGCCACCAGATCAGCGAGCCGTGAAGGATGCACGCGCAAGGTGTAGAGAATGGAAGTGGCCACATTGAAGCGCAGGGCGATGTCGAAACCGATTTTAATGAGCATGGCGTGTAATGGTGCTGAGCCGGAAGAAGGAGCGCACCAAAAGGCGGACCCCCACTCGCAGCGCGGACTCGGCAATTTCGAACGTGGGGGTGTGTAGTGGACGTACTTCTTTTTCCGCCATCGCCACACCCAGACGCATCATGCAGCCCGGTACCATCGTCAAATAATCCGCAAAATCCTCTGCTCCCATGCTCGGCTGGCCCGTCAGCACCAGTCTCTCCGGACCCACAACTTCGCGCGCGGCCTCAAGGCACACCGCGGTAATGGCAGGGTCGTTGACCACTCCCGGGAGCAGGCGACTGAAGGTGGGTTCGATTTTGGCGCCGGACGCAAGTGCCACTCCTTCGCAAATCTGCGTGAGCCGGCTTCTCGTTTCGTTCGCCACGGCGAAATCCAAAGCACGAATCGTTCCACGTAGGGTCACGGTGTCGGGAATCACGTTTGTGCAATGCCCTCCATCGAACTGCCCAATGGTCACCACTGCGGGATGGCGCAGGTCCATCCCGCGGGGGATGAGCTGATAGATCTGGGTGACCAACTGCGCGCCGACGGCAATGGGGTCGATCGTGAGGTGGGGCCGTGCCGCATGTCCTCCCCGGCCTCGAAGCACAAGGGTGAAATCCTGACAACAGGCAGACTGCGGGCCGGCCACAACAGCCACGGTTCCGGCAGGAAGATTGGGATCGACGTGAAGCGCGACAATGGAGCCGACGCCCTGCAGCGCACCCGCGTTCACCATATCGAGTGCGCCCTGCCCGGCCTCTTCGGAGGATTGAAAAATCCCGCGACACCGTGCGGGCAGCGGCGCAAGCTGCTGGAGGGCGGCGAGCGCACCAAACAGGATTGCGCTATGCGCATCGTGACCGCAGGCGTGCATCACCCCGGGAACCTCGGAACGGAACGGCAAGTCGGTGGTTTCCTGGATGGGCAGGGCGTCGATGTCCGCGCGGAGAGCGATCACCGGCAGGTCGCCGGCACCGGCCAGATCGGCCAGCAGCCCGACTCCCCCGGGTCCCGGCGTGGATGGAATGCCGCCGCGCGCGAGTTGGGCGCTTAAATACGCCGTGGTGGCAAATTCCTGCCCGCTCAGTTCCGGATGTTGGTGGAGATGGCGGCGGACGTTAAGAATCTCTGCGTCGAGAAGGAGCATCTCCTCCTCGGCACGTTGCAGAACCAGGACGGAGCCCTGGCTGGAAATGGCATCGGGCGCGCTCAAGAGCCCGAGACTACCAGTATTGTCCCGGGTGGCAATGGAACGGCCGTGGATTTATTTTCAAAAATTACAGATCCAATTTTCCCCGATCCGGCGATAATGCGGTCATGGAATTGGACGCAGGGTGTGAAATGACGGTGGAGGCTTCGGACAGTTCAGCCGTGATACTGATGTTGCAGCCCCAGACAGGGGATGGCCAAGGGGTGATTCAAAGCCAGATCACCATTGATCCCGAAATTCCTTACCAGGATTTTACCGATGCTTTTGGTAATCTCTGCCGCCGGGTCACGCTGCCGCAGGGGCGTTCCGTGATCCGCACGACCTGCCGGGTGCTGTCGCCCGACGACATTGACGTGGACCCCGACGCTCCCTTCACCCTCGTGCAGGACCTTCCGAGTGACACTCTGCAATATTTGCTCCCGAGCCGGTATTGCCAGTCGGACATGCTATTAAAGATGGCCTTGCGAATCACCAACGGCGTGCAGCCGGGCTACGCCCAGGCCGAGGCTATCCGGCTCTGGATTCAAAAACGGGTGAAATACAAATACGGGGTGAGTGACGCCTCCACCTCCGCGGTGGACACCGCCAAGAAAAAGGCCGGGGTCTGCCGGGATTTTTCGCATCTCGGAATGGGACTTTGTCGCGCTTTGCGCATTCCTGCCCGCATGGTGGTCGGATACCTCTACCAACTCGACCCGATGGACCTCCACGCGTGGTTTGAAGCATTTGTGGGGGGGCGGTGGTACACATTCGACGCGACCCAGAAAGCTCCTCGCGGCAACCGGATTGTCGTAGCCTACGGCCGGGACGCAGCCGATGTGGCGCAGCTTTCGGAATACGGGCCGTTGCAGACCACAGCGATGCGGGTCTGGGTGGACCCGGCTGCCTGACCAGTTTCCCGCTGGTATGGCCCAACTCAGGGATGGGTGGACATCTTCCGGAATTCGGCCGGGCTAATTCCGGTGTGGCGCTTGAAGGCTTTTGAAAAGGAGAACGGGTTGTCGTAGCCGACCTCCTCCGCGATATCTGCCAGTGTCTGATCAGTATAAACGAGCAACTCCGAAGCGCGGTCCATCCGGAGGGCATGGATCATTTTCATGGGGCTCCGGCCCGTCAATTCCGGCAAGATCCGGTGAAGCTGGGCCCGCGAGGTGCCGGCCATGGCGGCAAGTTTCTCCACGGTCCAGGCCTGCCGCAGATTCAACTGGACTCGGCCGAGGATGGATTTCAACCGGTGGGTGCGCTTGGCCTGCCGGGGGTTTCCACTTTCCAGTTCACGCTGGAGATAGATCGAAATCAACTCCACGTAGGCTTGCAGGGCCTCGGCCGAATCGGGCCCCTGGAGATTGGCTTCCTCGATGTAGCCTGACATAACACGGACGAACATCTCCGCCATTACGGCCTTGCGCACCCGGGGCTGGTTGCCCATCAGGGCGTCCCACCTCGAACCGGGCCCCAGGTGCAGCCAGGCAGATTCCCAATGCGAGCCTTGGGTCCGGTAGGCATAGACGGAATGGCAGGGGGCAATGAGGAGATCCCCTGCAGTCAATTCCACCGGCCGGCCGTGGTCAATCGTCAGCCAAGCCGATCCTCCCATGGTGTAGAGTATCAAATGGTCCGGGCTCTTATTCCGCGCCAAGCGGTAACCTGGACTCCAGAAACTGAGCCCACCCAGGGTAATTCCCTGCCTCCGGAGCGAGTCGTCGGGGTACAACTGGGCTGGAAGATATCGCTCCCGGCTGTCGTGCGGGATGTAAATGAACTCTCGCTCTGATTTGATGGTTCGGGAAGCAGGCATGCGATTTCCGAGGAGTTTCGGATGCAAAATGAGACTTCCAGATCAATCGCAGCACCCGAGCACTTGGCACATTAGAGGTTTTGTGCATTAAGGCAAATCGCAAAAAAAATCTTTATGAGACGAATGGACATGCATTTGAGAGCAACGGATATTCCCTCTTTCCGCCAGTTGCGGCAGCATGTCTATCGTTTGAGTATTGCCCCACAGAGCTGATCCCCCCCTGCCCCGCATGAAGCAAATCCTCCGCACTCCCCGTGCCAGAAGACTCCCGGTCATCCTGGCTGTCGTCCTCCTGCTTGTCGTCCTGTCCATCACCGAAAGCCGTGCCCAGGTCAATCTGACCATCGACACCGGCACCACCTACCAAACCATCCGTGGCTGGGGTTGCGTCAATTCCATCCCGGATTACCTGACACCCGAATTCCGGCAGCAATTGATCACAGAATCCGTCAATGAATACGGTTTGAACCGCCTTCGAGTCGAGATTCCGGCGGGCAACAAAGTGGATATGCGGCGCTGGGAATGGCTCAACGACAACAACGACCCGTTATCCACGAATTGGAGCAGCCTGGAGCTGGCTGCTATGGACGAAAATTTACAGTCCTTCGTCCTTCCCTTTGTTGATCAAGTCCGGGCCAACGGAGACCCCTTCGAAATGTACCTCAGCTTTTCCTTTTACGACTCAGGATCATCCGGTGCGCCACCCGCTTGGCTGCTGAATAATCCTGGAGAATATACAGAATTTTCCCTGTCTTTGCTGCAGCGGCTAAAATTCTTCTATGGGATCGAAGCGAACTATCAATGCATCCTGAACGAGGCGAGTTACAACAACGTCTTCACCCTGAGTGTGGTCAAGGAAATGCTCAAGGCTCTGGCACCCAGGATCGAAGCGGCCGGCCTTGCGACCAAGATCCAGTATCCCGAAAGCGTCAATATCGATACGGCCTACAATAGCTTCATCGTCCCCACCGCCGCCGATGACGAATTGTGGTCGTGGGTGGGCGCGGTCAGCTACCACCGTTACGGAGGTACGACCCAACTCGCCAACTTGGCGGCCTTCGCGGGAACGAAGGGATTGCCTACGGCTTTTACCGAGACCGGCACCACCAGTACTGATGTGCTCTATTCCGATCTGACTGTCGGCATGGTCTCGCATTGGGAAGTCTATGGGCTGGGAAGCCATATCATTTTCAATGACCAGCATTTCAACTATTTTGAACCCGGCAGCGGGGGGTTTTACTGGCGCCTCCGACAGGTCATGCACTACGTCCGCCCGGGAGCCGTGCGCGTCAAGGTGACCACGGACGACACCGCCACCGGTGCCAAGCAACTGGCTTGGGTGCACAATGGAAAAACCATCCTCAACTTCTGGGGCTTCACGGGATCGACCGTCAACATCAGCGGGCTCACCCCCGGAACCTACGGCCTGTGCAGTGCACGGTTGACCGCAGCCTATGTGGAGCGGGGAAGCAAAACCGTCGGGGCCGACGGCACTCTGAGTCTGACTGGACTGGACAGCGCCGCCATGTACACCCTGTATCCGCGCAACGCAGGGAACCTTCCTCCCGTCTTCACCAGCTTTAAGCCGTCTGTTTCCCATCTGGCGCTTCCCTCCTCCTCCTTCACGTTGTCGGCCGCCGCCCAGGATCCCGACCTCAACACCCTAAGTTACCAATGGACCGTGACCAAGGCCCCGGCGGGCGCCAGCGTCAGCCTCGCCACACCCAATACCACAGCCTGTGTGGCCTCGGGCCTTACGGTGGCCGGGGACTATACGTTCACCGTCACCGCCAGCGACGGAACCGCCTCCACCCAGCGCCAGGTGTTCATGCGCGTCTTCGCAGGCAATCCCGCACCGATCATCTGGGAGATGCACAACCGCATTCCCGTTCAGTTGGTGCTACCCAGCCAGACCACCACCACCCTGCGGAGCAGTACGTGGAACGTGGACAATGATTCCCTTACCTATCAATGGAGCATTGTGTCCCAGCCGGCCGGAGCAAACGCCCAGCTCACCACCCCCACTACCAACACCACGGATGCCAACAGCATGTCGGTCGCGGGGGACTACGTCTTCCGCCTGACCGTGTCCGACGGCACCACGGTCGTCAGCCGGGACCATACCGTTCCCGTCTACCCAGTGAACACCACGCCCACCGTAAGCGCGTCGGCCAATCCCACCTCCCTGACCCTGCCAACGTCCTCCTCCCAGCTAACCTCCACCTCCTCAGACGCGGATGGCGACCCCTTGACCCACTGGTGGAAAGTCATCAGCGCTCCGACCGGGGCCAGTCCAAAACTGGCCGCCCCAACCCAGGCCAACACCGCAGTCACTGGCATGATCCGGCCCGGAACATACAGCTTCCAGCACGTGGTGACGGATCAGTTTTCCTTCAAGACCAGTTCCACGGTTTCGGTGACGGTGGCGGCAGGGGCTTCGCCGGAACTGTTTTCCCTGGCCATACCCAATGGTGGGGAAACCTTCGAACCCGGCCAGACTGTGCGGATCCGCTGGAACAGTGCGAACTTCAGCGGCAACGTGAAACTCGAGTTCTTCGACGGGAGCAGTTGGACGGTGATATCGGCGTCAACGGGCAACGATGGCATCGAACCGTGGACGGCTCCCTTGGCCCAATCCAGCGGATGCAAGGTGCGGGTTTCTGATGCGAACGACGGCATCCCCTCCGATGAGTCCGACGCGGCATTCCGGATCGTAGGCCCCGACTTGTTCAAGATCATCAAAATCGAGGGCGATTTTACCAACGGTTTCACGGTGGAATGGACCAGCCTGCCTGGAGGGTATTCCTATCAGGTCTATTACTCCGAAACCCTACAGCAGGGCGACTGGCATGCCGTCGGATCTCCGCAGGTTGCTCAAAACGGCGAATTTCATCTCGTTTATACCGATTCGTCCGCGACAGGAGCCCTCAAGCGTTTCTACAAGGTGGTGGAAACACCGTTGTAAGACATCCCCGCCGTCGCCCTATTCCTTGTCGGCCTCGGATTCCTTGTCCGGCCAGTCGATGAATCCCGCCGTGTGGGATTTTAGTTCCGCGAGCTCCATGGCACTCGCGTTTGGGTCGTCGAGTTCCACCACTTTGAGCAAAAGCAGGCGACCATTGACCTCCGCCAGCTCCGGGCCATCGTCAGGATCGCCCAGATAAACCGTCAGTTCCCCGCCCCCATACCGCGCGTAGATGCCCCGGCTATCAGCCGTGATTCCTTCCCATTCCGTGGGAACGCGGTCATTGGTCCGGCGGACCCCCGTCACCTGAAAGTGCGAAGTCATCCCTGAAATCCTATCCCGGATTCGGGTCTCTGCAACCCGTCCGGTCGGCTGAGCCGCCTCCGCGGGAAAACTTTTCGCTTGCTTGAGGGGCAGGGTTCAATACCTTCCCAAGCCCCGTCCAAGGCGGTTTTTCAGGGGGCCATGTGGCCTCTCGTCCAGCCGCCCCAACCGGGGAAAACCAACCTGATTTCACCATGTCCGCCACGCTTGAGGCTAAAGCCACCAATCCCAACTCGCCAAACCGCGCGTTCCCGCTGGAGCGGACGCGCAACATCGGCATCGCCGCCCACATCGACGCGGGCAAAACCACGCTCACCGAGCGTATCCTTTTCTATACCGGCATGATCCACAAGATCGGTGAAGTGCACGAAGGCACCACCGTGACCGACTGGATGGAGCAGGAGCGCGAGCGCGGCATCACCATCACGTCCGCTGCCACCACCTGTTCGTGGCTCCAGCGCAAGGAAGAAGGCGTTTACAAGATGTACGAAGGCATCAAGATGCGCGTGAACATCATTGACACCCCCGGCCACGTGGACTTCACGGCCGAAGTGGAGCGTTCGCTCCGCGTGCTCGACGGTGCCATTGCCGTGTTCTGCGGCGTTGCCGGCGTGCAGCCCCAGTCGGAAACCGTCTGGCGTCAGGCCACCAAATACGGCGTGCCCCGCATCGCTTTCGTTAATAAAATGGACCGCACCGGCGCAGATTTCGACGCTGCCGTGGACAGCATGCGCAAGAAGCTCGGCGCCAACGCCTGGCCCGTGCTCATTCCGCTCGGTCGTGAAGATTACCTCACCGGCCAGATCGACGTCCTGAACCAGAAAGCCGTCATCTATGTGGAAGACGGCCAGCAGGGTTCCACCTACGAGGTGAAGGAAATCCCCGAAGATCACAAGGCGATCGCGGAGAAAGCTTATCAGGATCTCATCGAGCAGATGTGCGACCTCGACGAAGAAATCGGCATGCTATTCCTCGAAGAAAAGCCGATTTCCAAGGAGATGCTCAAGGCCGCCATCCGCCGCCAGACCATCGCGAACCGCTTCGTTCCTGTCGCCGGTGGATCCGCCTTCAAAAACAAGGGCGTGCAATACCTCGTCGACGCCGTGGTGGATTACCTTCCCGGCCCGCTCGACATCCCGGCGGCCAAGGGTCTGAACCCCGACAACCTCGAGCCGATGGAAGTGACCTCGGACGACAATGCGAAGTTCTGTTCGCTCGCTTTCAAACTCTGGAGCGATCCCTTTGTCGGTAAGCTCGTGTTTTTCCGCGTGTATTCCGGCAAACTTTCCAAGGGCGACACGGTTTACAATCCTCGCACCAACAAGCGCGAACGCATCAGCCGCATCATTCAGATCCAGGCCGACAAGCGCGAGGATATCGACACCTGCTACTCCGGCGACATTGCCGCCATCGTGGGCATCAAGAACATCACCACGGGTGATACGCTTTGCGACGAAGATCATCCGATCCTTCTCGAACCTCCGTCCTTCCCCGACCCGGTCATTTCGATGGCCGTCGAACCGAAGACGAAGATCGACCAGGAAAAGATGGGCATCGCCCTGCAGCGCCTGGCGGAAGAAGATCCGACGTTCCGCGTTTTCACCAACGAAGACACCGGCCAGACCATCATTGCCGGCATGGGCGAGCTTCACCTCGAAATCATTCGCGACCGCATGCTGCGCGAATTCAAGGTCGAGGCCAACTCCGGCAAACCGCAGATCGCTTACAAGGAAACCATCCTGGCCCCGGCCGATGGCGAAGGCAAACTCGTTAAGCAATCCGGTGGACGCGGTCAATACGGCCACGTTGTCGTCAAGATCGCTCCGAACGAACGCGGCAAAGGCATCACCATCGAAAACAAGGTGGTCGGCGGCGCCATTCCCAAGGAATTCATCCCACCGGTCATCAAGGGCCTCAACGAAGCCGTGCTCAACGGCGTGGTGGGCGGTTACCCGGTGATCGACGTGCATATCGACATCGTGGACGGCAGCTACCACGACGTGGACTCGAACGAACTCGCGTTTAAGATGGCCGCGATCTTTGCGCTCAAGGACGGCCTCAAGAAAGCCAAGTCCATCCTGCTCGAGCCCGTCATGAAGGTCGAAAACATCACGCCGGACGAATATCAGGGCGACATCATGGGCGACTTGAACCGCCGCCGCGCCCGCATCCAGGGCATGGAAACGAAGGGCAGCCTCTGCACCATTGCGGCGGAAGTGCCTTTGGCGGAAATGTTCGGATACGCCACCGCGATCCGTTCGCTCTCGAAAGGCCGTTCCTCGTATTCGATGGAACCCAGCCACTTCGAGCAGGTCCCGACCAATGTGCTCAACGCTGTGCTCGACGCGCAGAAGGGCTAGGAGCCCTGCCATCGAGGCACCGGCGAACTGCCGATGCCGATCAAGCCTTCCAAAAGGACGCCTCGCAAGGGGCGTCCTTTTTTTTGGATTCCGCCCCGCCCGAAAAAGCTTTCGGGGTCGCCGGGAATTTTGACACTCTCCCATCCCGTGAAGGTTTTCCTGCCCATCGTCGCCGAGGCCAGTCCGGCGTCCTTCTTCAACGTGTCCGCGTTTGTCGAGAATACCAACCTCACCCTGCTGTACGCCGGCGTAGCCATCGCGGTTTATCTGGTGTTGCTGTGGCTGGGCCGGATCCTCAAGCGCCGGTTCGGCTTTCCGCTGGGGTGGTTCTACCAGATGTTTTGTTTTGCGATGGCCCTGTTTGTGCCCTCTTCGCTGCCGCAGTTCGACTGGAAGGAAGGGGAAAGACACATCGACGCCGCCGCCATCCTCACCGCCACGTTTGTGGTGATCTCCATCGTCCGGCATCTGATCTTCAACTCCCGCAGGGACAGCGAAAATTCCTCCCTGCCGAAATTTGTCAGTCAGGTCGTCTCCATCCTGATCTTCCTCGCCTCCATGGCGATTGTTCTGCAGGTGATCTACGAGCAGCCACTTCCCGGCCTCCTCGCCGGCGCGGGCGTCGCTGGTATCGTGCTCGGCCTCGCCCTCCAGGACACCCTGGGCAATCTTTTCAGCGGGTTTGCCATTTATTTCGGCGGACAATTTAAAGCCGGCGACTGGCTCCTTATCGAGGGCCATCACGCGCAAATTGTGGAGGTCAACTGGCGGTCCACCCGGCTGCGCACGATTGACGATATCTATCTTGATATCCCGAACAGCAACATCACCAAACAGACGGTGATCAACTACGATTATCCCAGCAAACTCCATGCGATGTTGCTGGAGATCGGGCTGGAATACGACACCCCGCCGGCCCGGGTGAAGGGAATCCTCGTCGAAGCGGCCCTCAATTGTCCGCAT
This sequence comes from Terrimicrobiaceae bacterium, assembly GCA_041752695.1. Lineage (GTDB taxonomy): Bacteria > Verrucomicrobiota > Verrucomicrobiia > Chthoniobacterales > Terrimicrobiaceae > CALCJD01. The sequence goes on from JBGSVZ010000099.1 coordinate 25,138, forward strand.
GTCCTGCGCGATCCGCTGCCCAATGTTTATCTCAAAGAATTCGGCGATTGGGCGATCACGTACGAATTGCGTTTCTGGATCGACGACCACCAGCTTCACAAGGATGTCTATAGCGAGATCCGCACGAACCTGTGGTATTCGCTCCGCCGCAACGACATCAGCATTCCCTACCCGATCCAGGGCGAATATCATCAGGAATTCCGCCCGCCGCCCAACACCTCAGGCGCGGTGCGCGAGGCCTTGAAAAAGGCCGTCTTTTACCCCTGTCTCACCGCGGCGCAATTTGAAGACATTCTCCAGTCGGCCAAATGCGTCACGTTTGGCGCAGGAGAAAACATCATCACGCAGGGAGCGGCGGCGGGCCCGATGTATATTTTGATCGATGGCCAGGCCGACGTGTTGGTGGAGGCGGACGGAAATTCCACCAACGTCGCGCGGATCGGGCCCGGGGACTGCATTGGCGAGGTCTCCGTGCTGACGGGTGACCCCCGCAGCGCGACGGTGCGGGCTTTGTGCGATTGCCAGGCGGTCGAGGTCAGCAAGGCGACCCTCGCTCCGGTGGCGGCGCTGAGCCCGGATTTTCTCGAAGCCCTCAGCGACCTGCTGGCGCACCGGCGCTTGCAAAATGAAGGACGATTAGCGGAAGCCTCCGGCGCCCGCAGTGCCCGGCAGAAAGACTACAGCGCCGGGTTCCTTGAAAAGCTCAAATCGTTTTTCGAGATATGAAACCGGTCCCGGAGGTGCATCGCGTTGCCGACGATCTTTTCATCTGGCACGGCTACAACCCCGACTGCAAAACCGACTGCTCCAGCGCCGCCGTCCAGACGCCCGGGGGCTTCGTTCTCATCGATCCCGTTCGACTGGAGAAGCAGGCCCTCGAAAGCATGTTGGGGGCCAACAAAGTCGCCGCCGTCCTGCTCACCAGCGGCAATCACTGGCGCGGTACCTCCTCCGAAAAAGAACGCCACGCTGTTCCTGTCTATGCCCCGGAAGGCGCGCGCGGCGAGGTGCAGGCCGACCACTGGGTGAAGGACGGCGAGAGGCTCTTCGGCAAAATCCAAGCCATCGGGCTGCCGGGCGGTGGACCCGGCGAAACGGCCTACCTCATTCCCGGCGCGCTGATTATTGGCGACGCCCTTATCAACCTCGACGGCCTAGCGATTCTCCCGGACAAATACTGCGAGGACCCTCACCTCCTCCGTGAGTCATTAAAAGTGCTCCTGGCCCTCCACTACGACATCGTTTGCTTCGCCCACGGCCTGCCCATCGTGGACGGCAAGGGTGGTGCCGCCATCACGGCGCTGGTGGAATAGGTGCGGCACAGTCCGTTTTTCGCCACGGAACGCGTTTGTGCTTGAATCCTTGGTGGAGAGTGCCAATAGCTTCCCTGATGAAGATTTTCGCAGTCCTAACGGTGCTTGCAATTGGTTCACTGATGGCAGGTGAAGAACCACGCGATCTAGAAACCATAATCAATAATCGCAAAGACCTTCTCACAAAGATCGCTGCAATCTATGAGTATGAAGTAAAGAACCCTATGGGCTCAAGTAAACTCGAAAGCTTCCAGAACTTCAACGAAGCGAACCTGAATTTGCTCCGATTCTGCCGTGATACGGCCGCTACAAAAACGGAAAAAATCGAATGGCAAAAAAAGATTGTCCAAGAAGAAAAGAATTTTTGTGATCTGATAGAAGAGGGTTTTGAAATGGGCATGTTTCTTAAAGTTAATACCTTGCTGGCTGAGGAAAAAGTGCTCGCGGCCCAGCAAGACCTTCTTCAGATCGAACAGTGAGGCTGTCGGTGTAGTCCCGTTGGCTATGCGCTGACGTCGGGAATCCATCTCCTCCCAAAACTTTTTCACGCCCCGGCGCATCTCCAGCAGATGTGACCCCCTTAGTTTAACGTCTTCGGATCCTTCCGTTCCATGCCCGCCGAAACCCACTCCCAAATCGCCAGTTTCATCTGGAGCATCTGCAACCTGCTCCGCGGCCCCTACAAGCGGAACGAGTACCGCAAGGTCATCCTGCCACTCACTGTACTGCGACGGTTCGACTGCATTCTCGCCCCGACGAAGGCCGCCGTGCTCAAGGAACACTCCGATATCAAGGCCAAGGGAGAAAACATCATCCGCCACCGGCTTTCCCTGATTACGAAGGTTCCCTTTTACAACCTTTCCAAATTTGTGATCGGAACGCCCGCTCCTGGGAGCGGTCTCAATGGCCTCCTCGACGATCCCAACCAGCTTGCCCCGAATCTCAATAGCTACATCAACGGCTTTTCCCCCAACATCCGGGCCATCATGGAGAGATTCGCCTTCGACGTTCAGATCGCCAAGATGGCGGAAAAGGATCTGCTTTTTCTCGTCGTCAAAAAGTTTGCCGCCATCGATCTCTCGCCGGAACGGGTCGATCCCATGCAGATGGGTTACGTCTTCGAGGAATTGATTCGGATCGGGGCGGAACAGTCGAACGAGGAGGCCGGGGAACACTTCACGCCCCGGGAGGTGATCAAGCTTATGGTCAATCTTCTCCTGTCCCCGGAGAAGGACCTCGCCCGCAGTCATGTCGTCAAGACCATCTACGACCCCGCCTGCGGCACGGGCGGCATGGTGTCCATTGCCGAGAAATACATCCGCGACCTCAACTCCGACGCCCAGCCCAAGCTCTTCGGCCAGGACTGGAACGACGAAGCCTGGGCCGTCTGCAAGTCCGACATGCTCATCAAGGGCGAGGACGCCGATGCCGTCATTCTCGGCGACACCTTCACCAAGGACGGCTTCGACCGCACTGCCGACGGCAAGAAATGGACCTTCGACTACATGCTCGCCAATCCACCTTTCGGCGTGGAGTGGAAGCAGCAGCAGCGCTACATCGAAAACGAGCGAGACACGCTCGGCTTCAGCGGGCGCTTCGGCGCTGGCACACCCCGCGTGAATGACGGCGCGCTCCTCTTCCTCCAGCACATGCTGGGCAAGATGCGCGCCCCGCAGGACGGCGGCAGCCGCCTCGCCATTGTCTTCAACGGTTCGCCCCTCTTCACCGGCGACGCCGGTGGAGGCGAGAGCGAGATCCGCCGCTGGATCATCGAGAACGACTGGCTGGAGGCCATTGTCGCCCTGCCCGAGCAACTCTTCTACAACACCGGCATCTCCACCTACCTCTGGGTGCTCACGAACCGGAAGGAAAAGGCCCGGAAGGCCAAAGTGCAGCTCATTGATGCCCGCCCGTTCTGGGTGCAGATGGAGAAAAGCCTGGGTAACAAACGCCGCCGCATCGGCGACCCAGCCGACAAGGAGAAAGACCCCGACCACATCGGCGAGCTCACCAAAATCTTCGGCGACTTTCGCGATGGCCAGACGCGCACCTTCACCGAGGAAGAACCCATTACGCACCGACCCATCCAACGTGAACGCGTCGTGAGCAAGATTTTCGACACCGAAGATTTCGGCTACCACAAGATCACCGTCGAGCGCCCGCTGCGGCTGAACTTCCAGGCCAGCGCCGAACGCCTCGCTCTGCTCGACGACGAGAGCGGCTTCAAGAACCTCGCCATCAGCGCGAAGAAAGACCCCGCCGTCCGCCAACGGGAAATCGAGGCCGGCCAGCAGCGACAGGAGCAAATCCGGGAACTGCTCCGCGCCTTCGGCAAAGCCACCAAGGGAAAGCTCTTCAAAGACCGCAAAGCCTTCCTCACCGAACTGCGCACCCTCGACCGCGAGCGCGACGTGCGCCTGAGCGCCCCGGAACTCAAGGCCGTGCTCGCCGCCCTCGGAGAGCGCGACGACACCGCCGAAATCTGCCGCGACCGCGACGGCCAGCCCGAGCCCGACGCTGACCTGCGCGACACCGAGACCGTGCCGCTCAAGGACACCATCGAAGCCTACTTCAAACGCGAAGTGCTGCCCCACGTGCCCGATGCGTGGATTGACACCACCAAGACCAAGGTCGGCTACGAAATCCCGCTCAATCGCCACTTCTACCGCTACGAGCCGCCGCGCCCGCTCGAAGTCATCGAGACCGACATCAAGCGCCTCGAAGACGACATCATGAAAATGCTCAAGGAAGTCACGGCGTGAAGCTCCCGGCCCATGCGCGTTACAAGCCCAGCGGCGTCGAATGGCTCGGCGACGTGCCGGAGCATTGGGCAGCTCAAGGAGTAAAGTTCTGCTACTCGATTCAACTTGGGAAGATGCTTCAGCCTGAGCCTGCCAGCCCGACGGACGACGAAGCTCCTTACTTGAAATCTCAGCACGTCCAGTGGGAATATGTTCGCGTTGCGGAACTGCCGACCATGTGGACGAACAAGAAGGAGCGGCGGCAGTATGCCGTGATAGATGGCGACCTGCTTGTTTGCGAGGGCGGCGATGTCGGCCGTGCAGCGATTGTTCGCGGCGCACCAGAAGGCACAATCATACAGAATGCCCTCCATCGAGTCAGACCGCAGGGAGAAAACGAAACTGACTTTCTGCTGTATGTTCTCGCCCACGCAGCATCCCAGGGCTGGCTCGAGATCGTCTGCAACAGGTCCACCATCGCGCATTTCACGGTAGAAAAGTTCGGCGCGTTGGGTGTCGCTCTCCCCACGCCCGCCGAGCAGCGATCCATCGTGGCGTTTCTGGACCGGGAGACGGGGCGGGTGGACCGGTTGGTGGCGAAGAAGCGGGAGTTGATCGAGCGGCTGAAGGAGAAGCGCACCGCGCTCATCTCCCGCACCGTC